>CAZVUP010000001.1:0-108065 GCA_964630365.1 uncultured Muribaculaceae bacterium
CAACAAATTTTAAAATAATTATTAAAATTAGTGCTTGACTTTATTTAGATTGTCATAAAAAAAGAAGAATAAAAATATTCTTCTAAAATTACCAATATTCACGTGGTTTTGGTCCATTATCTAGCTTTTTCATTAGTGGTTTCTTATAGTCAGCTTCACTAAAAGAATATTTCTTTAATGTATAAGCTGCTAACATAAATGCATGTAAACCATAATTTAAATCATGAAATTCTTCACCAGTTATTTTACTAGACAATTCCTGATCAATATTATCATCATCAATACTTTCTAAGGCATCAATTATATATAAGTGAAATGAAGTAATTCCTAATTCTTTCCATTCTCTACCTATCGAATGATAAAATGATGAATATGCATCATTTAGCTTAGCTAATAATTCACGACAAACATTAATATCATTCCTCTTATCAGATAAACAATTTAATACCTCACATATTTCGGATATTAGATCTTTATACAAATAAGTACCTAATTCCTGCATAGGATAGCCTAGTTTTTTTAATAAAGATAGTATTTCCATATCACGAAGAGTTCTTTCTGAAAAACCTTCAACATCACCACTAAGATATTTATTAAAGTTTTCAATATCTTCATTAGCTTCATATGTGGCATAATCACATCCATGTAAAACCATCAATAGTTTTTCGCCTTCTGAATAATCATCAAGTGCTCGAAGCATAATAAACCTCCTTTCATAATTCGCGACAAAAAAAATCACGCGCTCATATTTCGTGACTCCAAATTACTTTGTGTAAGTATTCTTATACCCGAGATAGCTCATAAATTAATTACTTATATCTCCTCACTAAAAACATACTAGCAAAAATTTTTATTTTTGTCAAACTTAGTCTATAATGCTATAATGAATTTGGTGATTATATGAAAAGATTTAATGAATTAGATGAAGGGTTCATTTGTGAAAACTGTCATAAAAAAGTAGAACCATTAATATATTCCTCTCGCGATCATTGCCCTTATTGCCTTTATTCAAAACATGTTGACATAAATCCAGGTGATAGACAAAATTCTTGTCAAGGATTACTAAAACCAATTGGTATTGAAAAATATAAAGATACTTTTAAAATTATTTATAAATGTACTCTTTGTAAACAAGAACATAAAAACATCATCGCCAAAGACGATGATATGGAAAAAATTATTGAAATATCTAAAATAAATTAAAATATCCACAGAATCTGTGGATATTTTTTAACTACTAATTAATTTAGCATGAAATACTTTTCTACCTAGATTATCATCAGTACAAGTAGATAAAGTAATAATTCTATCATTAATACCTAAATCAACATTAAAATTATATTTAGATCTAGATTTTAAAGTATCCAGGAATTTTTGATAATCTTCATCAGTGTAAAAATTATTTTGTAAATAATAGACTTCTGGCTCTATCGTATAAACAGAGAAAACTTCATAAATAGATTTTCCTTCAGGAGTCGCAACAACAATATAATGATTAGAATTTTTATACCATTTATCAGTAAATAGTGTCTGTAAACTACCAAAAGATGTTTTATTAAGTAAATTATGACCATAGAATATTGTATTATTATCACTAAGATCAATCTCATTTCTAAAGTCCATAAATACCCAACCACTAGAGCGATAATTACCTAAAATATCATGTTTTAAGTAATAGTCATTATCAGTTGCTTGAACAACCGGATAATTAACATTAGTACCATCAACAGTAATCCAAGCAACAACATCACTATTAGTAGCTTTTAATTCATCAAAGTTAAGATTATTTACATCATATTTTCCATATTTACGATACAAATTAGTCTCGGTACTAGTATATCCACCATTAGGATCTCTACCTGGTTCTTCAAAATAATCTTCTGTTTTTGAATCATCAACTTTTGTCTCATCATTATTAACTACTCCAGTATCAACATAAGTAATATCATCATTATCTACATATAAATATGTTTGATAAAAAATAAAAGATGTACAAATAAATACTAATATTAAAAAATATAATGGTTCATTTTGTAATTTTTTAAAATAATTCTTTATTTTTTCAAAAAATTTAAAATGAAATATCTTTTCAAACAAATAGAATAAAAAATAGAAATAGAAGAAAAACCCTTTAGATAAAACTAAACATATATAATAAAAACCAAGTTGTGTAGTTTCATAAATATACTTGAAGAAATTAAATATTTTCTTAATCATATAATTTCCTCATCATCTATTATTATTTCTTTTTTCTCCTCTTCCTCAAGTAATGGTTTAGAATTATCAACAGCAATAGACTCTTTCTTCAGATGATGTTTATGTTCATAAATTATATCCATAATACCAGTAACAAAAGAAACAATAAGTATAATTACAAGTATTCTATATACTAGATACATAAACTCACCTCTATTCTAACTACAATTATAAACCAAAATCAATGCATTTGTATAGTAAAAATTTGTAAGCAATTAGCTTTTTGGTCTAAAGATTAAAGTAAAAATAAAAGCAAAAATAATAGCAGCTGCTATACCAGTAGCAGTTAAGTCAAACATACCCATAAAAATGCCCATAAAGCCAACACTTTCCGCTTTAGCTAAGGCACCATGTATCAACGAATGACCAAAACTTAATATTGGTAATTGAGCACCTCCCCCAACAACTTTTATTATCCAATCATAAATACTAAATGAATCTAAAAAAGCTCCTATTACTACTAGCATAGAAGTTATATGTCCAACAGTAAGCTTACTATTATCAAGGATTATTTGGGAAATTAAACAAACAAAACCACAAAATAAAAATGAATTAAATAAAAGCATTAAACCGCCTCCAAACTAATAGCATGACAAATAGAATTTATATTTTGTTTTTGATATACAGAAATAGGTGAAAATAAAGCCCCTGTTGCAAGCAATAAAACTCTTTGAACTTTTTTCTTTTTCAACAAATCAAAAACATATCCATAAGTAACTAAGGCACTACAAGCTGGTCCACTACCACCTGCTTTTACTTCTTTTTGTTCATTAAAATTATAAAGTAAAACTCCACAATCATTATAATTATCACCAAGATTTATTTCATATACTTTTTTTAAATAATCTTTAAGAATTTTCATTCCATGTTTACCTAAATCACCAGTAAGAATCAAATCATAATCATCAGGATTTCTCCCTGTCTCCTTAAAATGTGTAACTAGTGTATCAACAACACTTGGCGCCATAACTCTTCCCATATCGTTAGGATCATTTTGTTCATAATCAACTATTCTTCCCAATGTAGCTGACTCAATTCTAACTTTTGCTTTTTCACAAGTCAAAAAACTACAAGCTGCCCCTGTTGCTGTAAAAGTTGCACTATTAGGTCTTAAAGCACCATACTCTGTTGGATAACGAAATTGTTTTTCACTAGTCATATTATGAGAAGAAACTACACAAAAAGCATTTTCTACAAATTTAGCTTCAATAAAATTAGCAGCAATAATCATTCCAAGAACACTACTACTACAGGCGCCATATATTCCTATGAAACTTTTTCCAATCTCACTACAACCATATGTTGAAGCAATTATTTGATTAAGTAAATCCCCTCCTACCACTAAATCTATCTCATTCCTTTTTATACCAGTTTTTTTCATCAACATTGCAAGAGACTTCTTAACTAATTTTATCTCGGCTTTTTCAAAAGAATTTTCACCAAAATATAAATCATCATAAGTTTTATCAAAATACTTACAAAGAGGCCCTGCTTTCTCATAAGGACCAACTATTGTTGCTGTATCCTCTAAGTAAACATTATTATAATGAAAAGTCATCCTCCACCTCCAATAATAAAACGTATAAGTCCAAAAAACCAAGCTGAAACAACTCCATATAGTATTACTGAACCAGAAAGTTTAAAAATATTCGAACCAATTCCATAAATCAAACCTTCATTTTTAGAATCCATACAACTACTAGTCATAGAATGAGCAAATCCTGTAATTGGTATTAATAAACCACATTTAAACTTTTGCACTAATTTATCAAATAACCCCAATGCTGTTAAGAATGTCGCTAAAAAAATAAAAACAACTATCATTAAAGTCGCTGAATCAACCCGCGACATGTGTAAATATTTACAAAACAATTCAATCATAAATTCTGCTAAAAAGCCCAATATCCCACCAGAAAAAAATGCAACAATAGCATTTTTTATTCTATTTTCTGGCACTTTATGTAAATCAGCTATTTTATTATACCTTGTACTCCGCATCTCTATCACCTAAAAATAGCTTAACCAAAAATAAAAATAGTATACAAAAAAACTTAAGCAATCAAACGATCCTTAAGTTTTTTTAATACCTTAGCTTCACTTCTTGAAACTTGAACTTGACTAATTCCTAAAATATTAGATGTTTCACTTTGCGTTAACTCATCAAAATATCTCGCAATAATTAATCTTCTTTCCTCAACTGGAAGCTTCATAATTTCATTTTTCAAATCTAAAACTTCAGCACTAGTATTATCATAAGTTTTACCTACATCATATAAGCTATTCTCCAGAGAATCAACTTCATCTGTCGCAAGAATTGCCATATCAACCATATCTTCCTCTACTTCCAAATATAAAGATATTTCTAAATTAGTAGGCTCTCTTCCTAATTTTTGTGCCATCATCTCCTTAGCTGAAATTATTTTTTTCTTTAATTCAATTAAACTTTTACTTACTTTTAAACTACTACTTTCTCGTATATACTTGTTGACCTCACCTACTATATAGTAATAAGCAAATGTTGAAAATTTAGTTTCATAACTATTATCAAAATGCTTATAAGCATCAATTAAACCAAGCATTCCAACTTGATATAAATCATCTCTATCAAATCTTTTTGGATATTTACTTATAATACTATATATTAACCCTTCATAGTCTAAAACTTCTTCCATTATCCTCCTTTCAAAAAAAGAATAAAACAAAAAATCGAATGAGTCTACTCATTCGACAAAAGCTTTCATATTTAGAATTATCTTTTTACTAAAACTAAACTACCAACATAAAGATCATTATAAGCTTCTTGAACTTTATCAAGCGGCATATTTATACAACCATGACTACCATTTTTTATATAAATATCTCCACCAAAGTACTCTCTCCACACTGCATCATGCAATCCTTCACCGCCGTTATAAGGCATCCAATAATTAACGTGTGTTTCATAGTCTGCCCCTTTTAATATAACATCTCTGCCCTTTGAATCAATATCAAATAGGCCCAAATCAGAAGGAGTAGAATCTTTACCAGTAACTACAGGTGTAGTTAATATTATATTAGTATTGTTATATAAATCAAGTCTTTGATCACTAATATCAACAACAGCATAAGTACCTGTTAAAATAGTAACATCATCTTTAGACAAATAACCAATAATATCTTCAAATTGGACAAAGTATCTGCTATTATCTTCATCATATATTTTTACTAATTCCAACCAAGGCACATTTGCAATAACATTTCCAACTTCATCATAAATATATGTATCTTTGTTAAGACAACCATTATATAAAACTTCCTTATTAATGATATAAGTCTCTTTAACATAGTCACCACAAACATAACCAGTTTGACCATTATAGTTAACAGCATACCAACCATTATCAAGTTTAGAATAAACTGGTAAAACCTCTCCTACATTTAAAACACCATACACTTCTGAATCTGTATTACTATCACTACGTACATTTACAGAAGCTATAGTTCTAACTGCGGGAATTAAATAATTATCTTTTATTTCAAATGGAGTTTGTATTGGTTCTTCTACTACCGGTTCTTCTAATACTGGTTCTTCAGTCTCTTCAATTTCTGGCTCAGGTGTTTCATAAATAATTTCTTCACTAACTTCAGGTAAATCACAAGGTGTTTCTACTGGTGTTGTCGCTCTTAAATATAAATCTTTAATATATCCTGCTTTACAGCCAGACAAAGTAAAAGTAAGTCCTAAAGTAACTACCCCGGCAACTAATCGAGTATGTAAATTTTTAACCATATTATCACCCTCAGTGAAGCATATTATATCATATTTTCAAATAAAAAGCAATAAATCTACTTATCAGTAGATCCAAAGCCTCCTTTTCTTTTTCCTTCAGCTCTATCCCCATCACATATCAAATATTTAGTAAACATAACTTGAGCAACAGCATCACCTTTTTTAATATGTATTTCATGATCAGAACAATTAAAAACTTGAACCATAAAATGACCATCATTATCAGGATTCTCATAATAATCAGAATCTATTAATCCAAATCCATGTGGTGTTAATAGCCCTTTTTTCGGTCCACCAGATCTACTTAATAGAAAATAACATTCATCATCCTGACAATATGCCTTTAAACCAGTTGGAATTAAAGTTGGTTTAATACCAGGCTTATAAACAGGAACTATAACATCTTCAGCTGCTTCAATATCATATCCAGCAGCGTGAGCTGTCTTTCTAACCGGAATATGAATATCTTTATCTTCCCATCCTTTTGCAATCTCAAATCCTCTAACTTTCATAAATAACCTCCACAATAATATCATACCATATTCATTGTAATATAGATTATATCAAAAAGTCTCCATCAGCTTTCGAATTTTTTCTTGAAAATATTCAACAGCCTTATTCTCCCCCTCATCCATTCCATAAATCTTTGAAACAAAATACTCAAAAATCTCATGATGTAATTCGCTACAGTTATCATCACATTTTATACTTTTTCCCTTGAAGTATATATATTCATCTAACTTTTCTGACATATATGCAAGATTTCCTACAAAGTACTTTTGATCTGTGTCATAACCATCATAATCAACATACACAGATACTGCAGGTGGATACCTGCCATCAGCTTTACTAACATAATCAATAACAAAACTGTGATCCGAAGTGAGTTCATAACGAATCTCAAAATAATTACCAACATCTTGAGAGAAACTGCCTTGATCTTCAACTGGATTATACTCCTCAGGTGAAGAAGTTAAAAATTTTGGAAGTGGAAGGTCCTCAATATTAACTATCTCAGCCCTATAATAATCGCCATAACTATCCCAATAACCCTCTTCGTTTCTAAAAGGTTTACTGTAACCTTGAGTTATAAATTTTGTCTCCGCCATCATGCCATAAAAACTTTCAACATTACTTACATCCCAATTTAAAATTGTATCAATATTTTCTAATTGATCACATCCATAAAACATACTATACATATAAATAACACTTAATACATCCCAATTAGCCAAACCATCTACATCTGTTAAACTGCTACACTGCGAAAACATACTACCCATATGAATAACATTTGATACATCCCAATTAGCTAATCCATCTACATTAGTTAAACTACTACAACCATAGAACATATAAGACATATTCCTAACATTTGATACATTCCAATTTATTAAACCATCTACATTTGTTAAGCTACTACAATCATAGAACAAATCACTCATATTAGTGATATTTGTCACGTTCCAATTTACTAAACCATCTACATTTGTTAAGTTACTACATGTATCAAACATTTCATCCATAGTAATTACTTTTGATGTATCCCAATTCATTAAACTGTCAACATCTGTTATTCCAGAAACCGCAAACATCACTGACATATCAGTAGTTTTAGAACTATCAAAATAACTAAAATCAGCTATATCATTTAATGAATGTAAATATGGAAACATAGCAGCTGCATCCTCATTTAAGTATATTCTATTAGCTTCTGTATAGTAATAAATTATTCCTTGATCAAACCACATATAGATTGGATATTCTGAACTACTTAATGACACAATATTATCTGCAGTTAATCTTGATTTCATAGTATTACTTCTTTTAATAGCTGTAATTGTAGTATCTAATCCAAGAGACTCAATTTTATTTCCATAACAGTTTGCTCTTTCGTCACCAGTCATTCCTACGCAAAGATTTACATCTTGAACATCTGCTCCCGCAAGTTTTCTCATTTGGAGATTGACAATTCCTCCCTGTTTAAAATCAGCTTCCCTTATTTCTACTTTAATGTATCCTACATACTTATATCCTGCTATTTTAGGAGGTTTATAACTAAATTTATTATTTACTGACTTACTTACTTCACTTTCGCCAATCTTATTTATAGCAAACACTGCAGTAGGAACTAAAGATAACATTATAATCAATAAAAATAACTTTAGTTTTTTTTGTCGTAGTACAAATAATTCTACTAAAAAAACAGATAAAGCAATAACTAGCATCGCAATTGGACTTCTAGTAATTGGATTATCAATAATAGTATTATTCTTTTGATAAACCAATTTATATTCCACTTTATTATTTATTACGTCATCATTAATAACTTCTTTATTAATACTACTTTGTTCTTCATTACTTAAACTGTCATAATCTACTGATAATATTTTCACATCATAGTCTTTTGCAAATACTATCGTTGGCATTAATAATAATATTAGTATTATTATTTTTTTCATACAATCACCTACCATAATTATAGCAAGACACAATTTACTTAACAATTTAAAAGCAATTAATCATTGCCGATTTACAAAAAGACAGCAATACCATATAATAGCAAACAAAAATAACTTTAATATAAAAAAAGACTATTGCAGTCTTTTTTTAGGTCTAAGTCTAATACCACCAAAAATCATATCAAATACAATTATTATAGCTAATAAATATACTATATTACGATTAGCATTCATAAATCTAACATAATAACCAAGATATGGAACACTTATAGCACCAATTTTAAAAACATTTTCACCATAAGTAATAGTTTTCTTATCTCCAACATCTATACTATCATCAACTAAATCTTTAATCTTATAAATAGTATAGTCTGATCCCTTTTTCTCAAGTATATTATCCCCAACACGCAATTCTTCTAAATCTACATTTTTATAATATATAAGTGTCCCTGTTTTATAATAATCATTATTAGAACTACTAATATTAGTAGCTTTATATCCCAATAAAAATGGAATAAAAGTAATACCATATACAAAAAGTATAATAAAACAAATATCTGAAAATAAACCAATAATACCTTTTATAACTTTCAAAATAAAATTAATAACTTTCATAAATACTCTCCTATGATATTATTATATACAATCAACTATCTAGGAATCAAGCTTAAACTAACTTTATTTTTTTCTAAAGAAATATCATCTACATAACAATCTACTATATCGCCAACACTAAATAAATCTGATGGATGTTTTATATATTGATTAGACAATTTTGAAATATGAGCCAATCCATCATCATGTAATCCAATATCAATAAAAAGTCCAAAATCAACAACATTTCTAACTGTTCCCTGTAGTTTCATTCCTACAGTTAAATCCTTTATATCTAAAATATCACTCTTTAAAATTGGTTGTGGATATTCATCACGTGGATCAAGATTAGGTTTTTTAAGTGAAGTAATAACATCTTCAAGTGTATAAATATCAGTACCAAGTTTTTCTTTATAAACATTCAAATCAATCTTATCTAAAACATCTATCAATTCCTTTTTACCAATATCATTAATTGTCATGTTTAACTCTTTAAGTAAATTAAGGGCCACTTGATAACTTTCAGGATGAATTGCTGTTGTATCTAAAATATTATCTCCCTCAGTTATTCTTAAGAAACCAATTGCCTGCTCATAGGCTTTATCTGATAATAATTTCTTTTTTCTTATTTCCTCTCTTGATAAGATTTTACCAACTTTTTCACGATAATCAATTATTTTTTTAATAGCAGCCTTCGTAACTCCTGATACATATGAAAGAAGTGATGCTGAAGCAGTATTAATATTAACTCCAACATTGTTTACACATTTTTCAACTACAAAGTCAAGTGAACTAGATAATTTACTAGCACTTACATCATGTTGATAAAGACCAACCCCTATTCCTTCAGGTGGTATTTTAACAAGTTCAGCAAGAGGATCTTGTAATCTTCTTCCAATACTTACAGCGCTACGTTTTTCAACTGCTAAATCTGGAAATTCTTCTATAGCTTGTTTGGAAGCAGAATAAATAGATGCTCCAGCTTCACTAACAATTACATATTTACAATCTAAATTATTTTCTTTTATTAATTCAGCACATAATTTTTCACTTTCACGAGATGCAGTACCATTACCAATTGCTATTATATCAACATTATATTTTTTTATTAACTTAAGAATTTCTTCTTTTGAAATATTAATTCTCTTCTCTTCATCACCCTTTAAGAAAGGTTTAACTACAGTACTATCAAGATACTTACCATTTTTATCAACAACTGCCAATTTACATCCATTGACATATCCTGGATCAAATGCCAAAACTATTTTTTCTTTTATTGGTGGAGTAAGTAAAAGAGCTTCTAAATTCTTTCCAAAATTAGTGATTGCTGCTTCTTCACCTTTTTCAGTAAGTTCACTTCGAACTTCTCTAGTAACAGAAGGAGCTATTAATCTCTTATATGAATCTGCTATAGCTTCTTTAACGTAACTAGTAACAAAACTTTTATCATTCTTTATAACTTTCTTTTCTAAATAGGAAAGAATCTCATCTTTATTAACATCTATATTAACAGTTAGTATTTTTTCTTTTTCACCACGATTTAAAGCTAAAATACGATGCGGTTTTATATATTTAACAGGTTCATTATAGTCATAATACATCTCATAAATATTAACTTCATCTTTAGCATCTTTTTTTAATTTAGAATTAATAATCCCATTTTTATAAAAATAACTTCTAATCCATTTACGATAAAATGCATTATCACTTACCCATTCAGCAATAATATAACAAGCACCTTCTACAGCCTGGTCAACAGACTTAACTTTATCTGTAATAAATTTTTTACTAATTTCTTCAATGCTACCAGTTGTAGGATATGACATCATAATTTTGGCCAGTCCCTCAAGTCCTAAAGCTATAGCCTCAGTTGCTTTACTCTTCTTTTTCTCTTTATATGGGCGATATATATCTTCAACTTCAACTAGTTTTACACAAGCCATAACGTTATTTCTTATCTCATCTGTTAACATTCCTTTTTCATCAATAAGTCGAATTACATCCTCTTTTCTTTTCAAAAGATTAACTTGATACTCATACACCTCATTAATGCTTTTAATAGCTTCTTCTGATAAAGCACCAGTAGCTTCTTTTCTATATCTAGCAATAAATGGTATTGTATTACCTTCACTAAGTAAATTTAAAACGGCACTAACCTGTTTTATATCTATTTCCAAATTATTTGCTATTTCTTTTATAATCTGTTCATTCATTATTAACACCTCATCTTATATAATAACAAAAATTATTTTTAAAAAAAAGAAAAGAAGCACTAACTTGCCTCTTTTTTACAACTATATCCACTTGCATTCATCTCTTTTTCAACATTACTAATATCATCATCATTTCTATATTTAGGATATTGTCCACCAGCTTCTGTAAACGCTGCAGTAATATCATCTAAATTAATTGCTGCCAGATCAAATATCTGAGTTTCAGTCAATTTACCTTCAACATAACTACAATTTATAGTAGCACCTGCAATAGATTTAGCACTATCCTTAATTAAATTACATCTAGCAGCCAACTCATCAAGCTTATCCTCATCCAAAGTAATATCCCCACGTGTTTCTAATACTAATTTCATCTTTTTTAATTTATTATCAGTAAAAGAAAATTCCGCATTATGCTTATAATTCAAACTAGCATCAGCATCATCTAAAGAGCAAATAAGTCGACCTGTAGTTATCTCTGGAGTATTCTCCTCAGCACTAGCAGCTTTCTTTTTAAGAACCATCTCATTAATTTCTGGCAAATATAAAACAAAAGCTATTAAAGCACCAAAAAATACAAATAATAAAAATAATTTAAATGCACTTGGTGGTTTATAATTCAACTCAGCTTGCCTCATTTTTTCCTTATAACTATTAGCAATTTTTTGCTCTTTTTCTAAATCTGGACCTAAATTGGCACTAACAACTTGTTGTGTTGCAGCAACATCTATTTTAGCCATATCTTCCCTAGTAACAACTTCACTCTCAGCTGGTAGTTCACCCAAAAGACTTTCTGGATTAAAAACATTTACATCAGTATTAGGATTAGCTTCTGGTTTTGAATCAGTACTAACCGAAGAAGTATTTACTTCAGTTTTAACATTAGTATTATCTGTAACAGAAGGATTAACTTCTGGTGTAGTATTCGTGTCCTTTACATTATTATCCACACTACCACTCCTATTCTAAAAAAATTATATCATACTATTTTATCTTAAACTAGTAATTTTTTCTTGAAAATTATCACTTAAAACAATATAACTACCAGATGTCATAATATCAGCATCCGAAAGTAGATTTCTACTCTTATCATTAACTCCACCATCAACACTAATTAAAGCCTTACTATTGTATGATTCTATTAATCCTCTTATCTCTTTTACTTTATCAACAGTCTCTGGTATAAAAGATTGACCACCTTCACCAGGATGAACTCCCATAACTAAAATTAAATCTAAATAAGGTAAATATGGAACTAGTTCACTTACTTTTGTTTCCGGATTAATTGCTAACCCACATTTTATAGAATAGCTTTTGATAAGTTCTAAATCTTTAACAATATCTTCCAACACTTCAACATGAAAAGTTATATATTCTGTATTTAACTCTGCATATAAAGGAATATACTTTGAAGGATTTTCAACCATTAAATGAACATCTAATCTTTTAGAAGTATATTTATAAATATATTTCAACTCATTAAATTGCATAGTTTTATTCTTAACAAATTTACCATCCATTACATCAACATGAATATAATCAACATCCGTTTCATTTAGCTTCATTAAATCTTTAGGAACATTCTTACTACTCAAAAAAGTTGCACTAATTTTTTTCATTTTTACCTCCTATAAAACTCAAATAATTCAAATATCTACTCTCTAGTATATTATTCTCTAAAACTTCTCGTTTTACTGAACATTCTGCTTCTTTTGTATGACTACAGTCTTTAAATGGGCAAGGATACAAAGAAAACTCAATAAAAGATCTTCTTATTTGCTCTTCTGAATAATTATTTAAATCTAATGCTGAAAATCCAGGAGTATCTAAAACTTTACCATTCATAAATTCAAATAATTCTACTACTCTAGTCGTATGTTTACCTCTTCCAAGTGCCACTGACACATCTCCAGTTTCTAAATTCCAAGAAGGATTTAATCTATTAAGCAAAGTACTCTTACCCGCACCAGTTTGCCCTGTAAAAACACTTGTTTTATTAGCTAACAATTTCTTAATAGTATCAATATCAGTATTATAAATAACTTTATAGCCAATTTTTTTATAGTATTTTAAACATTTTTCAATATCGGTAAATTCCTTATCTTCAATCAAATCCCTTTTAGTTATGCAAATAATTGGTTCAACATTATTAATTTCCATTAAACTTATGAACTTATCTAACAAGTTAAGTGAAAAATCAGGTAATTTTAAACTAGTAACTAAAATAGCTTGATCTATATTACTAACTTTTGGTCTTTGAAATATATTTTTTCGCTCTAAAATACTCTCTATTAATTTTTTTTCTTTACTGAAAAGAACATAATCCCCCACTACCGGAGTAATATGTTCTTTTCTAAATATACCACGACATTTACAAGGATAGATATTATTTTCAGCGCTAACAAAATATAAATCACTACTAATTTTAATAATTTGTCCTCTCATAAATCTCCCCTAATTTGTATTATTTTGATCGTCCTCTTCATCGCCACTATCATCTGTTGTTGGCTTATCTTTATCAGGAGTAGGAGTTGGTTTTGCCTTAGGCTTAACAGCAACTGTTACTCTTAATGTTGTACCTTTTATAATAGTACTTCCTACTGTCCTTGATTGACCAATTATCGTTCCCTCTGAATAAGCAGTTGTTTCTTGTTCAACTTTTTCAAGAATCAATCCATATTTATTACAGAAAGTTTCAACATCACTTAAACTCCAACCTTCTTCTGCCATATTTGGAAAAGTATCAACAATGTTAGGTGTATAAAGAGTTAATGAATCTCCCTTTTTAACTTCGCTATCTGCTGCTAAAGACTGACCTATTATTTCATCTTCATCATACTCTTTATCAGTATCAGCAGGTTCTTTCTTCTCAATTGTAACAACAAGACCATACTTTTCTTCTAATCTAGTCTTGACTTCAATAGAATTCATACCAGTATAATCTTCTATTTTAAATGTTTCTTCTCCAACAGATTTATAGATTGTAATCTTACTACCTTTTTTAATACTTCTACCCTTTGCTGGATCAGTTTTAACTACTAGATTTTTCTTAACCTTTGTAGAATTAACAGTTTTTATTTGCGTATTAACTTCGAATCCTGCTGCTTGTAATTTTTTCTCACAGGCACTAACTTTTAAATTTTGACAATCAGGAACTGTTACAGCCTTTTTATTAGAAAGAGCTGGTACAACGAAAAAGATAATTACTAAGATTAAAAAGATTACCGCAAAAACTATTGCTAAAATAATAATTAGTTTTTTATTTTTCTTTTCTTCTACATCTTCAATTTTAGTAGCAATTTCATCTGTAGAAGTTTTTTCAGCTTCATCATCTAAAAACGCTTCTTCTTCTTTTTCTTCTTTTACTTTTTTAATTTTCTTTCCATCATTCTCATTTTCAGGATATTTATATTGATAAACTTCCTCATTCATTCTTTCATCATTAAGAGCAGTTAACAAATCCTCATGCATTTCCCTAGCTGACTCATATCTGTTCTTAGGATTCTTAGCAGTAGCTTTTCTAATAATATTCTCAATACTTTGTGGTATTGCTGGATTATCCTCCCTTAGACTTGGAAGTGGATCACGCATATGTTTTAAAGCAATTTCAACAGCATTATCACCTCTAAAAGGTAATGAACCACTCAAAAGTTCATAAAAGATAATTCCCATAGAATAAATATCACTTTTAATTGTACAACCTTTTCCACTAGCTTGTTCTGGAGGTAAATAATGTACACTACCCATTACAGAATTAGTTTGTGTAAGTTGTGTAGAATTAAGAGCCATTGCAATACCAAAATCAGTTATCTTTATTTGCCCATCATCTTTAATCATAATATTTTGTGGTTTTAAATCTCTATGAATAATATATGAATCATGAGCGTGAGCCATTCCATCAGTAAGTTGACTCATAATATCAATAGCCTCACTAAGTGTCAATGTACCACGTTTTTTAAGTAATTGCTTTAGTGTTTTACCATCAACATACTCCATAACAATATAATACGTTCCATCATCTTCACCAACATCATACATCTCAACTATATTAGGATGTGCAAGAGAAGATGCTGACAATGCTTCTCTTTGAAATCTTCTAACAAATTTCTCATCATTAGCCAAATCACCACGTAAAACTTTAATAGCAACATTTCTATCCAAGATAGTATCATAGCCAAGATAGACATTAGCCATTCCACCTTCACCAATAGCCCTAATTATTTCGTAGCGATCATTAATTTTTTGCCCCTTTGTAATCACTTATCTTCACCTTCTTCGCGAACTAAATAAGCAACCGAAATATTATCTGTTCCACCCCTATTATTAGCTTTCTGAATTAATTTAGAAACTTTTTCTTCAACGCTTCCTTCTCCTAAAAGAACCTTTTCAATACTTTCTTTATCTAGCATACCAGTAAGGCCATCACTAGATAAAAGAATTTCTGTAATATCCATATCACAATCAAAAATATCAACATCTATTTCTAATGAAGCCCCTAGCGCTTTCATTAAAACATTCTTCTTCGGATGAACACTAGCTTCTTCTTTAGTAAGTTCACCAGCACTAACTAATAGATTAACCAATGTATGATCGTAAGTAACTTTATGAAGTTTATCATCTTTCATAACAAAACCACTAGAATCACCAACATTACCAAATAATAAATAATCTTTAGTTAAAATAGCTAGTACAAGAGTTGTCCCCATTCCCTTACTTTCAGGATGAGTTTTTTCATATTGAAAAATAGAAGTATTAATCTCATCAACAACATCTCTTATCCAATTAACAGCTTCAACCTTACTCTTCACTTTAAACGATTCAGTAAAATGTTTACCTAAATAATCAATTGCTATTGAAGAAGCAACTTCTCCAGCAGAATGTCCACCCATACCATCAGCAATTGCCATTAAATAATCATTATTATCATTTTTAATAATAATAACACTATCTTCATTATGATCCCTAACTTTACCAGCATCGGTTAGATAAAAAGTTTTCATAACTCCTCCTTCTTGCTTCTAAGTTGTCCACAAGCAGCACTTATTTTACTACCAAATTCTCTTCTTATTGTTACATTAATATTATTCTTTTTAAGTATATCATAAAAACGCATAATTTGAATAGTATTTGTTCGCTTAAACTCTAAGTTATTAGTTTCATTATAAGGAATTAAATTTATATAACAATTTATATTAGAAACTAATTTGGCTAATTCAGTGGCACATTCTACACTATCATTAATACCATCTAATAATATATATTCGAATGTGACACGTCTATTTGTCTTTTCTAAATATGTTCTAACAGCTGGAATTAATTTATCAAGAGGATAAGCTTTATTAATAGGCATTATCTTATCTCTAATTTCATTATTAGGGGCATGTAAACTTATTGCTAAATTTATTTGTAATGGGAATTCACTAAATTCCAATATCTTTGGAACAATACCACAAGTAGATACTGTAATATGTCTAGCACCTATAGCTAAACCTTTAGGATGATTTATTATCTTAAAGAACTTAATTAAATTATCATAATTATCAAAAGGTTCTCCAATTCCCATAACAACAACATGACTTATTCTCTCTTTAAGTAATTTTTCAATCATTAAAAGTTGCAAAACCATTTCTGATGTCTCTAGATTTCTAACTTTTTTCCGACGACCTGATTCACAAAACCTACACCCCATATTGCAACCAACCTGACTAGAAATACAAACACTATTACCATAGTCATGACGCATTAAAACCGCTTCAATATGTTCACCATCACTAAGTTCAAATAAGTATTTGCAAACATCAACATCTTCTTGAACATCTACAATTTTTAATCTCTCAATTGAATAATCATTTTTTAGTTTTTCAATTACTTCTTTTTTTATATCTGTTATATCATCATAACTTTCTATTCTTTTCTCATATAACCAACTAAATAATTGTAAGGCATGAAATTTTCTGGAACCAATATCTAAAAAATAGTTTTCAATCTCTTCAATAGTTAACCCATATATATTTTTCATACTACCACCACTCAAAACATTATATCATAAAAAGAAAAAAATTAACAAAACTACCCAATAGGATTGTTAATTTCTTCAATTTTTCCAAAATTACTATAACTAAGTTCTATTCTAAGTGAATTCTGACAAGTCTTATTCAAAACACAAAAACTATCCAAATAAAGAACAACATTATCAACTATATTATTCTCATTAGCAATAATAACTAAACGATTAGGATTTTCCAAATAATCACTATCAATATTATAAAAATACTTATTAATTGTATTGCTAGAAATTAAATAATTATAATTCTTTTTTCCACTTTCATACTCTGTTTTAGATTCAAAACTAGCTAATTTGATTAGTTCAGAAATCTTATCACTATCAACAAAAATTTCATCAACAATATAAGGACTATTTACACTATTTAAATTACTACCATCATAAATAAAATATTTATCACCAGCCACATAATAATTATTACCATTAAACTCAAATAAACTTTTATCATTATTCTGTTTACCAATATAGTTATATTCAATTCCATCTAGATTTATTTTATAAATAAAATCATAGTTTTTATTACTCATTCCATTATAATTAGTACTTTTATTTCCTTCATAATTTTTTGAAGTATTTGAATTATTATGACCTATACCTAATAAAGCAAAAACAAACACAAAAAACAAGAAATAAAAAGCAAAGAAAAAGATAGCCCCTCCTCGAGGAGAATTTTTTATTTCTTCAAGTTTTTCAATTAAAATTTTCATTATTTAAACACCTTACCAATTAATTTTTCTTTTCCAATACCATTAGCAAAGCTATAGCTATCCATCATTTTTTTCCCAAAAGGTTTAATTTTTTCTAAGACAATAGCACCATCACCAGTTTTGACAACAATTCCTGATTTAGTAACATCAACTATTTGCCCACATTCACCTTTATAAATATCATTCGAAATACTACAACTATATATTTTCATTTCTTTATCATCAAACAAAGCATTAGCAGCAGGAATTGGTGATAGACCTCTTATAAGGTTAAAAACATCCCTACTCTTTCTAGCAAAATCAATTTTTTCTTCTTCCCGTTTTATGTTAAAACCAAAAGTAACCTCATCTTCATTTTGCTTAATTCTAGCATTAGTTTTATTTATTATACTTGGAAGTGTTTCTATTAATAATTTACTGCCAAGAATACTAAGTTTATCATATAAAGATTCCAAATTATCACTATCATCAATAACGATTTCTTTTTGCCTGATAATATCGCCACTATCCATTTTTTCATCCATATACATGATAGTAACACCCGTCTTTTCATATCCATCAATTAAAGCATGATGAATAGGTGCACCCCCACGTAATTTAGGTAATAATGAAGCATGAACATTAATACAACCAAGCTCTGGATAATCAAGCAATTCTTTCGGAATAATTTGTCCATAAGCACAAGTAACAATTAAATCTGGTTTACAATCCAATATTCTTTGGTAGTTTTCCCTTATTTTTTCAGGCTGAAAAACAGGAATATCATATTTTAAAGCCAACTCTTTTACTGGTGTATTAACAACTTCTCTATGTCTACCAACCATCTTATCAGGCTGACTAACAACTAAACAAACATCATAATTATCAATTAACCCCTGCAATACATTAACTGCAAAATCAGGTGTTCCCATAAAAACAATTCGCATTTTATTACCCCCTCAGTATGATAAATATAGTAATAATAACCCCCAAACTAATTAATAAAGAACCAAGTAACATAAATACAGAAGCAATACCATATTTATCCAAAAATTCATTATTAGCTTCTCTTCTTCTAAAATTAGCTAATTCTTCTTCAAGTGCCTCTTCCTTTTTTCTTTTATTATTTTCATAATAACAATCTAAAGTAATAATCTCCATATCATTAGGATTAATTTCAGCCATACAAGGCACTTTACTATACTTTGAACTAAGCAATCTATCAACAATATCATAAATATCAGCAGAATCATTCAAATATTCATTAATATCAATAACTTCATTACTAATCAATTTTCTCTTTACCAAAAGTAAACTAATCTTTTTCTCTTTTTTATGTAATAATTTCCATTCATCATTAACTAAATCTAAAATATATTTACTATCGTTACTATCAAATTCATCATTTAAAAACCTTTTTAATGGTCCCATCAACAGATCATAATCATCTATCAAATAAGCATCTTCTCTATTTATCTTAAAAAGATTCTTACCAAGTAAAAACTTACTAAAAAATAAAGGCGCATAAGCTGAGTAATAGCATCCCATTACAAAGTCATCAGTAAAATAACTACTATTATCAGAAAAATCCTTATCTAAAATATATTTTTTATTATATTTTTTAAATATATCGTTAACTTTTAAAAATCTTGCATAATAATTTTCATATTTTTCTGGAGTATATCCTTCTTTTTGAATAGCATACTTATAACTGTAATTAAAACCATGTACAAAGTAGCCAGAAACAATATACTTATCATATATATAAGTAATTATATTTTTTCTAGCCTCAGCACTATTAATATCTTTAACAGCCAATTTAATAGCTACCATTCGACATATTAACTTATTTATACCAATAGTAATATCTTCAAAATTATCTATTTTTTTATAAAGTTTTTCTACCTGTTCCAAATATTCATCAAATAAAACTAAATCATCTAAAATAATCTTATATTTTAATAATGCATCATAAAAAACATAAAGTGCCAATTCGCTAGATATATACATATCAGGCATAACAAACTTATCCCGATTTTTATTAAAATAATGATCATTAGTTTTTATTTCTCTAATCAAACTAACAACACCGCTATGCTTTAATAAATCATCTAACACTATTGCCACCTCCGTTTTTAAAATTCTTATTTAGTTCCTAAATATGCCGTTACATAATAAACTACACCGAGTACAATAACAACACCAAGTACTAAAAGTAATAATCTTACAAAAGCATTATTTTTATCCCAATACCCATCTAATTGCGTAGATGACTTTTCCATCAAATTTTCATAGTCTTCACGATTCTTTTTATTAATTTCTAACTCATTAGTATTTTTATTATCCATAACAAACACCTCTATTCTAAATATAAGAATATCATAATTTAAAACATTTGACTAGGATTAAAATCAATATCAATCTTTATTTTATTATTTGTTTTATAATGATTAACTATTTTAACTAGTATTTCATATATCTCGGTAATATTTTTATACTTCAATATTATATTATATCTAAAATTATTATTAATTTTAAAAACAGAAGCATTACTAGGACCCAAAATACTAACCTTCTCTAAATTTCTCGTAAGACTACGCTTTATTTTCAAAGCTTCATTATAAATATAATTAGCATCTTTCCCACTAATTCGAAGAGAACATAAATAATAATAAGGTGGATAATTAAGTTTTTTTCTTATTAACATTTCTTCTTTATAAAAAGACATATAATCATGCTTACTAGCAAGTTTAATAGCATAATGATCCGGGTTAAATGTTTGAATTATAACATGCCCTTCTTTATTACTTCTTCCACTTCGACCTGCTACTTGGCTTAATAATGAAAATGTATTTTCACTACTTCTAAAGTCTGGGATATTAAGTGAAGTATCAGCATTAATAACTCCAACCAGTGTTACATTATCAAAATCCAATCCTTTAGCAACCATCTGTGTTCCAAGTAAAATATCATAATTTCCAGTTCTAAACTGTTCGATTATTTTTTTATGCATACCTTTCTTACTAGTTGTATCATAATCCATCCTAAGAACTCTAGCAGTAGGAAAAGTTTTATGTAATTCTTCTTCAATTCTCTCCGTACCAAGCCCTAAACTATTCAAACTTTTTTCTTTACAACTAGGACAAATTTCATGATTAGCATCACCATAACCACAATAATGACATCTTAATGTATTACTACTTTTATGATATGTCAATGTAATATCACAATTTGGACATTTAAATGTGTATCCACAGTTTTTACAAGAAACAAAAGAAGCATAACCTCGCCTATTTAAAAATAAAATAACTTGCTCTTTCTTATCTAAACAATTATTAATAGCATCAAGCAAAACATTTGAAAAATGCCCCTTACTCTTTCTTATTTCTTTATTCATATCTACTATAGTAACTTCAGGTAAAGCCTTCCCATTTACGCGATTTGGAAGTGTTAATAAAGTAAAAACACCTTTAAAAGCTCTAGCCATAGATTCCAAAGATGGAGTTGCACTTCCCATTAATACTACTGCATTATGTTTTTTTGCCCTAAGTAAAGCAATATCTTTAGCGTTATATCTAGGATTAGGATCACTTTGCTTATATGAATCACTATGTTCTTCATCAATAATAATTATCCCTATATTAGAAAGAGGTGCAAAAATCGCACTACGTGCTCCAATAACAATTTTTACTTCGCCCCTACAAATTCTCCGCCATTCGTCATATTTTTCACTAGGACTAAGGCCAGAATGAATCGCAGCAATTGTTTTTCCAAATTTACTTTGAAACCTTTTTATCATTTGTGGAGTTAAGCTAATCTCTGGAACAAGCACTATACTAGTTTTTCCAATTTTTAAATAATAATCAATTATTTCCATATAAACTTCTGTCTTACCAGAACCAGTAACACCATACAACAAATAATTATTATTAGGATTATTTATTACTTGATTAACTACTTTTTGCTGCTCCAAAGTCAAATTTTTTTTCTCATATTCAATATTTTCATATTCAACACGATAATGTTCTCTCCTACTTTCAACTAAAATGCCAACCTCAACTAATCTCTTTAAACTCGCTGCTGATATATTAGTTAATATAGACTTTGAAACAATCTTTTTATTTTTAACTAAATCAATTATTTCCTTCTGCTTACTACCAAATTTTTTCAAATCTAAATCAATATCATTTAGAGAATAATAATAGTCATATTTTATATTAATAGATGTACCATTTTTAGCTTTTAAAGCCTTTGGTAACATCACTTGATAACAACTAATTAAAGTCGCTAAAGTATCTTTTTGCATTGTTTTTCCTAGCTCTAATAACTCTTCATTTAAAACTATCTCTGAATCAATAATTTCAACTATTTTTCTTAATTCTTTATCTGTTGTTTTTCTACCACTAAGTGTAAGCACAAACCCCTCTAACATCATATTACCAAAAGGTACTAAGACTCTTATACCAATTTTAATTTTATCCACTAATTCTGGAGGAACAAGATATTCAAATATTTTATCTACATTTTTATTAGATATTTCTACTAAAACACCTGCTATCAAAATATCACCTCCACCAATATTATTATACAAAAAAAAAGAAATATTTTACAATATTTCATCATCATAAGACTCCAAAACAACACTACTTATTATAACAGGCTCACTACTAGAAGTATCTTTATCATTATCAACCTTAATTTGTAATGTTACTGTTGGATTAAATACTTTATCAGAATTATTAGAATCAAGCTTTTCAACACTAACTGATTCATTATCTTTATTATGATTTTGCCTTTTTTGAACATTATCAATAATAAATCCCACAATAAAAGATACAACTGCTACAGATATTAAAATTATATATATTAAATCCATAAACATTCCTCTTTTTCTATCTTCTAATATTATAGTATAACAAAAAAAAGAAAAAGAGAAACTTTTTCTTTAAAATAAACGTAAAATATCGTTAAATGTAATGACAACCATTAACAACATTAATAGTATTAAGAAAATCATATGAATCTTATTTTCTAACTCTGGATTAACTGGAGATCCTTTTATTTTCTCAATTATTATAAATAGAATATGTCCACCATCAAAAGCTGGTATTGGAAGTAAATTAATAAAACCAACATTAATACTCAAGAAAGCTGTCAAATACAATATATTAGCCAGACCACCTTTACTCTGTTCACCAACAATTGAGTAAATTCCAACAGGTCCAGATAATTGTGTAACCTTAATTCCACCAGAGAATAAATAACCAACTGTTATAAACATTTGCTTAAAAATTGAAATTGTCTTTTTGTATGTATAAACAAGAGAAGCTACTAAACCTCTAGTCTTTTCCTGTTTAATTTCTATTCCATACTTATAACTAGCTTTATCCCCACTACCAACCTTTTCTGGTTTTATTTGATATAGAATCTCATTACCATCACGTAATATCAATATATCATTCTTAACTTTAGGATTAGCAATTGCTAAATAAAGAGAAATATCATCGTTAGTACTTATTCTGTGTTTATTTATTTTTACTATTTCATCCCCAGCAAGTAATCCCGCCTTGGCAGCAGCACTACCACTACTTACTGCTGTTATAGTAGGGCTCATAGTAGTTCCACCCCACACTAAAGCAATAAAGAAAAGTAAAACTATTGCTAATAAAAAATTATTAACTGGCCCAAACACCATAATTAAAAATCTTTGCCAAGCTGTCTTATTTTGAAGCCTTCTCTTTTTAGGTATTTTCTTTAAATCATCATCGTCTAAATCTTCACCAGCCATCTGACAAAAACCACCTATTGGAATAGCTCTTATAGTATACTCAGTTTCTTTTCCCTTTTTACTAAATATTTTGGGTCCCATACCAATAGCAAATTCATAAACGTAAACACCCGCTATCTTAGCCCAGGTAAAGTGTCCAAATTCATGAATAAAAACAATCACACCAAGAACTAAAATAAAAATTAATAAATTAATAATAAAACTCATTTTTATTCCTCCTATAATATTACTTCAAGTATAACAATAAATGCCAAAGTAACAAAAATCAAACTATCAAATCTATCAAGAATTCCACCATGACCAGGAATTAATTTTGAAAAATCTTTAATTGCGTAGTCACGCTTAATTGCTGAAAAAACAAGATCACCAAGTACTGCTACCAAACACAAAACTAGTGATACACAAACAGCCAATACCAATGGTATCTGTGGATTAATTACTGTAACATAAAATGCAGTTGATACAAAAGTACCCATTAATAATCCCCCAATAAGCCCTTCAACAGTCTTATTAGGACTAATCTTAGGACATAATTTATTTTTACCAATAAACATTCCCGTAACAAGAGCAAATGTATCTGTCATAACTGTTATTAATAATAAGTATATGATATAACTCAAATCAAAATTACGAGTAATTATTATCAAATTAAAACTAAGTCCAATAAACAATACGGAACCAATTAAGAATAAAGCATCATTAAAACCATACTTTTTCAAATCATTAATAAATACCATTGGTGATAAAAACAAGAATATGATAAATGCCATAGTTCTATATTCAAAACTACTTTTAAATTCAATAGATGTAAAATTATTTAAACATACAAGCGCAACAATTACATACGCAATTAACTTAAGAAAAGTCGGAAATGGTCGTTGCATCTCTCTAACCTTAAACAACTCATAAAGCCCACAAATACTCATCGCAGACATAAAGACTGCAAAAGGAATACCACCAACTAATAAAAATGGTACAAATATTGCTGTTATTATAATTGCACTACTAATTCTAGTTTTCATTTGACACCTCCAAATCTTCTATTTCGCTTATTAAATTCCAAGATAGCTTTATCAAATTCTTCAACTGTAAAATCAGGAAAATAAACTTTTGGAAAATAAAACTCTGCATAACTTGCTTGATACATCATAAAATTACTTAAACGATACTCACCACTAGTCCGAATTACAAAATCAAGTGGTGGTAAATCATGATATAAATTTCTTTGTATATAATCTTCATCAATATCTTCTATATTTATTTTACCATCTTTATACAATGAACATACTTTCTTTGTCATATCTACTATTTCAGCATGACTACCATAATTAATACAAATATTAAGTACCAACTTATCATTATCTTTAGTTTCTTCTACTAAATCATCCATAGCCTCAAGAACTCCCTTAGGTAAAGGTTCTCTTCGACCTGAAAATATAACCTTAACATGACGTTTCTTAATAAAATCAAACTCTTTATTAAATGTATTTATAAATAATTTCATTAAGAAATCTACTTCTTTAATATCTCTTTTAAAATTTTCTGTAGAAAAAGCATACAAAGAAACGTATTTAACACCAATATCAGCCATATGAATACATAACTCTTTTAAAGTAGAAACAGCTCTCTTATGACCCATAGTCCTAATCTGTCCTCTCTCTTGTGCCCATCTACCATTTCCATCCATAATTATTCCAATATGGTTAGGAACAACAATATCTTTATTCATAAACCTACCTCATACAAAATTATATAACAAACTTTCATAAATTAAAAGTTATATCTATAAATAATCAAATCACAATTAACAAAAAGAATATTTTAATTATCATTTAATATGTAAAAATTTGTAAAAAAAAAGAAAGTAATAAAACTTTCTAAAACTTATCAATATCGATTTTTACATATTTATTATCTTTTAAAGCACTACTTGCTTGAACTAAAGTCCTAATAGCATTAGCAGTACGACCTTCTCGTCCTATAACACGTCCAATATCTGCTTCATCAACCATTACTTGAATAAGCATAACATCATCTTCTTCAGTAGGAAATTCTTTAACACTAACACCTTCAGGATTAGCAACTAGCGACTTAACTATCTCTTCAGTTAATTCTACTAAATTCATAACTATTTATCCTTTTTTTCATTTTTAGAATCAGCAAATTTCTTCATGATTCCTGCTTTACTAAATAAATTTCTAACAGTATCTGTAGGAACTGCTCCTTCATTTAACCATTTTAAAGCAACTTCTTCATTAATATTAACTTTACATTCTCCAACTGGAGCATAAGTACCTATTAATTCCAAATATTTACCATCTCTTGGACTACGTGAATCAGTAGCAACAATTCTATAAGTAGGTTTCTTTTTAGCACCCATTCTTGTTAATCTTAATTTAACAGCCATTTCTTTCCCTCCATTTCTAAATAACATAGATATTATAATAAATAAATAAAATGATGTCAACTATTTTTTGTTGACATCATTTATATTTTTTATTTTTTTTGATATGCATAACCACATGAATCAAAACTATGCCTATCAAAACGACTATTAAATATAGTTTTTTCAAAAGCTAAAGATTCACTATCATCAGGTCTAATAAGGCTAGAGCAAACAACTATACCTTCTGGTTTCAAAATAGAATGTAAATTATCACGAGTTCTAATAAGTTTTAAAATATTACCTTGACAATACTCTAAAATATTAGATGCAATAACAACATCATACTTTTTAGATTTATCTATATCACCTGTAATATCTTGTTCAATAAATCTAAATTTTTTATCTGCAATTAATCTATGTAAAGACTGAACATCTTCGACATTATTTCTATGATAATTTGAAATACGATAAAGTAAATCTGCATTACTATCCTCACTAATTCTTGAAGTCAATAAATGCCAGAACAATAAAGCTTGTTGTTCCTCTTCAGTTTTACAAACAACTAAATTAAGAAGATTTTTAATTAATTTAGTATTCTTAATAATATCTTTAGGTGGATAATAAACACCCATATATTCAATTACCCATTTACGTAGATAAAGATAATAATATGCAAGATTATTAATATCAAATATATCAACACTATTAGCTCCACCAAGATAAGAATAAAAAGCCTGATCTCCTGAACCACAAACAGTTAAAACATCTTTACCCTCAACCGAAAAATTACTAAATAATTCTTTCAAATCTTCATTTGAAGCATGATAAATTTTATCATATTCTTTTTCTGATTTCTTTCCTGAAGCAACTACAGCTGCCTTCTTAAAATCATTAACCATATAATAACACCCCTCTTTTTTAGAAACGGGTGTTATTATATCAAAAAAAGACATTTTTGTCAATTATAACGTCTCCGAAATAAAATTTTCATCAACAGAATTAATATCTGATTCCCTATTATTAGCTGAATCTTCTTCTACTATTTCATCCCAAGGATCTTCATCCATATTAGCTTCTATTTTAACCTTAATATCTCCGACAAGCTCTATACCCAACTCTTTTTCAATTACATAATTAATCTTATTACCATCTATATCTACTTTTACGCAACTAGGTTGTTTTAAACTTCTAACAATAACTTCTTCTCCACTAACATCTTCTCTATTATGCATCTTAATAACTTCATTATAATTATTAGTCTGACGAATAACATCAGTCTTAGTATCATTATCATAAGAATACCATATATTAATATCATAACTACCTTTAATATTTATTTGATTATCGCTCTTAGTACCATTAAAATTATGATTTATTACCCAACACCCCAATATAGTTGATGGATTATTTTCAAGAGAGACACTATTATTTGTTGTAAAGGTTTTCTTTCCTTTAGATACAACTGCTTTTGTCACAATTTCTCTATAATTTGTCATAGACTCCTCCCAATTTAATATATGTAAACACCTAAAAAAAAGTACTAAAATTAAATAAAATACAAAAAACAATGCTATAATCAAAATAGGAGGATGATAATATGGCATCAGCAATTATCCATTTAGCTATCGCAAAAAAAGTTAAAGAACATGTAAAAGTAAAAAGAGAAAAAGATTACTTCTTAGGTGCTATCGCACCAGATATATCAAAACAAGTAGGAGAAACAAAAGAAAAATCACATTTTTTAATAAATACATATGACGAAATACCAAACATTGATTTATTTGTAAAAAAATACCATGACTTTAAAAATAACTCATTTGACTTAGGTTATTTTACTCATCTCTACGCTGATAAACTATGGTTTGAGGAGTTTATCCCTAAAATAATGACAGACACTTCTGTAAAACTATTAGATGGTACAATAATGAAAACTACTCCCGAAGAAATATTAAATATGTTATATGCTGATTATACTAATCTAAACATAAAAGTAATTGAAGAATATGATTTAGATTTATCACTTTTTTATGAAGAATTTATGATACCTAAAACTAATATTCAAGAAGTACCAATCGAAAAGTTAGACATCCTAATAAATAAAATGGGAATTTTAGTAGAAAACTCTAAAGGAGAAAAAACCTATACAATAGATATGTTCTTAATAAATAATTTTATAGAACATGCTGTTGAAGAAATATTAATAAAAATAGATGAATATAGTAAAAAATAACCCTTGTATAGGATTATTTTTTTATTACCAAACTTTATTTAGTAGAAACAAACTTATTTTCTTCTCGAAATTTTTCTAATAATTCGATTGCATAAATATCGAATTTACCCTTATCCATATCACCAATATCAAAATATTGATAATTTCCTTTCAATGCTTCATTTAAAGCCATTTTTAAATACTCAATATCATGCTCATTAAGAATTTTAGCACAAGCTTTATCGAAAATTTCATAAGCTTGGGAATCATGATTAGCATAGTTATTTACATCCAACCTCTCACCTAAAAGTTTTGTAAAAAAATTCAAATTTGCGGCATAATGTTGTGGTTTTAAAAATTCATCAACCATCCCAAAGTAATGATCAATATCCATTGCAGGATCAAATTCAATAGCCATCATCTCAAAAATATCTTTAACATTAGAAAGAAATTTTCCCTTTGAAATATGTTTTGAATTACTTAATTCAGATTTTATATAATCATCATTTAAGAATTGTTCTAAATTATCTTTATCAAATACAATATCTTTATAAAATTTATAAATAAACCCTCTAAAATCACCCAAAGAAATATTCTCGAGAGAATTAGAAGTAACTTTAAAACTAAAGTATTTTTGAAGCATATAAGCTACCATTCCATTATAACTCAACCAATCATCATAAGCTAACCCAACAACACCGGAACGCATTAAAAAAGGATTCGTTTCCCTAGCACAAGAGCTAAGCAAAGGATGATCATTAATAAAATTAATAACTTTAATAGTATCTTCTTTATTTACCATTCGCAGTACAATAGAATCTGCCCTAGGGCAATCAGAAACTTTCGAAATTGTCATCATTTTATTATCTGCAATATAATCAAAAAGAATTTTAACACAGTCTTCAACACTATCAGCAGGAAAATTTAAATACAATTTATATGAAGGTTCAACATAACTTGCGTTATTAAACTGTAAAAAATGATTTTGACGCTGATCCTCATAAACCTGAAGATTTGGATTATCTTTGAAATGATTTTTCCAACTAATGAAATAATCACCATATTTAGGATGCATCATTGGTTTCTTATTAAATTTTACTAATTCACCCTCATAAACTTTATATGTCTGTAAAGCAAAATAAAAATGTCTCCATTGTACTGGCATAGTTGGATTATCACTATATACTTTTTTAAAATACATCAAAAAATCTTCCATAGCATTTTTGCGTTCTACCTTTTTATCTAATTCATCCATAAAAACATCCTCCTCTTTAATAATATCACACTCCAAAAATAAAAACACTAGTTTTCACTAGTGTCATTATTAAGTAACTTATAAAAGTAATCATTCAAACTATCTTTAACAAATTCTATCTTACCATTTACTTTTTCTAAATATTGTAAATACATAACATATAAAGGAATATCATTAAGTTTAGAATTAACTAAATCTAATTCTTCTTTTATTTTAGAATCATAATTACTATTAACATATTTTTTTTGTAATTTTTTAACTTTTTCTACTAAATCTGTTAATTCTTTATTATTATCCATTTTCTTTTTCAACTCAATACACTTTAAATAGTCATTTGAATTTTTAATTTCTAAAATAACATCTTCTAATGCTTTATCTAACTTTTCCATCTAAACTCCATGTCTTAGCATCCATAATTAAAACATCTACTATCTCACCAGGAACTAAGTCTTTATCTGATTCAAAATTAATTAATTTATTAGTTTCACTATATCCATAATACATATTTTTCTTATCAGATATTCCCTCTACTAATACTTTTAATACTGATCCTTCTAATTTCTTATTGTTTTCTAAAAAATATTTATTAACAACTTCATTAAGTCGATATAATCGCTCTTCTTTTTCTTTTAAAGTAGTATTATCTTTCAATTTACAAGCAGGTGTTCCTTCTCTTTCCGAAAATATAAAAGTAAAAGCATTATCATACTTACACTCTTCAACTAAGCTCATAGTCTCTAAAAAGTCTTCTTCACTCTCACCCGGAAAACCAACTATTATATCTGTAGAAATACTAACACCAGGAACAGTATCTTTAATCTTATGAAATAATTCTAAATAACTTTCTCTAGTATAACGTCTTCCCATTAACTTTAATACTCTACTAGATCCACTTTGAACAGGTAAATGAACACTAGGCATAATATTAGAATATTTTCCAATAACTTGAATCATTTTATCAGTAAAATCCCAAGGATGACTAGTCATAAATCTAATTCTTGGAATATCTTTTTTGGCAATATCTTCAAGTAAATCTCCCAAGTTATAATCATCATATAAATCTTTTCCATATGCATTAACATTTTGTCCAAGTAAAGTTATTTCTTTATAACCATCTTCAATTAATTGATCTACTTCCGCTAAAATATCCTCTTTTTTCCTACTTCTCTCTCTTCCCCTAGTATAAGGAACTATACAATAAGTACAAAATTTATCACAACCATAAATAATATTAACATAAGCTTTATAAGAATTAGCTCTCACAACAGGTAATCCCTCTATTAAGTCACCTTCTCTTGAATATACTTCAATTTGTTGTTTATTTTCATTTATAGCCTTATCAATTATTTCTGGTAATTCATGCATATTATGTGTCCCAAAAACAAAGTTGACAAACTTATAGTCTCTAAGTATTTCTTCAACAACACTAGCTTCTTGAGCCATACAACCACATAAACCTATTATTAAGTCCTTTTTCTCATTCTTCAAATGCTTAAGTCGACCTAACATTCCAAAAGCCTTATTATGAGCATTTTCTCTAATACTACAAGTGTTTAAAAGTACTAAGTCAGCTTTTAAATAATCGTCAACTTTCGAAAACCCTAATAATTCAAGTAATGCTCCAATATTCTCACTGTCATGTTCATTCATTTGACAACCATAAGTTTTAATAAAATATTTTTTTCCACTATACTTGTTTAAAACTTTTTTATCAATTTTAAAATCTATTCTATTATATTCCCTTTTATCTCTTCTTCGAGCTTCATTATAATCAGGTAAATGCATAATATCACTCCCAACGAAAATATGATATACCAAAAAAAGAAAATATACAAGTAAAAGAAAAACACCCAAGGGTGTTATTCATTTATTAAATGACTATTTATAATAGACTCCAATACAGTAAATCTATTATGCATTATATCGTTCTTTATCACATCTATATTATCAGAAATATTATTAATTAAATCTGAAACATTATTTTCTAAATCCTTTTTCTCTAATTTTTCAACTATAGTTTCTAAATTAGTTATTTTACTATACTTTCCATAATTAGAATTTTTTAAACTTATTTTCATTAGATTTATAAGTGTCTTAATATCAATATTATTAAATCTCTTATCACTTAATATTTTAAAAGCACAACACAAATGACTATTATTAAGAGCTCTATCTAATGCTGTTTCCCCATTATTATTCTGAATATTAGGTAAATAATTTGTCTTTTTACTTAACTCTTCAAATACTTTAACTGCTGCTATTGAATCATCAAGTGCCAATATATGCGCAAAAGTATCCCCATCAGCATTAGCATGATTAACATCCCAATTTTTCTTCTTCATAAGCTTAATTACAAAATTATAATATTTAGCTTTTAATAATCTAGTTATTACATCATTACCAACGCCATCAACTAAATTAACATTAACTAAATTATCATCAATTAATGCCTCAATAGTTTCAATCTCATCTTGTTTTATCAATGAAAAAATGAGCCCTGGATCATCCTTACAAGAATTATATAAATGTTCATTCATTTTATAATCACTCCTTCATTAGACAGTTATTTATTCTAACAGAGTAAAAATTACCTGTCAAAAAAGAAAAAAGTCAAGCTATAAAAATTTTTTATTACTAAGATTCCCTTGAAAATAGTAGGTTTCCTAAACTATTTTTTTTAAAATTTAGTAATTTTTAGAAAGCAATAAACAATAACTATAGCTTCTTTTATATTTATAATGATTAATATTTTAAATTTTTATACACAAAAAAACTACCCAATGGGTAGTTTGAAATTTTATAATTCTTTTCCACAATTAGTACAGAATTTTCCACCAGCTGATGGTGTTCCACAATTAGCACAGAATTTTCCGCCTTCAACAGCAGCTCCAGCTGCAGCAGCCGGCTTATTACCATTAGCTAAATCTTGAGCACTAACTCCTTGGTTTTGGAAAGCACCTTGTGCAGTTCCGCCAACCATTCCACCGCTTGCCATGTTCATCATTCCAACACCCATGAAGGCATTAGCAGCACCACCTTCATTTTTAGCAGCATCTTGAACAGCTTGGGCATAAGCTCCAGTAAGAGTACCTTGTTGCATGTAACTGTTTGAAGAAAGTTCGTAATTATCAATTTTCTTATTAGATTCTTCATCTAATGTAACAGATTCAACAACAAATCCTTTAATACTTATACCACGATCTCTAATTGGTTGATCGAATACTTTCTCATCCATTGTTTTCTTAATTTCATCAGTTGCACTTGGAAGTTCCAAAACAGGTACTTTATGTTCACTATTACCTAATTCATTTAACACATTTTGGAAAGATCCAATAACTTCAGATCTCATTTGCTCAATAATAGCATCTTTACGATATTCTTCAGCAGTACCAGCAATTTTACTCATAAATGTTGCTGGATCACTAATAACAAATGTATATTTACCAAAACATTTAACTTCAACACGTAATGGTGTCATTGCACCAGTCATTTGATTTGGAATTGGATGTGACCAATCTTGAAAAGGAATTGGTGCTGGAGTTCCAAATTTATTATCAATAATCTCTTTTGCATTAATATAGAAAACAGCTTGTTCCTTATTAGGTGCTCCGTTATAAGTAAAACGAGTCCACATTTCTTTGAATACTTCTCCGAATTGTCCAGCAAAGAATGATGGAGAACCTGATTGATCAAAAGTATAAATACCTTCTTCAGCAGTTGCATCTAAAATTTTACCATTTTGAAAAATAACTGCAACTTGTCCTGGTGCTACTTGAATAGCACTATCTTTTGAAATAACGCCATTAGGAGTTGATACTCTCTTCATTAAAATATCATTACCTAAATCTTCACATCTGATATACTCTTTCCATTGATCATGTAGAGTACTTCCTACTGCCCCAACAGCAGCTCTAATTAATCCCATAATACACTTCCTATCTCATATTTATTAATTTAATTATACTATATTTATTTAGAAATTCAAATACTTATTTATTTTAGAAAATTAACAATATGTAATTCCGCAAGATGAAGAACCATCTTCACTAACACTACACATATCATCAGAACATCCAAGTGAAAATGAAACATTTCCATTTTTATATATATGAGCTCTAAAACTTCTATAATAATTACAATAATAATAATCTAAGCCCTCATAGCATTTATCATTTCCAAAAAGAGAAACAACTTTTTGTTTATTTTCTTCAAAATAAATACTATCAGGATTATAAATAACATAGCCAAACTCATCAACACCTTCTGTTGCCCCAGCTCCGGTTATATAATGTTCTCCACCATTAAATTTAAACCCAACGCTAGATTCAACTATAATACCATTAACTATTTTATGACGTAAAAATACCACTTTTCCAGTCTCCTGAGCCGAATTATATACTTGAACATTATCAGGAATAGCTTGGCCAATTTGACATGGATTATCCATATCATTAAAAGTATATACATAATAATCTTTTTTTTCTATCTCTACATTTGATGAAACTTTAATATCATATTTACATAAAGCAGAGACACTTATAGGTATTAAAATTGCTAGAATAAATAACATGATACTTTTATTCAACTTTACATTTTTCAAAGCAATTATTGACAATACAGAACTAATTAAAAGTATTAACATAATAGTAATAAGTGAACTATAGCCAGTTATTGGATTCTTAGTCTTACCTTCACCCGTCATACTTAACACCAATTCTTTAGAATCACTATACTTACCATATTCTAAAATACTATCTGGAACTTCTTTATTATAAGAAACCCTCAGTTGAACAGTTCTACTTTCCCCGGCCTTTAACACTTTAGAACCACCAACATCTACGAACTCATACTTTACATATTCTGAATCACCACCTAAATTACTTGGTGATAATTCATAATCCAAATCAGTTGTATTTTTAACAACTATTTTATACTGAACATAGTCTCCTACTTCAGAAAGCTTTAGATTCAAATTAATCTTACCAGCATCAATACTAGCACTATTAACTTCTTCAGCATTTCCACTTTTTTCAGATAATTCCACTGATTTTAAACTAATACCATCCGGACTACATTCTTCAGCAAAAACTACAATTGGCATCATAAGCAAGAACAACATAAAAATCACACACTTTTTCATATTATCTCCTTTTTCTATTTACCATCATTACCTATAATTTCTTCATCAATATCTTTACGAACTATTAAAGTATTATTATCAAGAACCTCATCCAGATAATCTTTATATCCATTTTTATTAGAATTTTTAATATCATAAATGAATAGTATCACAACAATAAACGTCAATGATAAAGATAAAATAATTATTTCAATCCAGGGAACTCTCTTAACTATATTTCCATCATCATCAACTTTATAATCACCATTTTCTTTCTCATAAAATCCTTTTAAAATCCTAATATAATTAACACTAGCTGAATAGTAATTACCTTGCTCTATGTCACTATAAACATATGATAATATAGCATTTATCCTATAATCCGAATAAATCTTAAATGTCTTACTATCACTTTTACCACTATTACCCATAAATATTTCTGGATCACTAGGATGCTTATAAATAACAAAAACTACACCATCATCAAGAAAATCATTATAATCATAAAAATTATAAGCAAAATCACTAATACTTTTATCACCAATATCATCAACAGTAATAATTGCTAAATCAAAATTCGAATAATCTATATAATCATTAATTTTTTCGTACAATGAACTTTCTTCTTCTTCACTGAACAAATCAGCAAAATCATAAATTTTTTCTTTACTTGATACTGCAGGAGTTTTTAGTATACTATCATAATTTTCATCAGTTACTATTACATCTTTCGGTAAATATAAATTATCATTTGTCCTAGTATAAGTATTTACACTAGCTTTACAATTAATACAAGTAAATAATAAGAATATACTTCCTAAAAGCCACACTTTTCTTCTCATAATTCCTCCTATAGTAAACTAGCAAGCAAAAAACTAATTCCAAAAATAATTAAGAAAATCACCAAACTAGAAACAATTAATTCAGGTATACCAAAAGTTAATTTAAACCTATTAATTTCATTTTGCCCATTCATTAAAAACTGATAATCTTTACCTTTATTATTAACATTTAAATAATAAACTGGAACAAATACTTTTTTATAATCATTTAAATTTGTTTGTAATCCATTTTCTGATACCTTTTTTAATTCATGTGAAACACTAGTTCTAATAACACTTAAAGATTTATTAACAATCTTTGTATTAATCTGTAATAGTTCCTCTTTTTGATCCAGATCAGAATTAATAATTATATCTTCAAATCTATTTAAATCAACTTTTTGTAAATTACTATAATCATAAGTAAATACTTTTTGAAAAATAAAATCATTAATTTTAGACCATAAACAAATAAATACATTTCGATAATCAAAATTATTATAATTTTTTACATTATATTTTTTTATTTCTTCGACATTTTTTCCATCTTTTAAAGTATTAATCTTATCACCAGCAATAAAAATAACATCACCATTAACATTAATATCTACTAAACAAGCAGGTATATAAACAGCTGTAATATTATTAACTACTTTTCTATTTTTAAATACTAATGGAATAATTGGATTAAATAACACTTTTCTTTTATATGCTTTTATTGCTTTTTCTTTTTCAACATTAAATGGTAAAAAGTATGAATAACCATTAGTATCAATCTTTTCATCACTGACATTTAACGCATGCCCACAAAAAATACAAGTATCAACTTTTTCCTTAGAAAAAAGCGATAAATGACAATTATCACATGTATAACTTAACAACCCATTATCATCACTATCCCTCAAAGCTTCTTGCAAAACATCTGTACTAAAAGTTCCCATCTGCATCACCTACTATGTTAATTATATCAAAAACATTAATATCTAACAATATCGTTAGGAATAAAAACTTTACCTATAATTTCTTTAACCACACTACCACAATAACTACATTTCTTTTCACCTAAACTCTTAATTGGTGAACCACAATTAGGGCAATGTATACCTAAAACATTAACATTATCTTTTATTTCATTCTCATCAATTACATAAATAAATTCCACTTTTGCTCTGTCTTGAGTTTTAATAGAATTAGAATTTGTTTCCAAATAATATTGAAAACTTGAACTAAAATAAATTGTTACAATAGCATTATCTTTTTTATAACTTGATATTACAGTTTTATGAAATTTAAAATTATTAAATTTAACGCTTTTATTTTTATAATCATTTATCATATCATCAGCATAACTTTTAATTTTACCCTTTAAATTAGATGTATCCTGTTCTTCAACTGCATTAAAAACATCTAAAATTATTTTTTCTGATTTTCTTTTTAATTCATTAATATTAATATCCTGAAAATCTTTCTTTATCTGTTCTAAATAAATACTATCCATACTAGAAAGGGACTTTTCTTCTTCCTGATCTTCAAGTCTAGCTTCTTTGATAACATCATTCAAATTCATTCCCGTAAAGCCCGCTCTATCCAAAATATTTCTAATCTTACCTTTAGCAAAAAAGTATACAAATAAAGAAAAAACTATAAGAACTATAACTCCAATAAAAAACCACATATTAATCACTCCATTATTAATATAATCATATCATAAATAATAAAAAAAGAAGAGAAAACTATCTCTTCACATATTATTTAACTTCAATTTTTTCTTTTCCACCCATATATGGTTGTAATACTTTAGGTATTTTAATTGATCCATCCTCTTGATAATTATTTTCTACTAAAGCAATTAATCCACGTGGAGTAGCAACAACTGTATTATTTAGTGTATGTAAATAATAAGTTCCTTTTTCTCCTTTAGCTCTAATACCTAAACGTCTAGCTTGTGCATCACCTAGATTACTACAGCTTGCAACTTCAAAATATTTCTTTTGTCTTGGGCTCCAAGCTTCAATATCACAAGACTTAACTTTTAAATCTGCAAGATCTCCACTACAGCATTCTAATTGTCTTACTGGAATATCAAAATTTCTAAATATATCTACTGTCAATTTCCACATTTTATTATACCAATCCATTGATTCTTCTGGCTCACAGATAACAATCATTTCTTGTTTTTCGAATTGATGAACACGATATAATCCTCTCTCTTCTAATCCGTGAGAACCTCCTTCTTTTCTAAAGCATGGAGAGTAACTTGTCATATTGATTGGAAGTTCATCCCTCTTAATAATTTGATCTTTAAACTTACCAATCATAGAATGTTCTGAAGTACCAATTAAATATAAATCTTCTCCTTCTATTTTATACATCATAGCTTCCATTTCAGGAAAAGACATAACACCAGTAACTACATCACCATGAATCATAAATGGTGGTATAGCATAAGTAAAGCCATGATCAATCATAAAGTCTCTAGCATAAGCAATCATCGCTTCATGAAGTCTAGCAATATCTCCTAATAAATAATAAAAACCTTCTCCACTAGTTCTACCAGCAGCAACTTTATCCATTCCCTTTAATCTTTCAATAATATCAGCATGATATGGAATTTCATAATCAGGTACAACAGGATCACCAAATTTTTCTACTTCAACATTTTCTGAATCATCTTTCCCAATTGGTACAGTCTCATCCATAATCTGTGGAATAACGAGCATAATATCACGTATTTTTCCTTGAAGTTCTACCATTTCTTCTTCAAGCGCTTTTATTTCTTCACCATCTTTAGCAATCTCTGCTTTAACTTTTTCAGCTTCTTCATTCTTACCATCTTTCATTAATTTACCGATTTCAGAACTTAAACGATTCTTCTCAGCTTTCATTCCATCCATTTTTACCTGAACTTCACGAACTCTTTTATCAAGTTCATATACTTCATCAACTAATGGTAATTTCTCATCTTGAAATTTCTTCTTAATATTCTCCTTTACTAAATCCCTATTTTCTCTTATTAATTTAATATCTATCATTTTAATTCCTCCTTAAATAATTTATCATAAACATTTTTATACATTATTTTTTCAATTTCCTCGGCAGTGAACCTTTGACTTAATAATTTCTCTAAGTCCGCTTTAACAGTCTTATAATTAAAAACCATCTTCCCAAAGTCTTCATCAAATAATACTTTTGCAAAAATCATATCATCCGTTGAAACTCCAACATTATCAATACCAAGTATTGATACTGCTCTTTCAATATGTTCCAAATACTTAGAAGATAAATCAGTATTTTCACTATCACTAACAAAAGGTCCAAATCCAACTATCCCTAATAAACCATCAACTGATTGTAATGCCAATAACTGTTCATTATCCAAATTTCTCTTATGCTGACATATTTCAAAACAATTAGAATGACTAGCAATGACTTTAACCTTTTTGCCTAATGATCTCTGCTCTTTAATAAGCTCTATAGTATCATAAAAGGTCTTTTTATTCATATGACTCATATCAATAGAAATACCTAAATCAATAGCTTTAATTAAAAATTCTTTACCCTCAACAGTTAATCCATATTCTCCTCTATTTCCTGAACCATATTTATTTGGACAATTCCAAACTAATAAAATATTCCTAAGTCCTAAATTATATAATTGTTCAAGTTCAAAAACATCTTTGATATAGTCACAGCCCTCAATACTGAAAATAACTTTTTCACCAGGTAAATATTTTTTAAATAGAGAAACTGCTTTCTCAAACATTTCTACCACATTAAAATCTTTAGTCCCAAGTTCTCCTTCCATTTCATCTAGACTCATAAAATAAAGATTAGCTAAAAGTCCCGAGACATTATCACTATTAAAATTTTTAATCCATTCTTCTAAATAACTATAATCATTTCTCAAATAACTATAATACATTATAGAAAGCAAATCATGATGCAAATCAATCATTTAATCATCTCCTCAAAAATAAAAAGAATGGCCCAAGGAGTGCAAAGCACGGTACCATCCTTTTTTTTACTTAATTAGATAACGGTATTACCCGGAAAAAATCATCTATAGAGTAGATAAATAAGGTTCTATATCCGTTTTCACCAACCACGAACTCTCTACAATAGAAGTATCTTATTATTAGTTCTAATTATCGACTTGTTTTAATTATATATAAAATTCATTATAAAATCAAGCGCTTTTCGTTTTACCATAATTTATTTCACAATAATTATCAGACAAATAAGGTGTAAAACCTAATTCACGTTTAAAGTTAACAGTATCAGTATCTATTTCTTCATATAAAGTCTCATCAAAACCATATACTCCATCAGTCATTGCTATATAGTATTTTGCAGTACCATTCTCAACAACAATTTTTACACTAACTTCAATTGATTCCCTAGAACCATACAAAACAAGAAATGTTTTTTTACCAACATCTGGATAATAAAGATAATATGTACCATTATCTTGCGAAAACTGAACTTTATCACAACTTAATTGACTACTATTAAATCTTGATTTAGCTTCATAATAAACTTGATCAGCAACATATACATAATATGATTTTTTTATTTTATCAGCATAAGTAACAAAGTCATCTCTTCTATAATAAATAGTAATTCCTAATCCTCCAAATAAGAATAATAAGATACAAGTTAAAACAAACTTTTTAAACTTATAATCTTTTTCTCCAGTTAATCTTGTATCATTATAAATAATTCCCTTATAAACACTACCGCCAAAAGCTATTACCGGAAACATTATGAATGGAAATAAAATAACTAAAATAGCACTAACTGAAAACTTTTTAGCTAAAGAGAATTGAATTTTTAAAAAATATAAAAATAAAAGTATATAGCCAACTAAAGCTAAAAGCAAAGTGAATTTATTCATTTGCAAAAGAAAAGTAATTAAACCACTAAAAATAATAAAATATAAACCTGTTATCCATTTTTCACATGCTATTTGAAAATAAGTAAAATAGTTCAATACCGGTATAAAAACAAACCACCATGGTTTATTTGCCTTCATATAGATAATTTGTAAACTAACAGACATCAAAAAAGCAAATGAAACTCCTACTGTAACTAAACTCCATAAGGAAAGCATTTCTTTATTATAATCACCAATAAAAGAATGAACTAACACTGTCTCTAAAATAATTGCTAAAAAGAATAATAGTAAATTAAAAATATAGCAAGCTACTTTATTACCAGATTTATTAGTTGTAATAATATCTCCCGCTCTTTGTTCACCATTAGTAACTGTTGCACCGCCACCAATTTGATAAGTACTTGATTGATTAGGAACATATTGCATCATACTCTTATTTGCCTCATGATTAGGATTTAAATTTCCACATTTCATGCAATATCTTGCATCGGCCTTCATTTCTGCACCACAACGACCACAATAAATAATATTATTATCCATATAATCCTCTCCATTATAAGATAATTTTATCACAAAAATAAAAATAAAAAAAGAAGCTATTTCGCTTCTATTATTAATTTTATTGCTGTTCTCTCTTCACCATCAATTGCTATATCTTGAAAGGCAGGAATACAAACTAAATTCTTGCCACTAGGTGCTACAAATCCTCTTGCAATTGCTATTGCCTTAATTGCTTGATTAAGTGCTCCAGCACCAACAGCCTGAACTTCTACACTACCCTTTTCTCTAAAGACATTAGCTAAAGCTCCTGCTACACTATTTGGATTAGATTTACTACTAACTTTTAATGTTTCCATTTTTTCCTCACTTTCTATACTTAATACTATTCATAAACAAAAAAAAATATGTCAAAAGACATATTAATCTTCAGAATACCATGTAGTAGCAATAACACTATTATCAACTTCTACTCCATCTTTCCATTTATGCAAATATGTACGATATCCTCTAACTCCAATCTTTACAGATTCTGTTGTATATTCATACCCATCTTTCGCATTACTATTTGACCAAAACTCAACATGAGCATTACCATTTTCAGAATATGCTTTAATATATATAGGATATTGATAAGTATTTTTAAACTGCATATCAACACACCAACCACTACTATAACTTGCAACAGTGGCATCAAGTCCACCATCAATATAAAGACTCTTTTTCTTATGGGGATAACGTTTAACTATCTCTAATCCACCAAGCAAAGCTGCATTATAGGTTGTAGTTGCAATCTGACATACACCATTACCAACAAATTCATAATAAAAGACATATCCTTGTTTATTAAATGGACCAGCTTTATCACAATAACTAAATACTTCCCCAGGTTCAACAATAGTACCATTAATATATCCAAGTGCCGTATTCAAATTAATATTTCTCATATAAGTATTAGGCATAAATGGCGTTACAGCAGCAGATGTAAGAGTATCAATCTTAGCATAATTTTCATTTCCAACAGGTTGAACACTATTACCAACAAGTTCAACCACACTAGGACTAACTTCATTTGAAAAAGTTGTTTTAAGCGCTTTAATACTTTCATCAATATTCAAATCATATCCAGCTGATCCGCCATTATAAGAAACACCATTAGAAGTATCAAAATATCCATTTACAACATCAACATGAGCAGCTACAGCAATTTTATCAAAAACTTGCTTCAACATATCATCATTTACCTTATAAATTGCATTAAATACTTTTTTCTGCTTTCTATTTATAATTCTAATTTTTTTACTATAATTTAAACTCTCTTGATATTTTTTTATTTGTTCAATAGTTTTTTCATCATCAATAGTAATTCCTAACTCATTTAATTTATAATTATACTCTACTCCATTAGCAACAAGTTTAATTGGTGTAGACAAAACTTTATAACTATTTGCTTCTAACGTTACTTTTGCACCATCAAAAGAATTAGAAGATAAATTAATATCTCCAACATAAATTCCCGGAAGAACCATATTATTATATTTCTTTAACATGTTTGTATTATAAATAATAAGTCCTACATAAGCCAAAATCAAAATACATAGTAAAGAAATAATAATTATTAATTTATGTTTACTATCAATTTTTTTCATTACTCCACAACTCTTTTTATTTCTTTTAATATTCTCCTATATCCATCTTCATTAAGATAAATACCATTTTCCGTATAATCTTCCTTTAATTCATCATTATCACTTATAAATGAATAAACATCTAAATAATTAACATCTTTCTCCTCAACAAGTCCTTCAATTTTTTTATTCAAAGAACTTATTAATTCATTATCAATACCATCATCTAAAATATCATCATCAAAATCATCAACATTTTTATTTATAGGATAAATAGATTCAACATATATCTTAGCATATGGTCTATTTTCTTTTATTCCATCAATTATTTTTCCAAGGTTTTCTATAAGTTCATCTTCAGATTTGCCATCATTTAAATCATTTATACCTAACTGAAGGAATACAATCGATGGATTATATAAATAAATCTTATTTTTCATATCATCCAAAATATCATCAGTAGTATAATGATCATCTGCTTCTTTTACATAATGATAATCAACATCATCAAAAGAAAACTTTTCAGTATAAAAATCACCCACAAACAAATAATTATCATCTATTATTTTTTCAGGTTCCTTTTCTTTCTCTTCTACAACAATTTTCTCTTCACTTTTTTCTTTTTCAGTAGATTTAAAAAAGTTATGCTTTACCAAAAAAACAATTATTATAACAATTACAAATAATGTACCTAATAAATAGAAAAAATGTTTAATTAAATCCCAATTAATATTCGAATGTTTTTTTTCTTTATAAAATTTCTCTTTTGATACCTTAGAACTCTTAATTTTTTTATCTAATCTACCCTCTAAAAAACTAGTATCTAAACTATCATAATCATTAAGACGATCTTTATCAATCCTAATTCTCGTTGTCTGCTCTAATTCTTTCTTACTTTTTCTAGCTTTATTATCGTTATAAGGTTTACTACTTTTTGCCATACAATCAACCACTTTCTACATCATTAACATTATAGCAAATTATTAATAGATAAAAAAGATAAAAAAGAAAAAACGTATGAATTTTCATACGTTAAGCCAATGGATAAATTTGATAGGGATTAGAACTACTCCCATTACCTTCTATAATTATTGTATTAGGATCTAAATACAATGTCGGCCAAATGTTAAAAGCAGAAGATACATTACTATAATTAGCAGATGAATTATTAACAATATACCAAGCATTGGTTGCACCACTTTGTCCAGGAGTTATTGTCCATGTTGAATTGTTACTTTTTATCCAAGAAGAATTGGCACATGAAGTATATAAGGCCATCCAATATATTTGATGATTACAATTTGATAAATCTGCACTATAATAATAATCCGTTGGATACATTAATGCCACTTTTCCAGTCCAAGAAGTATCATTACCACTATAAATAGATCCATTTCCATGCTCATAATAATACATATCACTAATCGAAACAAGAGCCAAATTTGGACTTGTAAAATATAAAGTTTCATCAGTAATGAAATTTCTTGTATCATCATTTTGCAAACCAGTAGTAGTAAAATCACAGTTTGATGTTGCAGCATTATCACCACTATAACACTTACCAGAAGCAGCATTCCAATACAAACTACCACCAACACTAGCAGTTTCAAAACCAGAATTCAAAAGCTTATTGGCAGCAGATGTTTTCCAATTATTTGTCGAAGTGTCCCAAGAGTACTGACCAATAGGTGATTCTCTAAGTAATTTCACTTTACCGCCAAATACTCCTATTATCCGCCATTTTTCACAAGTACTATCACTTTGATTATCATAGTCCTGGCAATTAAAGTATATATAGTTACTAGGATTAGTGCCATAGTATCTTAAGTCTCCACCATTAGCACTATTTGCTCTACCACCAAACCTGTCATTAATAATACCTAAAGATGTAGCTCTATTATATGTGTAATTGCCATTTTTAACCGTATTTATAACAGGATTTGCATAAATACCACTATAAAGTCCATCATCTATATATCGGCTTAATGGCCAAAATTTTATTGTCACATCTGATTCTACACTATCTATTTTTACATATCTCTCCTTAATATTATATTGTGATCCAGCTACAGTATAATTGTCAGTATTCGTAAAAGTTATACTGGCTCCACCAATTGGCACTCCAGATTGTATAAACTCCATATGATTCATTGCATATGTTTTATAATTATTTCCTCGAGGAGCATTTACATAGGTAATTGTATGATATCCTCGAAAATCAAATTCTAATAATAAATCAAAAGTTGTGTTATTCGCATCATATGCTCCATCAGCATATTTCATAGTAATATTAAATGTTTTTACTGCGCCTAAACTACATTTACTACTGTTATTATCATCACATAATGGTTCTGTCATTTGATAATTAGACACTTCACAAACTAAATTACTAGGACAACCAGTAATTTCAGCAATTCCCATATTTTGATTTCCAATATTTGTAACTTCAACTGTATAAGTAACTGTTGAATCAGAATTAGGTAAAGAAAAATTTGGCGTAATATTATTAACATTATAATCTTCACTTATAGCTAACCCATCACTAGTACTACCATTAGGAGTAATATTAGTTATACGTATATCTTTAATAATTCTTATTTGAGCACCTAAATCTCTCATCATCAAATTTCTATTCATTGCTGAAAAACCAACACTTATAGAAACTACAATAAGAAACACATAAATATAAACATACTTTATAAAATGCTTCATGTTATCCTCCGCTTACAAATATTTTGTGTACAATTTTGTATTCAAATAAATTGTAGCAAAAATATCAATAACATACAATATAAAAAGAAAAAAACGTATGAATTTTCATACGTTATGCTAGAGGGTATATTTTATAAGGTTTAGCATTTGTACCTTCACCATCTATAAATATTGTATTAGCATATAAATACATTGTAGGAAGTACTGAATATCCTTCATAAACATCATTATAATTAGCTTTACTAGAAGATTCAACAATCCACATATTACCTGTACCACTATACCCAGGGGTAGTAACCCACATTTTATTACTTTGTTTCATCCACGATGTATTAGCACATCCTGTTCCTAACCAATAAATATTAGCCGTACAATTACTTAAATTAGCACTATAATAATAGTCAGTTGCATAAGGGAGCATAACTTTTCCAGTCCATGATCTTTCAGCACCATTTCTTAAACTTCCATTATTATGTTCTTGATAATACATATCACTTATAGATAAAAGAGCATTTTGAGGACCGGTAAAGTAAACGGTTTCATCTGATATAAAATCTTTTGTATCCCCATCTCTTAAACCATTACTTGTAAAACTACAATCAACTTGTTTAACACTTTGAAAAAGCCCAGCCTCAGTTGTATAACATTTACCACTACTACGATTCCAATATAAACTGTTATTAACACTTTCACCACTATACCCTGAATTTAAAAGCTTTCTCATTGCTGATGTTGACCAAACATTACTACTTGGATCATAAGAAAAAGTCCCAATACTTGTTGTATTAATAATCTTAACTTTACCATTAAAAACACCTATTATTCGCCACTTTTCACAAGTACTATCTGATTGATTAGAATAATCACTACAATTATAGTAAATATAATTATTAGCACTTGTTCCATAATATCTGACATTTCCACCATCAGGATCACTTGCTCTACCACCTTCTCTATCATTAATAAGGCCTAAAGAGGTAACTCGATTATAAGTATAAGAAGAAGAGCCGATAGTACCTCCATTAGAAACCGTACTTTTAGCACCATCAGCATATAATTTATTTATATATTCACCAAGTGGCCTAAATCTTATTGTTATATCAGAATTTACAGATGCTGCATTAATTGTTAATGTTTTGTTACTCAAAGAATAATTAGTACCATTAACTAGTGTTCCTCCATCATTAGTAATAGACATTCCACCAGCTGGATCATATGCTTGAATAAAATTAATATTATCCATAGCATATGTCTTATAATTATTTCCACGAGGAGCATTTACATAAGTAACTGTATGATATCCTCGAAAATCAAATTCTAATAATAAATCAAAATTTGTGTTATTAGCATCATATGCCCCAGATGCATATTTAACAGTAACATCAAAAGATTTTACTGCCCCTAATTTACATTTTCCACTAGTATCACAAATAGGCTCTGTCATAGTATATCCAGAAACCTCACATACTAAATTACTAGGACATCCTGTAACATTAGCTATTCCCATTTCTACATTTCCAAAATTAGTAACTTCAATTGTATAACTAACAGTTGAATCTTGATTAGGTAAACTTAAACTTGGCGTTACATTACTAACATTATAATCTTCATTCATAGCTAACCCATTACTTGTACTACCGCTAGGAGTAATACCAGTAACTCTTATATCTTTCTCAATTCTTATTTGAGCACCAATATCACGCATCATTAAATTTTTATTCATTGCCGAAAAACCAATAGTAAGTGTCAGAACTAAAAACAAAATAACAAAAGGAACAAATTTAAATCTTTTCATATAATATCTCCCGAAACTTTGATAGTAAATAATTTTTACTAATCAAAAATTATAAATGCCAATTATTATAATATCATAATAATTATAGCATTAGTTTCACTAACTGAAAAGAAAAAATGCATGAATTCCATGCATTATTCTAACGTATAAAATATAAAAAAAAGGATAAATTATTTATTACCCTCTTCTAAATCTACTTCTTTAATTGTTAATAAATATAATTCTTCTTCATGACTAATAAAGAAATAACACTTCTGATGCTTATTAACAACATAATACTTAATTGGTAATTTTAAATTATCACGTACATCTAATAATTCTTGAAATTTACCAACTTTAATAACATTAATATTATCATTAATAACAGGAGCTGTTTCAGTCTCAACAATCAAACGATCATATTCTTTTAAAACTTTAGAAACATATTTATCATAATTAGATTTTTTTACCAAAACATACCTGATTAATCTAACCAGTTTAATTGTAAAATATATCATTCCAACAAAACAAATAATTGCTAAAAGTGCAAAGAAATAATTAGTAACTGCTAAATGTTCAGTAGCTAAAACCTGCTTATTTTCATTAACCTCTTTATAATCTAACTTAACACTAATAGCTTTTTCAGATAGTGGGATATTTATAAGCATCTCACTATTGCCTTGTATAGGATATTTTACATCATATTTACTATTATCTTGTCTTACTCTAAAATAAACAAATAAATTACTCTTTGTCTCAAGACCATAACTAGTTCTAAAATTATTAGCTAAAGCATTATAGTAATTATAATCAATATTTATACTTTTTCTAATATTATGAGAAGAACTATTGCCAACCTTTTCTGTTACTGGTTCTTGTAAAACATATTCTTTTTCAAAAAATAGATTTTTTTCACTATTATCAGTAATTTGAAGCTTAGCAACTATATCATATGTTAAATCAAGATCAACCATCTTATCAATATTAAAATTATAATCAAAATCTACATTAATATGATCAATAAGATTAGCTACATATAACATGTCTTTTCCTAAGTGATCCGTTTCATAGAAATTATTCTCTTTTAAATAAACTTGATAATCTAAGTTACTTTTTTCATTATAACTAATTGCATCACCATTAATTGTTGAAAAAGATTTTAGAATAAAGAATAAAGTCAAACCAAATGATAATAATAACAATACTACCATTTTTCCTACACGATATTCATAACTAACATATTTTCCTTCATTTGGAATATGATTTTCAACTTTAGTTACATTTCCACTATCTTGAAGTTTATTACTAGTATCAACACTTTCTTTTTCAGCTATTTGTTCAGATATCTCTGCAAGACTATCATCATTTGAAACAACATCATTAGAATCCGGACTAAATGCATTAATAGACTCTTTTATCTGTCTTACTAAATCTTCAGATGTAATAGTTTCATCCATATAATCATCAACAATTTTATCAACATCTAAATTGTTTTCGCTGGAATTCATATCAATTTCTTCAAGAGCTTTATTTATCTCTTTAACAAGATCTTCAGAACTCATAGTCTTTTCCAGTTCGTCATCTTTTCTAAGTGTCTCTTCAAGAGAATTCAACAATTCATTTGTCTGTTTCTTTTTTTTCTTGTGCCTAGACATCCACAAAAGCCTCCCTTCTATAATTCATTTAACCAAACAGTTGGCATTCCTATAAAAGGAATTTTATGATCAACTGTTCCTATTATCATATCTTCAGTTATTACCCAGTTATCTTCATCATCATTACTATCACCTTTACTATAGAAATAATATTTACCATTATCCTCTATAATATTAACTAAACGATGAACAATAATAACTCCCTCATATCTATAAGCAATTACTTGACCAGGTTTTAATTTCCCTATATGCTTATCGATCTTTTCAATAATAACTACATCACCTCGAGAAATATTAGGTTCCATACTACCACTTGCTATCGCAATTGCATAATAATGGAAATAACCCGAAGTAAAATATACTAATACTATTGTCAACAAAACAGGCACAATATATGCACCTAAAAGCTTTTTATTATAATTTCTAGTTAAGAATTCATCATAATCTTTTGATAAAAATTTATGAACTCTAAATAAGAAACCAATAGGTAACAATAATTGAATAATAGATGTCAAATATTCATCTGGATTAGGTATTATTGGAAATACATAACGATATAGTCCAATTACTAAAGCAAAGAAAATTATAGGCTTATAACCAATTTTTAATGTTAAATAACAATAAACAATATTGCTTGCTATGACTGGTAATAAAGTCAATGCTATAAATATAAAGACTTTATAATTTGAAGAAAAATCAGATGCAGTAATTGCTACTGTAATATCTAAAAATATAAATAGCAACCAAGTCATTACATATAAAAGCCTATTACCTTCAGCTTTAGACATAATCATATAACGAAGTATTTCTTTTAAAACAATAGTAAAAGTTATTGGTAATATAAATGTTTTTAATCCATATAAATTATAATAGCCATCAACTTTTGCAAAGCTTATAAAGATTCCCAAAAGATAAAACAAAATAAAGAATATTATCAAATAAATAATAGTATCTAAAATAACATCTTTCGCATATCTATGTTTATCTTTTTCAAAACCAAATAAAAATTTAAAAGCTATAAGAACTACTATAAGAAATAATAACATTTTATATCCTGATAATATATTCCATACAAAACTATTTAGAATCAAGAATAAAAAAATTAGTACTTCAAAAGTCAATAAACGACTATACCCCTTTTTCATGCTATCCTCCTAAATAATCTTGTTAAAATACATTATAGTAGGCACAACCGACATAGTCGATTGCGCCATCTATAAAAAATTCTAAGTATTAATCTACAGAACCATATAGTAAAGAAACATCACCAAAAGCTACAGTGAAATCACCATCAGCTCTATCTCCACCTTCAGCATAAGTAATAGTTACTACAACATCTTCACTAGCACCAACTGCTAATGCATGACTAGATATTGAACCATTTGATGAAGTATATGCAGATCCATCACCAACTTTAACACTGATAGAAATATCATCACAAGCAGCGGTAACTAAAGCAGCAGTTGTTCCATTACCTGGAGTACAAACTTTAGCAGCAGCAGGACTAGAACCATTAACATTATTAAATGTTACTCCATTTAAATAAGCTTGTAATTCACCAGTATTCTTAGCCTTAAAAGTATAAGTAGCAGTTTGTCCTGGTGCAGTAAAATTAGCTTTTAAACCAGTGATATCATGGTCACTATTGTTAATAGTAGCAGTATCAGCAGTAAAACCACTTGCTGGAGATAATGTTGGAGTTACAGAAGTACCATTTTCAGTACTATTAGTAAATACAACATTGAAAGTATTTTGATCAGGGCTAACAGCAGCACTAGACTTAATATTCAAAGTTTGAGAAAATGCTGCAAAACCTAATGATAAACCTCCAACAGCTAACAATAAAGCAACAATTGCCATAACTTGAGCTCTTCTATTTTTTTCCATAGATTACACCTCCTTTTCCTTATTTCAAGCATATGATGACATTTCTTTTATTCTTTTTAGAGAGATAACAATCCCCATATCATGTACTTTCAATACATACCTATTGTCATATGCTATCTATGAAAATTCTAACATCAAAAGCAGTAAAAATCAAGTGTATACAAATAATTTTTATATGCAAAAAAACTTTACAAATTTTTTGTAAAGTTTTCTTATTCAGATTTTATAAAGTGCATTCCCGTCCACACTTGAACTCTATCACCAGGATTATAATAAGTATTTTCAGAAGTACTATACCATCTTCCAGTAATTAATTTAGATAATGTATAATAATCCCCTTCTTTAACCAAATAATTACTTTTAATCAACATATTGTCCTGATCAGTAGTAACCATCCAATATCTTTCATTATTTTTCATTATTGGCGGTAACAACATATTATCAGCTATAATACTATTTTTAATATAATCTTTAAATAACGCTAAATTCGTTCGATTGTCATTAAGAAGAATTGCTAACTCGCCTGCTCTAAATCCTTTATACATATAATATGGTAATACATCTTCTAAGTATTTATAATCAATAGTTTTAACTACTCTATCATTACTCCATGTAATATCATCATTAAACTTATATAAATTCGTAATATCCGTATATCTATCTGTCGTTATAAAATCATCAGATACTATATTATAATATCTAGTTGACGCTACAAAATAATATTTTTTATTCTCATTAACCACCTCAATATTAGTAACACTAACAGTAGTTAACTTATCACCATTTAATTTCTTAACATTAGTACCAATATGAAAATGTTCTCTATCCTTAAAATTAACAAACTTATTCTCATCGGCACTAAAGAATGAATGATCATTAAAAATACTAATAGTTGAATTATCACTAAAAGTAATTTTTATATATGAAGGAGTTGTATAAGCTTTTTCAATCCATAATGGATATTCTGGAACAAGTCTACCTAATTCATAGCTCCATACCATTAATAAATCATCATATTTAATATCTTCTATATTCTTATACTTACCATTAGCTAGTAAAACTTTTGTACCTTCAATTAAGCAACTACCACCTTCAGCAGTTATAACAACATCACCAACAACATTTGGAATCGATACTCGACCATTATTATATGTATAACTACCAGTACCAAGAGTTTGTCCGCCCATTGTAACAGTAATAGACTCAGGTAAAGTATTATTACCACTAGCTGTCATTGTACCAGTATAAGTTTGATTACGATTTACTGTCGAAGTATTAGGACAATTCAAATTAGTACAACTAAAACTAACATTAAAAACCCATTTATAAGCATCCGATGTGCTACGTGAAGCGTGCCCACGACCAGTCGTTGCTGAATTAACATAATCGCTACCACTATTACCACTTTCATCTGTACCACTAACAACAAAATAATATGTTCCCTCACTAAGACCAGTAACAACTAAACTCTCACTATCATCACTAGTATTCATAGTTTTAACAACACTTCCACTATTATTAAAAACAGTCACCGTATAGAAAGAAATATTTGTATCATCCTCACCACTCCAAGTAACAAGAACAGATCCAACATCATCTTGAATAACAGCATTAACATTACTAATGAAAGGTGGTGTTGTATCAACATAAACAACTGTCTTATCAACCAATAAAGAAATTCTACCAGCATTTATTGCACTATCACCAGTAGGAGTAACATACACAGTAACACGCTCTTCATCAACATTATATTCATTACCTGCTAACTCTTTTACATAAAAAGTATAATTAGAATCTCCTCCAGCTGTAATAGTCTGTGTTGGATATGGATTTCCATTAGCATCTACTATTTGAAAGTGATCACTACTAATTGAAATATCAAAAGTACTATCATAACTATAAGTACTTAAAACCCTAACAGAAAACTCTGCTGTATCAGGATTACCCCTTAAATCACCTGTCGTTGGAGCATTCATAGATGCCAAAATATGAGCCGTTGTATCTTCTGCTACTTGTGGCGCAAAATCTCCATTAATAACAAAAGTATCAGTATCTTGCTCACTAGATGGATTAGTAAAAGTAAACGATACCGTAAACGTCTTTGACTCCCCTGAAGATATAACATCACCAGCGGCAATACCAGTTATTGTATATCCTACATAAGAAGAATCAATAAGTTCTCCATTACTCTGTCTATTAACAGTCATTGGATAACTAAGACTCGTATACACAAAATCATAAAAACTATCATTTTGAATAGTAACATCAAACACTGCAACATATGTAGCACTCTGATCAGCAACAGTCGTAAATTTAAGTCCAAAATCAATAGAATTACCATTATTAATTACAGGATTAGAAATAGCATTAGTGTGCGTTCCTTGAGTAACACTCTTAATATAAATATCTCCCCCAGCTTTAAAGATAGATCCCCCACTTAAATTCAAAATTTGCCCATAAAGAGCAAATCCCACAGTCATAAAAAGTAATACAAAAACAGCAAAAAAAGAGATTATAACGCTGCTTTTTAATCTTTTCTTCTCAACATACCTATTCATCATAATCCTCTTTTTCAATTACATATTCCCAAGCCATATGTTCAAATATAATAACAAATCTTGTTCTATTCTTTTCTTGAACATAATTAATTGGCGTTCTAACGTCATTATAAACTACTAACAAATCATCAAAAGAACTAACTTCTACTAAATTAAATTTACTTAGTTTTAATTCTTTTACTTTTACCATAATACTACCATAATCATTAGTAATCTTAATAACATTTCCATTATAACTATCTAATTTCTTATTCTTAGCTAACCATACAAAATGCTTAAACACAACATAGAATAATCCAAAGATATCTATTAAGAATAATATCTTAAAGATAATATGCTTTAAATCATTAAGTCTTACTTTACGAGTTATTTCTTTTTGTTTATTATTTTGATCAGTATTAATAACACCCTCTACTGCTACTTTAGATAAAGGTATTTTTACACTTATTTCAGAATTAACAGGAATAGTATCTTCAGCACTAACTTGTGGTTTACCATCAACAACAAGTGCAAGTTTCAAGAATCCATCACTACTCAAATTATAAGTATCAACAAATGATAATAATAATTCATTATATTTCTGATAATCAATATTAATTGACTCAGATATTTCACAATCTTCTTCACCAAATAAATATTTAGTTCTGATATCAGTTAAATTAAAACTCTTCTCCCAATAAGTACCAACTTGATTATTTGTCTTTTCAGCACTAACTGTTGCTACTATATGATATTTTAATTCACCATCAACAGGAGTATTAAATAATACTTTATATTTATAATCAACAACTAAATGATCTATCAAACTAGTAATATAGGTTTTATCTTTACCAAGAAAAGGTTGATCAAAGAAATTATTTTCTTTTAGATATACTTTATAATCAATACTATTATCTTCATTGTAAGAGTATTTTATATCTTGGCAATCATTGAAACCAATGGAATAAAATACTAAACCAAGAATGACTAGTACTGCAACATATACCCAAAAATAATCTGTTGACCTTTTCTTTACTAGCACCTATATCACTCCTTTCTTAAAAATTCATTAAACCAAACCGTTGGCCACCCTATATATTTACAAACATAGATAACTTTACCAATAATATCTTCTTCTTCAATTAAATAACCATCTTCATTGTTATTGGCATCTCCTTTAGTATAGAAGAAAACTTGTTCCTCATATTCAACCTTTTTAACAACCCTATGAGCAATAATTTTACCACTCTTTTGATAGATTAATATTTCCCCAACTTCAGTATCTTTAGGATTTTTCTTATCAACCAATACTGCATCTCCCTTATAGTAAACAGGTATCATTGAGTTTGATGCTATCGCAATCAATTGATATCTAAGTATTCCAGAAACTAGTATTGTTAAAATAATTAAAGCTACAACTAAAGGTCTAGTCATAAACCCAACACTAAATTTATTCTCTTTTCCTCTTCTTCTATCTAATCTATTTATTTTAACGATATATTTTCTATCTGCTAAATAAATAACAAAAGGTATTAATATATGCATAGTCCCATATAAATACTCATTTAAATTAGCGAAGAATGGAAATATATATATATAACATTTAGCCAATACCTTGAATACTAAACTAGGTAATAGACCAAAATTATATGTCATATAACTACATAATAATTCCTGTGCAATTATAGGAAAAATAGTTATAGAAATAAAAATGAACCATTTAAGTTTATTATCAAGAAATCCTATATTCATCTCTAATAATATATTCAATATAATTAACAAAATAGTTAATATAACAATTTCACTTTTATTTATATAAGTACTTTTAATAAGAGTATATCTAAAAACCTCTTCAACCACTAAAAATATAAGTACAGGAATAAATCCATTTAATACTTTATCAACATCAAGTGAAAATGCTGTTTTAGAAAATCCAATTAAAATTCCAAGCAAAAAACAAATAAAGAAAAATCCTACAAAAACAGAAATTTCTATTTTTATAGCTGTCTCTCTATCAAAAGAATTATCCTTCTTATAACCTAAGAAGTAAATTGCCGGAATAAGTAAAATTACTAAAAAGCATACAATTACAAAGCTTCTACCAAGAGGATTATTATAGTTAGACATTAAAAGGAAATATAATACTTCAAATATTAATAAAGCTATCTCAAATATATAAATCCTTTTAAGTCTAACCTTCATAATCACACCATCTTTATATTAAAATTAAGCTACATCTTCATAAAGAAAAGATCCATTAATTGTAATTGTTTTATCTTCTGTTGGTAAATCTGCTTGTGGAATATCTTCTTTATTTTTATAAGTAATAGTTAATGTTACATCTTTTGTAGCACCATTTTCATTAATTACATTAGATAAACCTGTTGCATTAGTAGTATAATCTGCTCCATCATAAGTAAGTTTACACTCAGCAAATTTTTGTTGATCAGCTGTTAAACCACTAAAATTAATAGTAGTAAGTTTTGCTTTAATAGTACCATCATTAACAACTTTCCACTTTGCAACATAAGTATCACCTGGTTTATTCAAAGTTACATTGAAAGTAAAATCAGTATTTGTTAAACTACTTGATTGAGCAACATCAGCTGTACCACTTTCTTGTAAAGTTCCTGATTTATAATGAACATTCCAAGCATTTTTGAAAACAGCTTTACTTGAAGTACCACTAGCTCCACCACCGATATTTAATGTTGTAGAATATAATGCGAAACCTACAGCCATGAATAATAGTACTGCTACCAATAAAATAATAGTCTTTCTTTCACTCTTTTTACTTTTTCTCATCTTCATACCTCCTCTATTATATAAATTTAACATTTTTCGACATATTTCACAATATTTTTATTAAAAATTTGTTGCAAAAAAAAATATTTGTGATATAAGGCATTCCCTATTAAAAAACCACAAATATTTATTTTTTGTTGTATATATATACTTTATCAACTTCAACCATTTCATCTTGACCGGTGTATTCTTCAAATTTTATGTCTTTCTTATGCGGAGGTGCATAAACAGCTACTTGCCCATGCTCAGTTAAATGAGGTTGTACCTTATCATCTAAAAAACTAGTTAATGTAGTAAATTGCTCATTACTAAAATAGTCTGTTATATTCGACATAAAAACAGCATCATATTTTTCATCAGAACTAAGTTTAGAAATAAAGTCATGAAATGTAGCATGATGTAATCTAACATCTACCCTTTCCAAGTTATCCCTTGTAACATAATAGTTTTCATCAAAAGCAAAACATCTAAGTCTACTATCAATAAAGAATTGTAAGAAGATAAATCTAGATTTATTATTTTTTAAATTTCCGCTTTGATATAATGTATCCCAAAATATTAGTGAATCTAAGTCCAACTCTTCTCTAATTTTTAAATATATATTCAAATCAAATATCTCAGAAGGATCTCTAAAACCAAAAAAGTATGCAAATTCATCTTGACTTAAAGTTTTTAAAGCCGCTAATTTTAACTTTATCAAATATATCTGAAATCTATTTTTATCAAAAGCATCTACTTCTTTTGCTCCACTATAAACAGCTTGTAAGATATGATCTCCACTGCCAGCAACAGTTAATACTTTCGCACCATCTAACTTAAACTTATCATAATAAATTGATAAAGCTTCATTTGTTCGAATATAAATTTTTCCATAATTTTTTGGATATTTCTGAAAATAAACATCATTTAACATATTTATAGCAACTTCAATATCTCGTGGTAATTCCTTCATAAGGCACCCCCATTTATAATTTACTTTTTATATAAACTTTTTGCTTATCTAAATAAGTATCTTCAGTATAGTCTTCGTATTGTACTACATCACTCAGAGTCGGTACATATACTGCCATTTTGCCACCTGTTTCTAAGTTTTTACTTAAAACATGCAATACATAATCCTTAAATTCATTCTTTTCTACAAAAGTTAACCAATCATAAATATTAGATAGAAATATTGCTTTATAAGAATCTGTAAGCACTCCACCTAAATCAAATAAATCACTCAAATAATAGCCAATAGATACATCATCTATTTTTTCCCTAATAGAATAATAATTTGCACTATCCCTGTAACTATCTATCCCCAAATCATGACGTTGTGGTCCAAAAACAATTCTATGAATATTTTTTATATTACCATCTTGATATAAACTATCCCAAAACAACTGAGCATCATCAGCTAAATAATCAGAAAACTTCTCATAAATTCTTAGGCTCATAAAATCAAAAGCTCCATTATTTAATGAAAAAAAGTTTTCAAAATCTTCATGACTTAATGTTTTTATAGCAGCAACCTTTAATTTAACAACATATAAAGCAAATCTATTATGATCAAACACATCTACTTTTTTTGCTCCTTCATGTACTGCTTGCAAAAGATGATCTCCACTTGCCGCAACTGTTAAAACTTTTTCACCAGAAATTGAAAATTTTTTATAATAAGTTGATATTTGCTCATTTGTATTTAAAAAAGCTTTTGAATAAGTAGACGGAAAAATATAATTTATATCATTTAAAGTTCTAAGCGCAACTGCAATATCTTTTTTTACTTGATTCACTTTTAACCCCTTCTCTCATAAACATATACTTTTCTATCTAACTCTTGTTGACCAATATATTTTTCATAATTAAATCCCTCATTATGATGCGGAACATATACTGCTACTCTAGCTTCTGGATTTAAATGGCTATTTAAATCCTTCATAATAAATCTAGGATAATTTTTTTTACCCCATCCCATTAAATAATCATAAATATTAGATAAAAATACGGCACCATATTTTAGATCACTTTGAATACTATCTAAAACACCATAAATATCACTATGACAATAAGTGATTTCTACATTTTCTAAAAGTGTTTTTGTCATCCAGAAATTATCTTTCTCATCATATCTTTCAGCTGTTCTATCAAATCTAGAACTTAAAAAAGTCATATACCCATGCCAACTAATAAACCCAGCCTTATACATTGCATCCCAAAACATAGCTGTTTCTTCATCTAAATAATCACGTATTTTTTTATAAAGATTAAAACTAAAATTCTCCCTAAATTTAGCATAATTATAAAAATTAAGAAATTCTTTTTGACTTAAAGCTTTAACAGCAGCAATCTTTAATTTAGCTGCATATATAGCAAACTTATTTTTATCAAATGAATCAATTCTCTTCGCCCCATAATAAACAGCTTGTAATATTTGATCTCCTCCAGAAGAAACCGTTAAAACATTTCCTCCATCTATTGGAAAAAATCTATAATATTCAGATAAATTTTCATTAGTATTAACATAAATTGTTCCATACCCATCAGGAAAAGTATATGGACAAGGTGAATGTAAACAATCAACACCAATTTTTATATCTTTTTCTACTTCTTGTAAACTCACAATTACACCCTCTTAAATTCTTTTTCTAACTTTTCTCCTCTTTTTAAAGTATAAACAACTCCCTCTTCTCCATGAGAATCATTAATTGAACAAATCTCTGGATCAGGATTATCAAATGGTGCATATACAGCCATTACCCCATCATCAGTAAGATATTCAGAAAGTTCTACAATTAAATCAGAAAACTTTTCTCTTTCATCTAAAATTAACCAATCATAAATATTTGATAAAAATATGGCATCATATTTTCTATTCTTATCCAAACAAGCCACTAATTCATATAAACTTAAATTAAAAAAATTAATTTCAGAATTATTTAATCTTTTCTTTGTCTTAGTATAAAAATAAGGACTAGAAAATCTTCTAAAACCATAATCTAAACATTTTGTAAATAAAGTATATGACCAAGCTACAAGATTATTTCTATTATCTGAAAGCTGACCTTCAAAATACATCGCATCCCAGAAAGCTTTAACATCATTATCTAAATAGATTCTAATTCGCATATAAGTATTAGTATTCAAAAAACCTTTTAAACTATAATAATAATTTATAAATTCTTCTCTTTCTAGTACTTTCAAAGCAGTTATTTTAAGTTTTGCAGCATATATAGCTATCTTATTTTTATCAAAGGCATCTACTTCTCTAGCACCATTACAAACAGCTTGTAATATATGATCTCCTCCTGAAGAGACAGTAAGAACTCTTCCACCTTTACATGGAAAAGCTCTATAGTACTTTGATAAACCTTCATTAGTATTAAAATAAACACTACCGTATCTATCATCCATTTTAAACTTATGTGTCTTATCTAGAATAGAAAGTCCCTCTTTTATGTCCTCTTCTATATTTGACATTTATTTTACCTTCTCTTCAGAAAGTCCTTCTAAATGCAATAAAACATCTTCTAAATGCTTGGTCTCATATGCTAAAGAACGTCCATATTCATTTAATGCTACATATTGACGAACTAATGAATTATCTTGTATTAATTTTTTTGCTTCTTCTGCTATTTCAACAAAACTAGAAAAAGTATCATCCTCCGTATTTAAAACCATATCAATGCTCAATCCATTATAAATAAGATAAGTACTTATCTCTACATATCTTTTTAATGAACTATCATCTAGTTTTCTAAGATTTTCTAAATCACCAATTACACTAGACAATAAAGCATTTTTTTCTCTATAAACTCTTTTTACATTTTTATAATTATCCATTAAACATATCCCCTCTACTAGGTAATTAATAAAAAATAGAAATAGAATAAACTATATATAAAATATAACTACCCCTCTTTTTATTGCTAGCTATAATATCATATTTTCTTAAAAAAGTAAAGAAAAACAGAAACTAATCTAAATTAATTTCTGCCATTTTTATGATAGACATAAACTTTTTCATCATCTTTTTTTATAGACCCCTTATATTCTTCAATATATGCTACTTCTTCATATGGAGAAGCATATACTGCAATCATTCCTTCATCAGTTAACACTTTAGACAAAATATTTTCCAAAAAGGAATTAAATTCCAACATTTCATCACCACGTAACCAATTATAAATATTTGATAAAAATACCGCATCATACCTACTATCAGGAGGTGTTTTATCTAAAACAGTATGTAATGTACTTAGATAATAATTAATCTTTACCCTCTCAAGATTATTTTTAGTCTTTTCATAATTTTCATCAAATGCATAATATCCTTTAGAATTTTCTACTAAAAAGCCTCTATCAACTAAATAATCTATATACTCTTCACAATTCTTACTAGAATATAAAGCATCAAAAAAGATTCTTACATCTAAATCTAAATATTTTCGAACTTTTCTATAATAACTCATATTCTCAAAATCTTTATAATACTCACTAAATTCCCACTGATCTAATGCTTTAACAGCAGCAACTTTAAGCTTAGCAAAATATAAAGCAATCTTATTTTTATCAAAAGCATCTATTTCTCTCGCACCATTACAAACAGCTTGTAATATATGATCACCTGATGCAGCTACAGTCAATACCCTACCACCTTCTATTGGAAAAACTTTATAGTATTGTCCTAAAGGCTCATTGGTATTCAAAAATGCTGTGGTATACTCTTCAGGTACAGGAATACCATTCAAATATGCATACGTCAATAAAACATCTTTATAAGCTCCTGCTATTTTCATTATTATCACCTCTTCGATACACATAAATTTTTCCCCTATCAAAATGCTTTTGATTTTTATAATTAGCAAAAGTTAAATTCGCCTCAGCAACAGGAGCATAAGCAACAATAACCCCATCATCTGTTAGATGCTTACTACACTCTTCACTTATAAATCTATAAAATCTTTTTCTTTTAAGAAAAGATAAATGATCATATATATTTGATAAAAATATCGCATCATATAATTCGTCATCAGAAAGATTATCAACAAATGCATGCAAATCAGAATGATCATAACTAATTAAAGCTGAATCTAACTTAGATCTAGTATCATCATATCTATCAGGACTACAATATGAGTCTAGACCATCATCACTAAATCTATAATAATTAATTATATTATCATAAAACTTATCAAGCCAACCTCTAACATACATTGTATCCCAAAAAACTAAGACATCATCATCTAAATAATCTCTAATTTTACTATATATTTGTTTATTTAAAAATTTCTCATCATTCCAATCAAAAAAACTAATAAAATCTTCTCTTGAAAGCGCTTTAATAGCGGTTATTTTTAATTTGGCAAAATATAATTGAAATTTATTCTTATCAAATGTATCAATTCTTTTAGCACCATTAGAAACAGCTTGCAATATATGATCACCACTAGATGTCACAGTAAGAACTTTCCTACCCTCTAAAGGAATATATTTATAGTATCCTGAAACAAATTCATTTGTAGAAATATATATATAGTTATAATCACTAGGAAAATGCTCATTCCCATGCAAGATAGCTACTCCAACACTTATATCATAGTCTAAACTACTCATAATACCACACCAATCTAAATTTATTTATCTTTTTTATACACATATACTTTTTGATAAGAATCTATTATTCCTTCATAAGGTACTATTTCAGGATTAGTTACATAAGGAGGTGCATATACCGCAATAGCCCCCTCAGAAGATAATCTCTCAGCTAGATTTTTATTAATACATCTATTAAATTCCCTCTTAGCATCTAAACTTAAATAATTAAAAATATTTGATAAGAATACACAACTATAATCAGCACTAGTATTTTTTTGTAAAAAATGATTAAGTGATGCATGATAAAAATTCATATCTACAGATTCTAACCTTTTTCTAGTTAAATAATAGTTATCTGGAATAGAATAAGCAAAATCAGTAACATCAAATTGAAATTCCGAAAAAAATAATTGTTTCGCAACAGAACGAAAACTAACTAATTTTTCATAAAGTGCATCCCAAAATAGTTTTGTCTCATCATCTAAATACAAACGAATTTTATGATATAAATCAGTATCAAAAAAAGTAATTTCATCATAAAAAAAACTTTGAAATTCATAACAAGACAAAACTTTAATTGCCGCTATTTTTAATTTTGAAACATATAGTGCAAATTTATTTCTATCAAAAGCATCTATTTTACTAGCCCCTTTACAAACAGCTTGTAATATTTGATCTCCTCCGGAAGAAACAGTTAAAACTTTATTTCCCGCTATAGGAAATTCATTATAATATAAAGATAGTTCTTCATTAGTATTTACAAAAACATGTCCATAACTTCTTGGAATAGGCCTAATATCTGTTAAAACTCCTAAAGCAACCATAATATCTTTTTCTACTCGACTCACATTAACACCTCTAGTTGAAAACGATTTATAGCTATAATAACATTTTTATTAAAATAAGCCAATAGAAACTAGCAAAAGTTAGTCTATTGGCCATTTAAAAGTGACTTTAAAGATTGTTTGTATAAATCTATTATTCCTGCTTTTGAAACAGATTTATCTACTGTTAGAGGAACACTTTTAACCTTTTTACCATCAGAATATATAATAATTTTACCAACTACATCTCCTACTTTTATTGGCGCACTTATTTCTTTTCTTACATCAATATCATAAGTATATTTATTACTTTTATCACCATCATCTAAAACATTTACATCTTCAATCAGTTTTAATTTGACCATATCTTCCTTACCACTAATTACTTTAATTTTACCAATATCAGAATTTTTCTTTAATATATTCTTAATTTTATAGTTTTGAAACCCATAATCAAGTAAAGACATCGCTTCACTATTCCTAATTTTACTACTTTCTTCTTTCATAAGAATACCAATTAAACGAAGTCCATTTCTTTTGGCCGTAACTGCCATACAATAACCCGCATCATCAGTATGACCTGTTTTTAATCCATCAACTCCATCATATAAATTAATAAGCTTATTAGTATTAACTAACCAAAATTTTCGATCAGTATCTTTTCGTAAATAATCTTCATGAATAGAAGAAAATCTCAAAATATCTGGATGATTAATAATTAATTCTCTAGCAATCATAGCCATATCATAACTTGTAGAAAAATGACCATCTTCATCAAGCCCTGTACAATTCTTAAAATGTGTATTTTTAAGACCCAACTCTTTTACTTTATCATTCATTCTTTTAACAAACTTTTTCTCATTACCACTAATATATTCAGCCATAGCTACAGTTGCATCATTACCACTAGCAACAGAAATACCTTTCATCAAATCTTCAACACTCATCTCTTCACCAGTTTCCAAATAAATTTGCGATCCACCCATATCACTAGCATTCTTACTAACAGTAACCATATCAGTCCACTTAATATTACCTGATTCAATTTCTTCTAAAATTATTATTTGTGCCACCATCTTAGTCATAGAAGCAACACTTACTTTTAAATTTTTCTCTTTTTCAAACAATACTTTTCCACTATCAGCATCAATTAAAATTCCACTCCCAGCCTTATTAAGCAACTCTTCTTCTGCAAAAACACTAATAGGAAAAAGAAATAAACTAAGTATTAACAATATTTTTTTCATATAATCCTCCTACAATTTTCTATGTAAAATATGAATAATTTATTCATAAAATAATTTTTTAATGCTATTATATAATTAGGAGATATGATATATGAGTAAGAAAAAAAAGAAAAAAATAAAACTCAAAAAGAAAAACATTATTATTTTTCTAATATGCCTATTTTTAATTATCTTTATCCCCATAAAGACAATAAATTTAATATCTAAATCAATTTCAAACCATAAAGTAAAGCTTAAAGAACAAGAACAAGCAAAGAAAAAACACAATAATGGAATAAATAAAAATATTAGTTATTATAATAAAAACTATTTATCACGTTATTTGAAATATAAAAAAGAAAATAAAAACTTATCAGATGAACAAATAATAAAAAATGTAAACATGAATTTAGACTTAAAACAATATGAGGATACAATAAAAGCTAAAAACTTAAACACGGAAAAAGTATTAGTAAATAAATATTACTATTTAGAAGAAGATTATGTTCCAGATAACTTAGAAGAAATTAATAAACAATACGCCTTAAATGGCATGAAATTAGTAGATGTCGCTAAAGAAGCTTTTGAGGATATGGCTAAAGATGCTAAAAAGGAAGATTTAACAATAGTAGCTATGTCTTCATACCGTAGTTATGATTATCAAGTTGATCTATATAATCGTTATGCTAAAAAAGATGGTACAGAAGCAGCAGATACGTATTCTGGTAGACCAGGACATTCTGAACATCAAACCGGCTTAGCAGTCGATGTATATAACGAAGAAAAAGATTATACTAATTTTGAAAAAACAGATGAATATGAATGGATGATAAAACATGCTCATGAATATGGTTTTATACTGAGATTTCCTAAAGATAAAGAAAAAGAAACTGGCTATCACTTTGAATCTTGGCATTATCGTTATGTCGGTCAAGAAATAGCAAAATATATAAAAGAACATAATATTTCATTTGAAGAATATTATGCCACTAAAATAAAAGATTGGTAACAATCTTTTTTTATGATAAAATTATAATAGAAAGGAGAATATATGGAAAAAGAAAAGAAAAATGGTGGTAAATTCTTACTTGGAATCGTCTTAGGTTTATTAGTAGGTGCTTGCTGTAGTTTTGGATATTTTAAATTTGTAAATCCCCAAATAGTTGAAACTACTAAAACAAGTAGCGATAAAGAAGAAAAAAAGGAAAATGCTACTAAAGAATGTCCAAAAGTCTATGATTCATATGATGAAGTAGCCATATCAAACATTGAAAAGTTTATGCATGCTGATGGATACTTTTGTGGAACACAAGATAGTTTCTTTAAAGATACAAAAGTAACTGCTGCTGATATTTCAAATTCACAAGCTTATTTAACTGTAGCTCAAAAATACTATGAAAATAAAGAAACAATCTCAAAAGAACAAATAGAATCTGATATAGCTGCATTATTTGGCAAAGATTACAAATATGCAGGTAGTGATGATTTTGGACCTGGAAAAATATGTACATCCCACTATTATGATAGTGCAACTGGTAACTATCCATATCAAGAAACTGCTTGTGGTGGTACATGTGGACCAAGTAATCCAAAATACTACATTTCAAAAGCAGTACTTGATGACGGAATTTTGACAATAAATTTAAAAGTCTTATTCCAAGATGGTGATGAAGGTGTTTATTTTTCAGATCCAGCAAAAACACAAAAAATAAACGAATATTCTGAAATGAAAATAATTCAAAAAGGAAAATCATATCGTTTTACATTAAAAGAAGAAAATGGAAATTATGTGTTCGTATCAAGTGAACCTATAAACTAAAAAAGACTGAAAATTCAGTCTTTTTTAATCATATTTTTTTTGAAAATATTTATACAACCAATAAAACCCTGTAAACAATAACCATACAACTAATAAAAAGTTGCTTACTTGTACTAAAGATAATATTGTATCATTTTGATACAATACAGATGTATTAACTAAATCAACTGCATCATAAGACGCTAAGGCTATAAATGACATAAAAAAGTAATATAAAATACTAAAGAATAAATAATTAATAATTTTTTTAACCTTAGATATCTTTTTACTAAATAAAGTCCATAATATCATCACAGTTACAAAGATAATAATAAAGAAATAAACAATAGTTGATGGAAAATAAATATAATTCATAACAGCCTTTGTAAAGGAATGAAAACAAGTTTTAACATAAGTACTATAACTAATAAGTATTCCTATAATAAAACCAATATATACTCCAATACCTATCATTTGAACCATCTTATTATCACGTTTCAAATTTACAACTAAAATCAAAAATAAAAGAAGGCTAAGTAGAAGTGTCTCTATAGATAAATAGGAAGAGCAAATATACTTAAATATCACTCGTAATCTTCCTATTAAAGACAAATTCATATTATCACCTTCCTAGCCAACAAGTTCAGAAATATATACAGTCTGTGTATAATCATTATTCTTTGTACATGTAATCATTGTTAATGTAGTTCTATCATAATTCCTTACAATTCTAACAATTCCAGTTTTTGGTACTTCATAAATATTAACTATTTGATATTGGTATCTAACTCCACCATAAGTTACATATGCATAATCACCAACATTTAAGCGATAAAGATACGCAAAATATGATATATAAGCATCTCCAGAATGTGCCATTAAAATTAAATTTCCATTAACAACATCCGGAAGGCTTGATCCACCTACCATAGTAACATTATATTGAATATTATTATATTTCGAACCGACGTTATAAAATCCCCTTTTTAACCCTATTTTTGGTATTTCCAAGACTCCTAAGTATTTACTATAATCTATTGGTCTTGGAGCTGCTTGTGGTTCTTCAGGACTAACCTCCACATTATTAGCTATGGGTGTATCAGAAACCAAGCCAGTATCTTCTGTATCATCTGTAACATCCATCATAGCAATTCGCATATCAGAATAGATTTCATCTTTTGTTTTGATTAAATAGTTCCATGACAAAAATACAATTCCCAAAAATATAAGTAAAGAGCCAAGCATTAATGTATGGCTCTTTTTAATCTTACTGCTTAATTTCAACAGGTTTTGCATTAGCATAAATAATTCCTACACCACATAACAATACTATTAATCCAATGAAATAAATTGTTTGTACTTTGTTCATTCCAGTATCTGGAGCAGCAGCTACTTCTAATGTAGTACCATTACTAATACTTGTAGTATCACCAGTAACGGAAATAACTCTTTGCCATGATTTTCCATTTGAATCAGTTCCCTCAGTACCATAATAATGTCCAGTCAATGTATCAAAATTACCAGTTACACTAATTGTAAGTCTTTGAACTTCTTCTTTAACTTTTGACTTTGGTACTCTAACATAGAACTTATTTATATTCTTACTAACATTTGAAGTATCAATATTATTACCATCTGCATCAACAACGTAAGCTCCTTCAATTCCATTTACAGAAATAGAATATCCTTTAAAATCGCTAACCAAATCATTTTCAATTATAACACTAATTTCTGGAGATTGATAAAAATCTTCACCCTTAGTAAATTCTGTACCATTTGCTTCAACACTAATTACATTATTACCAATTGCTTTAGCATCTGCTACTAAATCTTTTACATATTTATTATATATATTTATACCTTCATCAGGTAACACAATTGGAGAATCAGCATTATCAGTATATGAAGTAGCTAACTGTAGAGCTGTAGCAGCATCGCTACCTGGTGCAATTCCACCATTAGCACCCAAATACATCCAAATTGCAACCTGAGTTATCCAAGCTTGCTCATAAACACTATCGCCATTATATGAATAAGGTTTTTCAACATTACCATATCCAACATTTAAAATATATAAAAGACCAAAATCCTGAATTTCTTTTGGAGATCCACCAACTTTTTCTATTGTATAGGTTGGTTTGTTAAAACTGATTGGAGCTTCATGCTCAATACAAAAAATTGGGTTTGTTTCAGCTTCATCTGAAAAATAAAGCGGAATATATGCACTCTTGCCATTTACAACAGATCTAAATCCATGATCACTAGCATAAAATGTAAAAGACTCGCCAGTTGGTGAAGTAGGTGCCGCATAACTTATTTGGTTAATACCAAATGCTACAAGAGATACTATTGCAAATATAGCAACAGCAAAACTTAAGACAACTGTACCATCAATAACACTTTTCATTTTACTTTTATTTTTATTACCTTCCATGTATATCTTTTCCATTCAATTCACCTTACCTTATAAAGTTATTATAACATATTTTAAATAAATTCAAATACTTTTTTAACTAATAGTATAAATATTTTCAAATTTATATTTAACTTTTTTAGAAGAAACATATAATTTTGCTAAAACATCATCTTTTTTTACACTATCACCAACTAGTTTTTCTAATCTAATACCAACAGTATAATCTATCTTATCATCTTTACTTATTTTACCAGCACCTAATGCTAAAGATATTTTACCTAATTCTAAAGCATTAATATTTTTAATAGTTCCCGAAACTGGAGCTTTAATTTCAACTAAATCTTTACTGACTTTAATTTTATCAACATGACCACCTTGTTTTTCTACCATTTCTAAGAATTTATTATAAGCAGAACCATTTTCTAAAACTTCTAATACTAACTTTTTAGCCTCATCCAAATCAATATTTTTACCCATACTTACCATTTCAGTTGCAAGCTCAATACAAAGATCAGTAAAATTAGTCTTATCACTTTGACATTTTAAAACATCAATTGCTTCTAAAACCTCTAGACTATTACCAATACATCTTCCTAAAGGAACATTCATATCACTAATAATAGTTCTAACTTCTCGATGATATACCTCACCAATTTTTATCATTAGTTCACTCAATTTTTCAGCCTCTTTTTCTGTTTGCAAAAGAGCCCCATTGCCAACTTTAATATCAATTAGTATTTTATCTGCTCCACCTGCTATTTTTTTACTCATTATACTAGATGCAATTAATGGAATTGATGATACAGTACCAGTTACATCACGAAGTGCATAAATAACTTTATCCATTGGAACTAAATCAGCAGTTTGACCAGTAATTACTAAATTAATATCATGAACTTGCTTAATTATTTCTTCATCACTAAGATCAATTCTAAAACCAGGAATACTTTCTAATTTATCAATAGTTCCTCCAGTATATCCTAAACCCCTACCGCTCATTTTAACAACAGGAATACCGAGTGCTGCCACAATTGGTGCAATCACTAAAGTTGTTTTATCACCTATTCCCCCAGTTGAATGCTTATCAACTTTAATTCCCGGAATATCACTAAAATTTAAAACATCTCCACTATCAATAAAAATTTTAGTTAAACCAAATATTTCCTCATCACTCATACCATTAATACAAATAGCCATAAGTAAACTAGACATTTGATAATCTGCAATTTCACCATTTAAATAACCATTAAAAAAATAATCCATCTCTTTATAAGTTAATTCTTCACCTAAACGTTTTTTATTTATAATATCTAATATCATAATAACCCCTTCCTAAAAACATTAGATTCTCTTTTTTCAAAGCCTGCTTTTATATATAATTTCTGTGCTGCTTCTCTCGAATAACTACAAGTAAGTTGTAAATATAACGCTCCATCTTCTTTAGCAACATTCTCAGCATATTCAAGCATTTTCAAAGCGATACCTCTTCCACGATATTCACTAGATACACACACATAATCAACTAAATAATAAAATCCATTCTTAATAGGATTTAAAACTTTCGTAAGTAATAAATAACCACAAACGGTATTATCACAAAGAGCTACTATTTCTTTAAAATTAGCGTCATTAAAATTAGTCTTTTCATGTAAAAAAGCTTCCTTTAAGATTAAATTTACTTTATTTAAATCTTCTTCTCTATAATTCCTAACTTCTATCATCATATCACCTATCTTTACTAAATTATAACAAGCTAAATAAAAAAAAACAACTAATGAATAGTTGTCTAAGAATCTATCATTCTAATTAATTCCATACCTCGTTGATAAGCAAGTTCATAATATTCTTGATAACTTAAATTTTCATAAAAATCATTTTTACCAGATTCAACAGTTATATAACTATTATAATTTAATTCTTTTAACTGTTTAATTGCTCTATCCCAATCAACTGTACCATCAAAAGGTAAATTATGATCATCTTTTTCTTTAAAATTATCATGCAAGTGAATTGCTAAGACCTTATTTTTAAATTTATCAACATCAAATTCACCATCATAAAATAAGTTACAATGTCCAACATCAAAACAAATACCAACCATATTGCTAGAAACATTATCAACAATAGCTTCCAAATGTCCCTTTAATTCAACATTTTCAAAAGCAATTTTAACTCCTCTTTGAGAAGCATATTCAACTAATTTCTTTACTCTCTCTATTCCTATTTCAGTAATACCAGGATTCTCATATTTTCTTGTAGGATGAATTATCACTAGATTAATACCATTTTTATAACAAACATCTATATCATTCATATAACGTTTTAACTCTTTATCACCAGCTTCATTATCCCACCATATAGCATTCGAATTTTGATAACCTAAATGAGCAAATATAACATTCAAACCATTATCTCTTGCACAATTTAAAATATTTTCTTGAAGTTCTAAGTCATAATTATACCATTCAATAAATACATTTTTAAAACCTGATTTTTTAATACAATCTATTATTTCCTTATAATTATCTTTATCATAATTTCTAACTGCAATAGCAAGTTCCTTCATCTTTTTCACCCTATATAAGTTTACCATTAAATCAATTAAAAAAAAAGCAGATTATTCTGCTTTTTCATCATCATCTTTTAAACCTTCCTTAACACCTTTTGCTATCGCTTTTGCATTTCTTTTTGCAAAAGAAGGGCCTAAAGCATACACTAAAAAAGCCGCAACTATAACAATTACAATTAGTATCAGAATAATATATACCATACAAACCTCCAATTTTATATATTTATAATATCATATATAAGTACTTTAGTGATAGTATAGATTCAATGAATTTTAACATTACTTCCATTCTAAAGAAAAAACAGACTAATCTGTTTCTTCTTTTTTACTAGATAAAAATGTTATTTTTTCCGCAACAATATCCATCAAATACTCTTTCTTATTATCTTTTTCAACAACTCTAGATTGTACTCTACCTTTTACACCAATAATATCTCCTTTACTACAATATTCACAAGTATTCTCTGCAATATTATCAAAAGCTACACAGTCAATAAAATCCGTGTCATAAGTACCTTCACTATTCTTAAAACTTCTTGGTATTGCTAAAGAAATAGTCGCAACTTTATTCCCTTTATCAGATTTATTAACAACAATATTTCTAGTTAATCTTCCCACAAGAATTATTTGATTAAGCATACCTCACCTCCCTTCAGGGCGTATATTATTACACTAAAAAAAAATCTGCAAACAGCAGATTTCTATAATTCATAACTAATATCATTATAATTTTTATGATTCCTATAGTAAATTATAATTTTCAAATAATTTGAAGATTAAATAAATAAATTTACTATAAATTTCTTTTTATTAATTGATTTAATTCAACAGCATATTCCATCGGCAATTCTTCTCTAAACTTTTCAATAAATCCTAATATTATTAAATCCATAGCTCTCTCATGTGATATACCTCTACTCATCAAATAAAACAAGTTATCTTCACTAATTTTTGAGACAGTTGCTTCATGCTCAATAGTACTATTAACATTGAAACAACTATTTGTAGGTATAGTATCACTTTTAGATTTTTCATCAAGAATCAAAGTATCACATTTAACACTAGCTTCCGAATTATCTGCCTTACTATTTATTAATACTTTCCCACGATATGTCGCATTACCACCATTTCTCGCAATACTCTTAGAAATAATATTACTTTTAGTATTCTTACCCAAATGAATCATTCTTGAACCTGTATCTTGTATCTGCCCACTACCAGCAACACTAATAGTAATACAAGTTCCTTGAGAATTGTTTCCCTTTAAAATACAGCCTGGATATTTCATAGTTACTTTACTACCAATGTTACCATCAATCCATTCCATAGTACCATTTTCAGCAACAAGAGCCCTCTTTGTAACCAGATTATATACGTTATTTGCCCAATTTTGAACTGTTGAATATCGACATTTACTATTCTTTCCAACATATATTTCAACAACTGCTGCATGAAGAGATGACTCACTATACGATGGTGCTGTACATCCCTCTATATAATGTAAGTCACTATTATCATCAACAATAATCAAAGTTCTTTCAAATTGCCCCATATTACGACTATTTATCCTAAAATAACTCTGTAAAGGCCTATCTAATTTTGTATTAGGAGGAATATATATAAAACTACCTCCACTAAAAACAGCTCCGTTTAATGCTGCAAATTTATTTTCATTGTTATTAACAATCTTACCAAAATATTTTTTAACAAGTTCTGGGTATTCTCTCATCGCATTTTCTATAGAAGTAAAAATAACTTTTTTATCTTCTATTTCTTTCAACATTGAGTGATATATTACTTCGCTTTCATATTGAACACCCATACCACCCATATGTATTTCACTTTCTCTAACCCCAACAGAATCAAGTTCATCAACAATAGGTTTCAAAATATTATTCCAATCACTCTTAATCTTATCATCCTGCTCATTACTTTTATAATAAATTATCTTTGAAAAATCCAAGTCTATTTCTGGACCAAAAGAAGGCATATCAAGATTTTCAAATTTTTTATAACTATCAAGTCTAAACCTTTTAATCCAATCATCCTCTTTTTTCAAAGATGAAATAGTTTTAATATTATCAATATTTAGTCCAACTATTTCCATAAACTCACCTCTAGTTTGTTTTCTTATATTGTTTTGCTTCTTCCTTACTATCTAAATATTCATAAAAAGTATCTAGTTTCTTATAGTCTTCCTTCAACCTACGCTTTATAATAACCCTTGATAGTCCAGTTGCCTTTTCAAGAATACCAATTCTATCAATAAAAAATTTATCAGAATTTATAATATATAAAAGTAAATTATCAATACTTATTTCGTCACAATCCAATAATCTATTACAATCAGTTCGCTCAATTATATAACAAAGCCCAGTTTCTATATTACCATTTCTTAATACTATTTTATTACCAAACGGTTCACCATCAGCAGTGAAATTAGTATAAGTAGATCTCTCAAAAACAGGATATTCCCTAGTAAAATTTAAAACATTAACAAAAGTACCATTAACTTCATATAAAAAAGCATATACCTGTTCTTCAGATATTTCTGAAGATTTCTTTTCTTTATCAAAATATCTTATTTGTGCCAATCTAAGTTTTTTAGTATCAATCATCATTTCCATTTTTCAACTCTCCTAACATTTTCTCAATCGCAACCTTAGGAAGTAATGCACAATTTTTTCTATTAGGTTGCTTAGAAATTTCATCATAAACTAGCAATTCCCCTAATAATTCCCTATCATATTCTTTTTCATTAATCATATTTTCATAATTAATTAGAATATTTTTTACATCTTCTACACTTTTTCCAATTAATTTCCTAATCATAATAGACGTTGCTGAAGTACTAATAGCACACGCTTCACCATCGAATCTAATATCTTTAATAATCCCATCTTCTATCTTCATCATAAAATCAAGATTATCAATACAACTCTCACTATTAGTATTTACTTTTAAATAATCACTATCTTCTATTAATCCTCTATTCATTGGTTCTTGATAATTTTCAAGTATTATTTCTCTTCTTAAATTATTATCCATAAATCACCTATATTACAATCTTAAATATATCTTTACTATTTTTTAAAGCCTCCACTAATTTATCAATATCTTGCTTATTATTATAAAAATACATACTAACACGAACTGTATTTTTAATATTAATCTCATCTTTTAATTCTTTAGCACAATGATTACCAGCTCTAACATAAATATTATAATGATTTAAATATACTGATGAATCTTGAGCAAAAACACCATCAATGTTAAATGCTAATATTCCACTATAAGTATTCTTATTATAAAGAATTAAATTTGGAATATTTTCAATTTTGCTCAGCAAGTATTTCTTTAAATCAGTCTCATATTCATGTATTTTATCCATACCAATATTCATTAAATATTTAATGGCTGCACCCAACCCTATAACTTCAGCTATTGGGGGAGTACCTGCCTCAAACCTAGTTGGAATACTTTTAAGTTCATATGAGCCATCGGCTTCAAAAAAGGAATTCATTCCACCACCATATATTAGTGGATCCATATCTTCTAATAATTCCTTCTTACCTACTAATACTCCTACTCCAGTTGGCCCACACATTTTATGACCAGAAAAGCTTAAAAAGTCTATATCACTATCTTTAAAATCCACCTTTAAATGTGGAACACTTTGAGCACCATCAACATTAACAAGTATACCTTTTTTATGACAAAATTCACTTATACTTTTAATATCACGAACATCACCAATAACATTAGTAACGTGGGCAAGTGAAATAACTTTAGTCCTCTCAGTAACTGTCCTCTTAATATTTTCCAATGTTAATTCATAATTATCATCCAACGGAACATATTTAATAGTAATACCAATTTCCTTGCTTAATCGTATCCATGGCAAAATATTCGAAGCATGTTCTGCTTTATTTAGAAGAACTTCATCCCCACTCTTTAAATGCTTTTTCATATAACCAAAGACAACCATATTTAGAGACATAGTAGCTCCACTAGTAAATATGCAAGTATCACTATCGCAATTTATAAAATCACCAACTATATTTCTAACATCATCATAAAGTTCATTTGTCCTAATAGCTGCATCATAATCACCTCTATGAATATTAGAAGTATGTTCTAAATAATATTTATTCATAGCTTCAATAACACATTTTGGTTTCAAGGTTGTAGCACCATTGTCAAAATATGATATATCCATATTTAACATAGGAAAATCATCTCTATGCATAAAACACCTCCTAAATATTTTCTATTTCATGAACAAAAGATTCAACTTTATTTAAATCAATGCTATCCATATTAATTAAAAATCCATTTAATAATAATCTATTAGCTTCTTCAAAAGAAAGACCTCGACTCATCAAATAAAATATTTTTTCACGATTAAACTTTCCAATATAAGCACTATGATTACTATCAACATCATAATTATCAATTAATAAATTAGGTAAAATACTACTCTTACCATCTTTCATATTTATTATTTGATTTTCTTGGTTACAAATACATTTTGAACTTTTTTTAGGGACAATACCTTCAACATTATAACTAAGTCTAGCATTTTCAACATTGACACCATGATTAAATAATTCACTATGCGTATTTGCTCTATTATGAATGACGGATATATTAAATTCGTTATCATCATAATTAATATTATTATAGTAGTAATATAAAGTAGTATCATCACCATCTATATTAATTTTAACATTACTACTACTATTTATAGCAAAATGATAAATAATTGTATCTTCTGAAATATTATAATCATAATCTTTTTTTTCATTATTATCTAGTACATATAATATCTTACTCATTAATATCAATCCTTGTTCCTACATTAATATCCGAATATCCATTTTTTTCTATTTCAAGAGCCAATTTAATATCACCACTTTTTTGAATTTTTCCATCTTTCAAAATATGAACAAAATCAGGTTTTAAATATTCAAGAATACGGGGATAATGCGTAATTATTAAAAGCGATGCTTGCTTATTTTCAGCCATATAATCATTAATATTTTTACAAACAACACGTAAACTATCAACATCAAGGCCAGAATCCAATTCATCTAAAATAATATATTTAGGTTTTAATATTTTCATCTGCAATATTTCATTTTTCTTTTTTTCACCACCACTAAAACCCATATTAAGAGAGCGATGCAACATACTTTCATCAAGACAAACATCAGCCATTGCTGAATCCATATCTTTAATAAATTTATATAAATTTGTTTTTTCATCACTAATTGAGTTCTTTGCAGTTCTTAAAAATTCACTATTACTAACACCATTAATTACTGTAGGATCTTGCATACATAAAAACAATCCTCTTTTAGCACGCTCATCAACACTTAAATTAATAATACTTTCACCATCAAGCAAAATATCTCCAGCATTAATTTTATATCTATAATGACCCATAATAGCTTTAGCAAGTGTACTCTTTCCAGTACCATTAGGTCCCATTATTACATGTATTTCTCCTTCTTTAAGAGATAAAGAAAAATCTTCTAAAATATTAGTAGAACTATCAACTAATGAACAACTAAGATTCTTTATTTCTAACATATAACTATCTCCAATCCATAAATCATTTTTATTTTATCACATAAAAAAAAAGAATACAAAAAAATCAACAAAATTTGTTGATTTTTAAGCTACTCTTCCATATCTTTTTTCAGGAGAATATGAATTATCATCTCCAACGATTTCGTTAAGAACTGGCATTAATTTAAGTACCTCTTCACTATCTTTAATTTGTCTTTGCATACTTGCTATAACTCTTGATTGTTCAGCAATTGTCGCTTCTTGATCATGAATTTTATCTTCAAATCTAATAAGTGTTGCTTCACTCTTACGAACCTTATTACTTAATGCCGCATTCTTCTGTTTCATAAGAGCCATTTTTGCTTCAACATCTCTTTTGAATGAATCAAATGATTCAATTTGTCTCTCATAATCATGAATTTGTTTGTCATATTGATAGATACGTCTCTCATAATCTCGTAATTGCATTTTATCATTTCTAACCTTACCAATAAAAGCCCTAATAGTATCAGCAGCTCCTGACATACCATAACTTTCAGCTGGAGTTGAACCAGTAACATAGTCACTTTCAAATTCATCATTGTAACTTTCTATAGTATCTGGATTAATACCAGAACCAAAAACATTATCAGTAGCATCCAAATCATATGATTCAAAATCTTCGTCTTCAACACCATCAGTAGAATCAGCAGCATCCGTATCATCAGTCACACTATCTGAGAATGCTCCTTCCGTTGAATCATCAACAGCTAAAGAGCGATCATGTGCTTCTGGTACAAATGTATCTGTTGGATTATCAACAAACACATCACTTGTTGCAACATCACCAGTATTAACATTATTTTCTTCACTTAAAGAATTATCTTGTTCATCAGGAACAACTGATTCAGCTACATCTTCAAATGTAGAAACATCTTCCTCAGCAGTCGGAACAGTAGTAGTTAAATCACTTTCTAATTCATCCTGTGAAGTAATAGATTCAGCATTATTATCAACTAAAGAATTATCCTCTTCATTATTAGAACCAACAGTCTCAACAATCTCACCAGGAACAACCGGAGCTTCAACGCTCAAGCTATCTTGTACTGGAAGAGTTGGCTCATCTACTGAATCCATAGCAGTATCAACCGCTGTTTCTTCCACCGGCGGAAGATCAGTTTCCAAGGAAGCAATTGGTACATTATTAACACTTTCACTCTCTGAAGCAACATCAACTGAATCATCCTCTGAAACCATAGGAATAGTAATATCATTAGCAGCATAAGCGCTTTCTTCTATAGGAGGTGTCATAGCCTGATCTGGTTCAACTGTCTGTTGAGCCACTTCAGAAGTTTCTTCTACAGGAGGTGTCATAGCCTGTTCTGGTTCAGCTGTCTGTTGAACTTCTTCAGAAGCTTCATTTACAGCCGAAACACTATCGTGACTCTCATTATTAACAGCTTGACTCTCCCCTGCCTCTACTTGATTTTCACCACTTTCATATGAATTAAGTGCATCTTCAATAGTATCACTAGAAACAGATACACTAGTAACATCTAACTGATTATTACCATTACTTACAACATCATTATTTTTAATTTCTGAAGGCATAATAGAATACTCTACTATTTCAGAATCAACATTATTTTTACTTAAATACAATTTTCTATCAGCCAAACCAATAAAACTAAAATATCCATCAACTAATGGTTTACCATCAATATCATACAAACCAGCTTCTGAAAATAAATCATTAAATAAAAATCTACCATTAGACCCCATCTTAGCATTAAGACGATCTTTAACATCTGCTGTTGCTGATACAAGTTTAGTTGCAGCTAATGGATCGTTCCTTAAATTAATGGTTTCAATTACCGATTGACTTACAGGTTGAGCAATTTCAACAATAAGGATATCATCATCTACTTGACGAATTGATTTATTCTCACATGGAATAACTTCTTTTCCCTCTGCATTAATAACACCAATATGACTAGATTTAGCCATAGGATCAATAGCTTCAACTAGAGCAGTACTAACTATTCTATTACCATTTTTTAGTTTTTTTGTATCTGTAGCATCCAAAAAATAGTATTGTCTACCATCATTTGTTATACAATACATACATTCAATATCATCACGTTGCTTATATTTAACTATACCTCTTTGTATCTTCATAATAGCACCACCCATATTCTACATTAATCTAATTATAAATATACCACAAATTATTAGCCAAAACAACAAGTTTTAATAAATATTTTGCAATTTAATAATAACTAAGTTAAAATAAAAATGGTGATAAAATGAAAAAATCTCAGAAACTATTATTAGGTAGAAATATATTTGCTTCCGCAATTATAATTATTTTTACAATCATAGTAATTAATGAAAAAGGTAGTACAATATTCCTTCCAAAAGTAGAAGAAAAAATGAATGAGTATATAAAAAACAATTACGCAGATATAGAGAATGATATTTCTTACAATAAAATCACTTACAATAAAACACAATATACAATGAAAGTTAAAAATAAATCTAATAAAAATCTTTACTTTTATATATATTATAGTAATAAAAAAATAACTGATACTTATAAAAAAGATTATCTAAAAGGAGAAACTCTACTAAAACATATAAAAAAAGATTTAACAAAAGAAATAAATACCAAAACAAACCAAAATTGTTCTATCGAAATAGTATCAACATTAGATAGTTTTACTCCCCAAGTAAAAGAAAGAATAATTAATGAAGATAACCTATCGCAACTAAAGTTTTATTCCATAAAAAAAGAATTATTTATTAAAAACTGGAATGAAAAAGAAATAGCAACAGAAATCAGTAGTTTTATTAATAGTATTAAAGAAAATAATATTACTCCAAAGTATTATACAATAACCATTACTGATAAAGCTGATATTACAAAATCAATAAAAATAGACAATTTAACTGATCTTTTTATAACAAATAAAAATCAAGAACAAATAATTAGTGCTATAATAAATGATGAAAAGTCCCAACTATTGACTGATCAAAAAATAGAATATACATATTTGAATTAGGAGGTAAATTATGAACGACTGTATATTTTGTAAAATAATTAACAATGAACTACCATCAAAAACAATTTACGAGGATGACTTAATAAAAATAATTATGAATATTAATCCAACAACAAATGGCCATCTACTAGTTTTACCTAAAAAACATTTTGTAAACATAATGGATTTAGATGATGAAATAGTAACACATAGTTTCAAAATAATAAGAGAAAAGATTTATCCTTTACTAAAAGAAAAACTACATTGTAAGGGTTTAACAATTTCTGAAAATAATGAGTTAGGTCAAGAAATAAAACATTTTCACATTCACTTAACTCCAAGATATGAAAATGATTTAGTTGATTATAATTATAATAAAGATATGCTAGAAGATTTAGATACAGTTTTTGCAAAAATAAATGAACAATAAAAAAATATCTACATAATGTGGATATTTTTTATTTATAAAAGTTATTAAATATATGCACCAAGAATAATAATTAAAAGTATAAATAAAACTAAGATGATAGCGCCATGTGATGTTGTTGATCCACAATTAGTCATATTCTTTCCTCCTTTACAATCGGCTTTCAAAATATTTTATGGGAAAAATAAAAATATGTTCTTATATCTATCATACTTATTGCACTAATTTTCTTTTTTTGCTATTATTTATTATGTACAGGAGGGATTTTATGAAAAATAAAAAATTATTATTAACAATTGCAACAATATCAACAATATCACTATTAGTAACAGGATGTGGAAAAGGTATTGAAGTAAAAAATGGATCTAAAGTTGCTGTTTCAATTAACAAAAATAAATTTACAGCTACAGAATATTACAATAAGATCAAAGAAAGTAATATATCAACATTAATTGATATGTTAGATCATAGCTTATTAGATGAAAAATATAAAACAGATGACAAAGAAAAAGAAGAGATTAATAAACAAATCGAACAAATTAAAAACTATTATGGCAGTGATGAAAATACTTATAAAGCAATTTTAAAACAATATTTTGGTACTGATTCTGAAGATGAATTAAAAGAAAAACTAAGTCTAGAATATAAAAGAAACTTAGCTGTTAATGATTATGTTAAGAAAAATATCAAAGATGATGAAATAAAAAAGTATTATAATGACAATATTTTTGGTGAAGTTAAAGCAAGTCATATTTTAATTAGTCCTGATGTAGATAGTAAGGCAAGTGATGAAGAAAAAACTAAAGCTGAAGAAAAAGCAAAAGAGACAGCCGAAAAAGTAATTAAAGAATTAAATAGTGGTAAAAAATTTAAAACACTTGCCAAAAAGTATTCTACTGATGAAGCAACCGCAACAAATGGTGGTGACTTAGGCTACTTTGATCTTGATGAAATGACAAAAGAATTTAGCGATGCAGTTAAAGAATTAAAGAAAAATGAATACACAAAAGAACCTATCAAAACAGAATATGGATACCATATTATCTTAAAAACTGATGAAAAGAAAAAACCAGCATTAAAATCAGTAAAAAGTAAAATAATCGAAAAAATAACTGAAGAAAAACTAGATTCAAATAAAGCATTATATTATGAAGCACTAGATGGATTTAGAAATGACAATAAGCTTTCTTGGAATGATGACACATTAAAAAAAGCTTATAATGATTACATGAAAGATTTAATTAATAGCACAAAAGAAAATAGTTAATTAATTTAACTATTTTTTTTCTTATAAAAATATACTTTCTTACTTTTATAAATCAACTGATATCTATCATTATATTTTAAATATGTATTAATAGGATAATCTTTGGAAACAAGAAAATAATCAAAATTATATTTAGAAATCATTTTTTCATAATCACCAGAAAGTCTAGAAATATCAAGACAATCCTTATAATTATATTTACTATATAAATCTGCTCTCCCATCGATAAACACTTCGATATCGTTATATATTAATTCACCACCATAATCATATAAATTATAAAGACGCTGGGGTTTTTCTTCCTTAATAATCTCAATCAATTCATCATTAAGATTAAGTTCAAAATTTATATTAACCCTATTATTAATATTTAATGCAAAGAACATAAGAAGAATAACAATTAATATAATTATACAAACATCACTATCTTTATCAAGCTTTCTTATACCAACATAATCATAAATAAAAAACATTGAACTAATATAAGCATAAGGCCAAAATCTAATACTTTTTATACCTAAATAAACTGTAAACATAAAAATAATCAAATGAAGAAAGTTAATCTTCTTATTACTAAATAACATAGTTGCTAATACAAAAATAATGAATAAATAATAAATATAATCATACCATTTACTTAATGATGTACTTCGCCATTCTGCAATATTATTAACCATCACATTATCTAGAATATTTTGATAAGGATAAATAAACATTTTAAAACCATGAACATTTACATTTACCGCTAACATACATAAAATCATAATAATAAAATATTTTTTAATTTGTTTTTTACTAAGCCTCGTTGCTTCTATTTTTTTATAATTAAAAGAGAATAATCCAACTATAATAAAAATAAAACATAATAAATAAACTAAATTACTTGAGCCTCCATGATAATTAGCCCAAAAAATAGTAATAACAGGCAAATAATATAATTTTTTAGATTCTTCATTATTATATAAATCAAATAAAGAATAAACACTAAAAGCAAATAAAGAAAAACTTAGTAAATGCGGTCTAGCTTGTATAAATCCTAAAAATATTGCAAAGAAAAATACAATATATATTAATGTAAAAGGCAAATTTTTTAGCAACTTATCTCTATTCGGATAAAATAAAGAAAAAAGCAATATAGATAAGCAAATAAAGCAATAAATTAATACATGTATCTTACCAAATAAAAATTTAAGAGAGTATAAAAACAGTTCAAATAACCATTCATGACTCATCCAATATTTGCCATGTAAATACCAAGAAAAAACATCATGCCTCAAAACGCCATTATGAAAAATATACTTACCAGCCATTATATGCCAAAAATAGTCATTCTCAAGGATAAATTGTGTAGTCATAAATAAAGTAAAAGATATTAACAATATTAATAAAAGTATGTGATATTTATTCTTCTTCATATTTTAATCCTTTCTGATACAATTTTTCTTTTATAATTTTTTCAAGTTCATAGCCTTCATATTTTTTACTATACTTACGATATAATTTGTCATATTCTTTCTTAGCCAGATTTTTGTCATTGCCAAATTCATACTTATTTATAACTTCATTAATTAATGAGATATCATATCCAAGTTGTCGCAAATCATTATAAATCTTATTTTTTAAAACTACTCCACCTCTAGAAGTATTACTCTTTATACCTCTCATGATTATTTTATCAATTTTACCACATTGCAAAGAATCAGTAAAACTAATCATCTCATCATCAATAATTTTTTCCTCAACACCCTTATCTAAAAGCATTTTCTTAATCTTATATGGACCATTATTAGTTGTCATAATTTGATTATTAATAAAGCTTTTGGTATAACTTCTATCATTAAGATATCCCTGTCTAATCAATTTATCTAGTGCTTTCTCAACCATTTCGAAAGGATATTCTTTTCTTCTTAATAATTGTCTTAAATCAGCAATACTTCTTATTCGCGAGTTAAGAGCCTTTAATGCCACATAATACACATCATATTCTTGATTAGCTCGGTCGATATCAATAAGAATTTTATCATCAATAACTTTATTCAATAATAAACTATATTCCAATATCACTTCTTCATAAAGAACAAGTTCCACACCGTTATCTAATAGCAACTTATATTTCCCATTACTACCTTTACGATATTTTAGTATTTTCAAACAATCACCCCATTTATTTTACTATATAGTACTAGTATAGTTTTGTCAATTGACAAAAAGGCAAAATAAAAAGAGGACTATTTGCCACTCTTAACCTCAATTAAGCCCTCAGCAACTTCCTCTAGAGCCCTACCAATATTCTTTTTGCTTTTGTATTCAGATTCAGGCATTTGTAAGTGTCCATCTTTCGCTATCTGCTTACTTCTTCTAGCAGCAATATGAACCAATTCATACTTTGAATCAACAATATTTAAAAGTTTATCAATCGATGGATAGATCACAATATCACACTCCCTATTATTAGAATATACAAGTCATTGTAAAATTGCAAGTAAATTGACAAAAATAGACAATTTAATTTACGATACTTTTTACAAAAAAAGATATAGAATAAATCTATATCTATAATTACCTAAACTGGCAACACGAACCACATTGTACATTACTACATACATTTTCTTCTGAGCAAGTATATACTGGTCTATATGTATGCTTATAAATATGATGGTTCACGATTTTAGTATGAATTGGACAAACATGTGGTACTTCATGAACGAATGTCCTATGTATACATCTCTGTTGTACTCCCATATTTTCTTGACTAGGGTCAACTTGTGAACCATAATTCATCATATCAACATCAACATCTAAATCATTATTAATATAATTATTATCACCATTAATATTAGAATCAACTGTAATATCCTGAAAAAACTCATTATTATACATATTATTAATACCTCCTAGAGTATTTTATGATAATAAAAGTTTTATTCTACACAAAATGCCTAATCGCTATGATTATTAATTATTTTTTCACTTTGCTTTAGGCTTATTCTTTTCGCCATACAGTTCCAAAAACTTTTTCTTTTGACAAGATATTATTATAACTTTTAATTTTACCATAATTACTAGATGAATACTCTGTACCAATCTTCAATATTCTCGCCATACCATGACTCTACATCTCTAGGATTATTCTTCGTTAATCTCATAATACCAAACGTATTTTGTAAATCATTAAAATCATATTAATGGATTTTCTTATAATCTTCTATAGTACCATAGTCAATTATCAATCGCTCTATTTCAATTCTATGAAATTTACCAACCATATCTTAACTCCATATTTAAACAACGAATCCCTATTAAAATGGTAATTTCATATTTCCGTTAGCAAATTGTTTCATCATTTTTTTCATTTGATCAAATTGTTGTAATAATTTATTTACCTCCTGAACAGAGCGACCAGATCCAGCAGCAATTCTTGTTTTCCTACTAGCTTTTATTATATCGGGATTACGTCTTTCAGCAGGAGTCATAGATAAAATTATTGCTTCAATATGAGCCAAATCTTTTGGATCAACTTGTACATTTGTTAATCCCATCTTCTTAGCACCAGGAATCATTTTAATCAAATTCTCAAGTGGCCCTAGTTTTTTCATTTGTTTCATTGTAGAAAGAAAATCTTCTAAATCAAATTTACCTTGTTGCATCCTTTTAGCAGTTTTTTCAGCTTCTTTTTCATCTATTGCTTCAGTAGCTTTTTCAACAAGTGAAACAATATCACCCATTCCCAGTATTCGACCAGCCATTCTTTCAGGATCAAAAGAATCTAAACCATCTAATTTTTCTGAAACACCTATAAACTTAATAGGTACATTAGTTAAATGACGAACAGAAAGAGCAACTCCACCTCTAGTATCTCCATCTAGCTTAGTAAGAACAACTCCAGTTAATGGTAATTTATCATTAAACCCAGTAATTACATTAATAGCATCCTGACCCATCATAGAATCAATAACAAGTAATATTTCATTAGGATTAACTGCATTCACAATATTATCTAACTCATCCATTAATTCTTCATCAATATGAAGACGACCAGCAGTATCAATTAAAACGTAATCAAATCCATTTTCTTTAGCATAATTAATCGCATTCTTAGATATTTCAACAGGATTTTTCTTACCCTCAGAATATACTTCCATATTCAACTGCTTTCCTAGTTGTATTAATTGATCAATAGCAGCAGGTCTATAAATATCACATGCTACTAATAATGGTTTCTTACTATGCTTTTTACGAAGAAAATTACCAATTTTAGCTATTGTAGTTGTTTTACCAGAACCTTGAAGACCAACTAACATTGCTATTGCAGGTTTACCATCTAAATTTAGTGGTGCACTTTCGCCACCTAATAGTTCTGTTAATTCATCTTTAACAATTTTTACAAACATATCACCAGGATTAATACTAGCAGCTACTTCTTCACCTAATGCCTTTTCTTTAACTGTTGTTGTAAATTCTTTAACTACAGAATAGTTAACATCAGCTTCTAATAAAGCTAGTCTAATTTCTCGCATCATTTCCGATATATTATCTTCAGTAATTTTTCCATAACCTTTTATTTTATGTAAAGCTTCTTGTAAGCGATCACCTAAATTTTCAAACATATTATCACCTAGTAAATATTATAACAAATATAAATCTCTTATCAAAGAAAAAAATAGTGTTACCACTATTTTAACTAAAATCCGGTTCTTGTGAGTCATCATCACCATCATCAAGAACAATTAAGCCATCACCTGAAGGATTTGAATTTGCAACTTCAGGAGCTGCTGCAGGAGTTGAATTAACTGCAGTAACAGGATTAAAGCCTTTCAATGATATCATAGACTCGTTTTGCTCTGGATAATTTAAACTCATTGGAGCTTCAGCCCCACCTGCTGAAGCAGGATTTAAACCATCAACAGCTGCTGGAAGATTAGGTGCCGGTAAATTTTGACTACCAGCATTCATATCGACAGGAACCTGAATAACTGGATCAGTTTGATTTTCTGTATAACTTAAATCTATTGGCATTTGAGGTAAATTAGCACCTTCATTTGCACTTACATTAGAAGCCATCTGTGTTTCGTTATTAATAACAGGCGTAGCATCAGGAATAACTGAAGCAGCTTGTTCTTCTGTATAATTTAAATTTATTGGTGCTTGAACATCATTAATAGGATTTTCTGCTACATTAGGCACTGATGCAACAACTTGTTCTTCCGGATAATTTAAATCTAATGGATCTGCCGCAGGTGTATCTGCACCACCAGAAGCAGAATTAGCATTTTCCGCACTTTCAGTAGGCATTTCTGGGATAGCAGTAGCTGCCCCACCAGGCGCAATAGTTACAAAAGAATCATCAAACTTTTCTTCTGGATTACCAATAGCAATAGCATTATTATCAACAAAATTATCTGCTACACCTACTGCAGCATTATTTCCGCCAACACCGATATTAGCAGCACCAGTAGATGTTCCCTTCCAAATACTAACAACATCACAGTTACCAGACAATGGAGAAGGATCAGGCATTTCCATTTTTACGATTAATGGAATTTTGAACCCCAAACCAAATCCAAGACAAGTACCTGATTGTAATGATTTTTGTTTTTCAATAATATCATCTGTTATATGCGGTATCGTCTTACGAATATAATCAATATCCATAGGGTGATTTATTTTAAATATTAAGAAATTAGTACACTGTGAAATAACGTTATCCGAAAGTTCTACTGGACGTTGTGTAATTATTCCAAGAATAACACCATACTTACGTCCCTCCTTAGCAATTCTTTCAAATATATTATATCCAAATAAGAATCTATCCTGATCACTCTGAATATATCTATGAGCTTCTTCCAAAATAATATGGAAAGGAATACTACCCCTGTTCTTTAAGCCTTTAGCAAAATCAAATATTAATCTTGAATAAATCTTTGTAAGTACTTTAGCAAAATCATCATCAATATCACTTAAATTAATATTAACAATTTGATATTTTTTACCATCAGTAATTAGTAACGAAGATAAATAAGACTCAAGGGAAACATAATCTGGAAAATCAAAATATTTAGCATTATCTCCAACGATTAAAGAATGAAGTCTAACTCTAATAGTAACAGAATCTCCATATGTTTGTTCATTTCTTAACCAACCTTCACTAATCAAAGTAAAGTTAAGAGCTCTCTCTAATGTATTCAAATCATAATATACACCAGTATGAGGTTCATAATTATCATACTCAGCTTTTATAAATGAATTAACATACTCTGTTAATAATACACTCTCTGTAAAATTACCTGAATTATCTATCAAAAAACATTCTCTGAATTTTCTTACATAACCAATTCCTTGAACAGGTGCTTCCAAATTAAATTCATCAGTAGAACAACTAGCCAAAATAGAAAATATTTCATTTCTCTTATTTGGTGCTGTTTCATTAGTATACAAAATTGTCATTATAGCTTTAGCAATTAAATGATTCTTATACCCATTAGCATCCATATCATTTTGACTAAAAACCAAAGCCAATTTTAACATTCTTTCAATAATTGGTAATTGTGAGTGAGTAGTACATTGTAATAATAATGCTAAATCATCCTTATTTAGTAAATATATAGGTAAACGTAATTTTTCACCTAATCCATCTGTCTCATTAGTACTAATATAACGATAATTATAAGTACTATTAATTTGTGTTAAATTACTAAAAGCATTATAGTACTCACCTGATGAATCAAGAATAAATATATTAGCTTTATAGGGATTTAATCTTTGATCATGAAACATATTCTGGAATAATCTAGCAGTTCCACAAGATTTACCAGATCCAGTATTACCAAATATAGCAAAATGGTTACTAAAGAAATTATTAACATCAAGAAAAACTGGAAAACCATCATAAAATGGACTAACACCAAGTTTCATATAACCATCAGTATCACTCCCAGTAATTAGAGGAATTTCTGATTTATCAATTACTCTTATTTTTGCATCAAGAGAAGGCTTACGAATTGTACCACCAACTAATCTATCTCCTACTATTTCACCTAAAAATCTAGCTTTAACAATATCTCCATCTAAATCATCAACTTCTCCTAATATTTTCTTATTAGAATCCTCAAAAACTAGATGTAAATTCATTAAATTCATTGTTATTTGCTGGTCATCCTTCAACTTAATATTAGCAGATTCATCACTTATATATATTATTCTATCAAACATTAAATATCCCCTCTTTACACTACTCTACTATAATATAGATTATACTAATAAATATATAATTTATCAAGCAAAATATATTTATTTTTTAACATATAAAAAGAAAACTTAAAATAAGTTTTCTAATAGTTCTTTTACCTCAGAATCATCTACTTTACTCAAGATACGATTAATTCTATTCTTTTTATCATATAGCTTCAATTTTTCTTCATATTCATCAAGCTTTTTCAACACAATATGTAACTGTTTAAATACAGCATTTCTACTAACATCATATTTAGATGCCATTTCTGAATAACTTAAATTATCAAAATAATAATCTTTAAAATATTCTTGTTGCTTTGTAGTTAATAAATCTCCATATAAATCATATAAATCATTATAATAAACTATATCTTCCATTATTCCACCCCTAAAACTGTCATTAAAACATAAAGAGCCATTATAATACTACCAACTATATAAATAGTAGTCATTCTCTTTCTTTTATAAATTTTCTTATTATTATAAGCCATTAATAATAAATCAACAATAATTGAAATTTCAAAAAACATAAAATACTTTTTATTTAATAATAAACCAAGTATTAAAAAGATTAATGCTACTACTGTTACAATCAATTGTAAAAAGGCCCCTAAAATATTATATTCATTAATTTTTACTTTTTTATCACTCATTACATCATATCCTTAAATAAACCATATATATATTTTTCTATATCAAAAACTTCCAAATCGTCATATCCTTCGCCCAAACCTATATATTTTACTGGTATTCCAACCTCTTCTTTAATTGCTAAAACAATACCACCTTTAGCCGTACCATCAAGTTTTGTTAAAACAATACCTGTAATATTAGTTATTTCTTTAAAAGCTTTTGCTTGACTTATTCCATTTTGCCCAGTTGTCGCATCAATTACAAGTAAAGTTTCATTCGCTCCACCATCTATCAATGAATCAATAACTTTATTTATTTTTTCTAATTCTTTCATCAAATTAACTTTATTTTGTAATCTTCCTGCTGTATCTATTAAAACAACATCATAATTATCTTCTTTGGCTTTAACTAATCCATCATAAACAACGCTGGCAGGATCACTTCCTTCTTTTCCAAAAAAGCCGACATCTACTCTTTCACTCCACTCTCGAAGTTGCTCAACCGCACCAGCTCTAAACGTATCAGCACCCACTAACAAAACATTATGGCCTTCATTTTTTAACTTGTAAGCAATCTTACCAATAGTAGTAGTCTTACCAACTCCATTAACACCGACAAATAAAACAACTGTTGGACCATTTTCATTATAAATTATCTTATTACTTAAAACCTCATCATTAACATAAATTATAAAAAGCTCATCAACAATTATTTCTTTTAAATCATTAGGATCACTAATACTTTCTTTTCTAACTCTATCTCTTAATCGGTCAATAAAATTCATTACAGTATTAACTCCAATATCAGCCATAATAAGAATCTCTTCCAATTCTTCAAAGTATTCTTCTGTTATTTTATTATATTTATTAGTAAGATTAGCTAATTTAGATACAAATCCCTGTCTAGATTTAGTTAAACCTTTTTCATATGTTTTAACAGACTTTTTTTCCACATTCTTAGTTGTTTTTTCCCGATTTATTTTCTTTTTTTCCACTTTAGTTGTGGATTCTTTTATATCATTACTCTCTTTTTCATCGTATTCTTCCTTCTTTTCACTAATTTCTTCTGAATTTTCAACTGATTCAGTATCATTAGTCTTAAACATACTTTTAATTTTACTAAATAAACCCATATATATCACCAAAAAAATTATACCATAACTAATTATCTTTTCCTATTGTTTATTTTATCAATTATTTAAAATAACAATATTTTTTACTATATGGACAAAAAAATAATTTTATAGTATAATTCATACGTTAGTTCTTTATAGATTAATTTAAAGAAAGGAGATTTTATGAATAACAAAGAACCAAACGGAACAAAAATAATTGTTTTAGGTGGTTTAGGTGAAGTCGGAAAAAATATGTATTGTGTAATGCATAAAGACGCTATTATTATTATTGATGCCGGTGTAAGCTTCCCAGAGAGTGAACTTATGGGAGTTGATTACGTTCTACCTGATTTTACTTTTTTAAAAGAAAATGAAGACAAAATAAAAGCGTTATTAATTACGCATGGACACGAAGACCACATTGGTGGCATTCCATTTTTATTGCAAAGTATAAATATACCAGCAATATATGCTCCTAATCACGCTAAAGAATTAATTGCCGTTAAATTACAAGATAGAAATATTCGTTATGATAATTTATTTGTTTATACAGATAAAACTAAACTTAAATTTTCAGAAATTGAAGTTGAATTTTTTAGAATAACTCACTCTATACCAGATTCACATGGTATTAGTATTAACACACCAGATGGTAGAATAGTAACAACAGGAGACTATAAATTTGATTTAACTCCAATTGGACCTATGGCTGACTTATATAAAATGGCTTCTTTAGGAGAAAAGGGTGTTGATTTATTAATTGGAGATTCAACAAATGCCTTAAATGAAGGATTTTCAAATAGCGAATCTGTCGTTGATGAAAAATTAAATGAAATGTTTGATAAATGCAAAAACAGTCGTATCATTATTGCAACTTTTGCTTCTAATATATATCGCGTTAAGCATATCTTTGAAACATGTTACAAACATAATCGAAAAATATGCATATTTGGTAGAAGCATGGAAAATAATATTAATATTTCCCTTAATGGTGGATATATAGACCATAAAGAATTATTAGTTTCACCAGAAGAAGCTAATAATCTAAAACCAAATGAAGTAACAATTTTATGTACTGGAAGTCAAGGAGAACCTCTTGCAGCCTTATCAAGAATATCAAATGGCACACATAAACAAATAAAATTACGTCCTGATGATGTTGTTATCTTCTCATCAAGTGCTATTCCAGGAAATGCACTAAGTATAGCCAAAACAATTAATAAATTATATCTTAAAGGTGTAAAAGTATATACAAATAATGTTTTGGCAGAATTACACACATCTGGACATGCTAATGAAGAAGAAATTAAATTAATGATTAGACTTATTAAGCCAAAATATTTAATGCCATTTCATGGTGATTATCGAATGCTTAAAAAGCAAGCCAATATTGGAATAAATTGTGGAATACCAAAAGAAAATACTTTTATTTTAAAAAATGGTGACACTCTAGTATTAAAAAATCACATCATAACTAGAGGAGATAGTAAACCAGGAGCTGATATTTACGTTGATGGTAATAGAGTCGGTGAAATAGGTAGTGCCGTAATAAAAGATCGAAAAATCATGTCTAGTGATGGTATATTAGTAGTTATTATAAATGTTGATATGAAAAAAAGAGAATTATTAATAAAACCAAATATTGCAACTAGAGGCTTTATTTTAGTAAACGAAAATGAAGAACTAATTAAAAAAATTGAAAATAAAGCCGAACAAACTATTAGTACAGCTCTTAGTAATCCAAAATCAACATTTGCTACATTAAAAAGTGATTTAACAGAGACGCTTTATCCATTCATAAATAGTTTAACTGGTAGAAGACCTATAATTTTACCAATTATTTTAGATATAAAAAGAAATCAAGAATAAGATTTCTTTTTTATATTCTGGTATAAATATTACTATTTATTAATGTTGATATTTCAATATCATTATCCTTAAAAAAGAGTAATGTTTTAAAATAAAAATAACGTTCTATTTTATTAGAAACTGATAATAAGATTCCATATTGCTCCCAGTTAACCTTTTCAAGTTGATCATAATATATTGGGAAATTTAGATATAAAATAACCATTTTTCTAATATTCTCTCTAGAAAACAAATAACTATTACCATAATAATAAGAATAAAAATTAGAATATTTTTCAATAATATTACTATAATTATTCTTATTATAATAAGCCTTTCTACCTATACACCATAAAGTATATATTGATAATTTGTTTTTCATAAAAATAAACCTCCAATTATATTATTCGAAAAAAAAAGAGTTTTTCAACTCTTCTATTTTGCTTCTTCCACAGCTCTTGTCTCACGAATAACAGTTACTTTAATAGTACCTGGATATTTTAAATTTGTTTCAATCTTTTCTTTTACTTCGCGAGCTATTTGATGAGCAGTTAAGTCATCAACTTCATCAGGTTTTACAATAACACGAAGTTCTCTACCTGCTTGAACTGCAAATGCTTTTTCAACACCTTCAACAGCATTTCCCACTTCCTCTAATTGAGAAAGTCTATTAATATAATTTTCTAATGAATCATTACGAGCACCCGGTCTAGATGCAGATAAAGCATCAGCTATAGCTACAATGACTGATATCACTGATGTTGCTTGTGTATCACCATGATGTGAAGCTATTGCATTAATAACAACTTCATTTTCGTGATATTTTTTAGCAATATCAACACCGATATCAACATGACTACCTTCTACTTCAAAATCAATTGCTTTCCCAATATCATGTAAAAGACCAGCTCTTTTCGCTAATGAAACATTCTCTCCAAGTTCCCCAGCCAAAACGCCAGATAATTCAGCAACCTCTTTTGAATGTTGTAAAGCGTTTTGCCCATAACTAGTCCTAAAATGTAATTTACCAATTATTTCGATCAATTCAGGATCTAATTTTGTAAGTCCTAATTCAAACGCCGTATTCTTACCATATTCGATAATCTTTTGTTTCATATCTTTGCAAACTTTATCATAAAGTTCCTCAATACGAGTAGGATGAATTCTACCATCCTTTATTAAACTTTCTAAAGTAACTCTAGCAATTTCTCTCCTTAATGGATCAAAACTAGATAAAACTACAGCTTCTGGTGTATCATCAATAATTAAATCAACACCTGTAATAGCTTCAATTGTTCGTATATTACGTCCTTCACGCCCTATTATTCTACCCTTCATCTCATCATTAGGTAAATCAACTACTGTAACCGTCTGATCACTAGCTATATCAGCAGCATATCTTTGCATTGATGTAACAATAAGCTCTCTAGCTTTACTATCAGCAACTAATTTTGCTTCATTTTCTCTTTCACGAATATACTCTGATATTTCTTTAGTCATACTCTCTTTAACCTTACTCATAACAAGATCACGAGCTTTACTTTTACTAAAACCAGAAATTTTTTCTAACAAATCTAATTGTTCTTTTTTTATTTCCTCCACTTTACTTTTTTCATTTTGGATTTCTTCTTGCTTTTCAGACAACTTATTTTCACGTTCATCTAAAGTATTTTCACGTTTTTGAAACATCTCATCACGTTTATCTAAGTTTGCTTCCCTCTGTAGCAATCTATTCTCATTTTCGTTCAAGTCAGCTTTCTTTTCACGAATTTCCTTATCCAAATCCATTTTTAATCTATGAGCTTCTTCTTTTTGCTCTATAGCCGCATCTCTTTTAAGTTTTTCAATTTCCTTTTTTGCTTGATTTATCATCGCTTCTGCTTTTTTAGAAACAAGTGAATTTCTAAAATAGTTAATAATATAAGATACAACTACACCTATTACTAGGCCTATAACAACAAGTAAAATGGAGAACACAACTTTATTCATAACATTCCTCCATCTAGATTACTAGTGCAATCTACTTATATTTTAGTTTCATTTTTAATGCATGTCAAGGAAAAGAAAAATTATAAAACCATTTCTAAGAATAATAATTAGCAATAACGCCATAATCACAATATGGTACTTTTTTATCCCCAATTGCCATATAATTATCCCTACCTTTACCAAGAATTAAAACAACTGAATCACTATCAGCGATTGATAATGCATAAGAAATAGCTTCTTCTCGATTAATAATTCTAATATAATCTTTCTCATCACCAACCATCTCATCGATTATTTCATCAACATTTTCATATCTAGGATCATCCATAGTAAATATAGCAATATCACTATTTTTAATCACCATATCACCAATTACTCTTCTTTTTTCTTTTTCTCTACCACCAGCACAACCAGTAACAGTAATAATTTTTTTCTTTCCACTAAAAGTTTCTAAAATCGACTTTATTCCATTGATGGTATGCGCATAATCTAAAACTATTTCAAAATTTTGACCAAAATCTAAGAACTCACCTCTTCCACTAATTGGCTTAAGCATTTTTATTCTTTTTAATAACAATTCTGGATTAATTCCATATAAATATGCAATTGCAAATCCCATTACAACATTATAAACATTATATTTACCTCTAAATGGACTATATATAATATACTTTTCCTCATTATAGTTAAGTTCAATTTTTGTATACTTAGTTAATTCTTTATAACCAGTAATTAAAAAATCATTACCATCATTCATTCCAATTTTATATAAATTATGACACTTAATTTTCTCCAAATTACTATCATCACCATTTATAACAACAATTCCATCATCATCAATTAATTTTAATAATTTAAGTTTTGACTTAACATAATTATCAAATGAACCATGGACATTCAAATGATCACCAGTAATATTAGTAAATGCTATAATATTATATTTAAAATTTGCAACTCTATCATGTAATAACGCTTCACTAGAAACCTCCATCACTGTATTACTAACACCTTCATCCCTAATTTGCGCTAATGTCTGATATAATTCTGAAATACAAGGTGTTGTATTATTAGTAGAGGAATTAACATTATGAACTTTCAAACCATTAGTACCAATATAAGCACAATTATCAATCAATTCACTGACAATTGTTGCGGTTGTAGTTTTACCATCTGTTCCTGTTATACCGATAAAATCAAAAAAATTAAGATCAATATCATAATACTTTTTACACAGATTTCTATAACATTCATTAATATTTTCCACAATAATATGTGGAAAATCAATTTCCATTTTTCTATCAGTAACAATAAATTTACATCCATTACTAATAGCCTGTGAAATATAATCATAATGGTCAACATTAAATCCCTGCGTAGTAACAAAAATATACCCATCTTTTACTAATCTAGAATCATCAGTAATTCCCATCACCTCAAAATCATAATCAACATCAAATAAATCACATATCTTTTTCATATAATCGCCTCAATAAATCTTATGCATATTTTCATCAATACTAGAAATATACCATAAAAAAAAGAAAAAGAGAAATTATTTATCCTTTTCTTTTTTTACTTCTGCTTCAATACCTATATCATAATAATCTCTTACTTTAGTCTCTAACTCATGACATAACTCAGGATTATCTTTAAGTAATAATTTAACATTTTCCTTACCTTGACCAAGTTTTTCACCTTGATATGAATACCAAGCACCTGTTTTTTCAACGATACCAGCTTCAGCAGCAAGATCAATTACTTCACCTTCACGACTAACACCTTCACCATACATAATATCAACTACACATGACTTAAATGGTGGGGCAACTTTGTTTTTAACAACTTTAACAGTTGTCTTATTACCAACTACACCATCACCCATCTTAAGTTGTTCACTACGTCTAATTTCCAATCTTACACTAGAATAAAATTTAAGCGCTCTACCACCAGTAGTTGTTTCAGGATTGCCAAACATAACCCCAACTTTTTCACGTAATTGATTTATAAAAATAACAGTTGTATTAGTCTTACTAATAGTACCATTAAGCTTTCTCAAAGCTTGTGACATAAGACGTGCTTGTAAACCAACATGAGAATCTCCCATCTCACCATCTATTTCAGCTTGGGGAACAAGTGCTGCAACAGAATCAATAACGATAATACTAATTGCTTCACTTCTAACTAATGCATCACAAATTTCTAATGCTTGCTCACCAGTGTCAGGTTGTGACAATAATAACTCATCAATATTAACACCTAAACGCTCAGCATATACAGGATCTAAAGCATGCTCAGCATCAATAAAAGCAGCTCTACCTCCTTTTTTCTGATGTTCTGCAATTGCTTGTAAAGCAAATGTTGTCTTACCGCTTGACTCGGGACCATATATTTCAATTATTCTTCCTTTAGGATAACCACCTACACCTAAAGCTATATCTAAAGAAAGACACCCACTTGAACAAACATCAACTTTCATATGTTTATTTTCACCAAGCTTCATTATTGCACCTTTACCAAATTGCTTTTCTATATCATTTAAGACTTGATCTAAAGTTTTATCTTTAGTCTCATTTTTATTTACAGCCATTCATTTTCCTCCTCGTAAATAACCTACAATCTAATTGTATAATATATTTTTTTAAAATGCAATACTTTTTCGAACATTTGTTTTGTTTATTTTACATAAATATTATTTTTAAAAATAAAAATCCCCTTATCAAAAAGAGAATTTTCAAATCATTTAAATATTAAATTAATCATTTTACTTTTTAGGAAATATAATATCTTTATTTAATCTATAATATTGAACTGCACTAACTACAGACATAATACATGCAAAATATAATAAGAATAAATCAACCCTTATATTTATAAACTCAAATGGCATATTATAGAAAAATACTAATACTATACCTACCATCATAGATGCTGTTTTCAATTTTCCAGATTTTATAGCGGCTACCACTTTTCCCTTACTAGCTGCTTCCATTTTAATAGCATTAACAATAATATCTCTTAAAACTATTATTACTGGAACAATACAATGAATAAAGCCATTAGCAGCTAGAATTATCAAAATAGGATTTACTAATACTTTATCAGCTATAGCATCAAGCATTTTTCCAGTATCAGTAACTTGATTATTCTTTCTTGCTAAATATCCATCTAAAAAATCTGTAACACTAGCAATAATAAAAATAAAACCTGAAATAATATAGTTAAGTTCCACAACTACACCATTTATATCATACTTTGGAAAATTAAAACCAAAATATGAAAAAGGTATACAAAGTAGTAAAATAATAAATATAGTCAAAATAAGTCTAACAACTGTAATTTTAGTAGGTAAATTCATACACAACTTCCTTTCTACATCCTTTTAATTCATCAACAGGAGTTGGTTTCTTATTAATATTTGTAACAACTACAAAAACAATAAATATCAAAATAAAAATTACAAATGAAATAATAAATACTGGCCAAATATTAGTCTTCTCTTTATATTCTTTTGTATATGGCGATTTAACTTTACGCTCTTCTTGCTTCTTTTTCTGAGCTGCCAAAATATCCTCTAAAGATATTCTAGATGTATGTTGAAACAAAAAACCATTAAACTCATCAGCAATCTTATCTGGATCTAACCCTAAATATTTTGCATAAAGTTTAATAGAATCTCGTAATTCATAAACATCCTTAAAAGCTCTAACATTACCACTTTCTATATTTTCAAGATGTGATGTAGAAAATTCAAGATCTTCACAAGCTTCAGTTATGCTAACACCATTACTAATTCTAGTTCTTCGCAAATACTCCCCTAGCTCTTTCATCACAACACCTCTCTTAATGATAATAAATAATATAAATAAGCCATGTTCTGTACCTATTTCTAGGTGACAAACATTTATCTACTAATAATTAGTCCTTAATTCAATTCATTTCTCTATTAAGGCTCCCCTACCAAATTTGGGTTTCTCACTCGCGGGGTTTACCACGTTTCACTCTTCTATTTCTAGAAGCATCGTCACTGCGGCACTTTACAGACTCTTCCATATCAAAGACTTAGGAATACATCCGCCGTTAGTTAAACTACCCTAGGTTATTTATTCCCTAGGCACGAACACTACAATCATCTCAGACTGTGTGAGCATGGACTTTCCTCAAGAGTAATAATACTCCAGCGTTTGTCTATATATTAATTATCATCATCTATACTACTATTTCTAGATCCATATACCATTTTTTCTAATTGAGAAAGTCTTCTCATAATATCAATGTTAGTAACTTCACCCATTGATCGTGAATTAGAAGCTGCTTCAACACTCAATTTTGAATTTCTAAGCTCTTGCTTTAAATTCATAATTTCAGCTAACAAATCAGCCTTTTCTTTTTCAAGATTATTAATAATCTCTAGAAATTGCTCATAATCACCAATGATATCATCCAAAAATTGATCTACTTCTTTCAAACGATAACCACGTGTATCAATTTTAAAATTTTTTTCAAGTATGTCTTGGGGCGTAAGCTTTATTTTATTCTGATACATATTAATCACCAATCCCTTACACTAGTATTATGGCATTTTTACTCATTTTTGTCAAATGCTACCGTATTACTAACCATTCCTAATCTAACCTTAATTTTTGCATAATTAATATTAGAATTCATTTTCATAAATATTTTACTTATTTCAACAAAATTCATTTTATCACCAAATACATATTAATACATTATAAAAAATAAATCATAAATATGACAAAATAAGCTAAAAAAATACAAATCATTAAATATAAAAATCTATGGAAAAAAATACAATTATATTGTATAATGAATAATAGGTGATTGAATGAATTATCCAAATGGCATTAATCATGATAACAAAAAGGAAATAAGCTATAGTAATAGAGGTATGACATTAGAATCAGAAATAAATGAATCAAATGAATATTATAGAACTATTGAAAAAGCTTATATCTACAAAAAGCCAACACCTATTAAAATAACTAAGGTAGACTATCCATCAAGAGATAAAGCAATTATAAAAGAAGCTTTTTTTACAACCCCATCAACAACAGATTATAACGGATTATATAAAGGTAAATATATTGACTTTGAAGCAAAAGAAACAAAAAGTAAAACAGCATTTGCATTAACAAACATTCATAGTCATCAAATAAAACATCTAGAAAATATAAACAATAATGGTGGTATAGCTTTTTTAATTGTAAGATTCACAACTATTAATAAAACATATCTACTAATGGCAAATGATTTTTTATATTTTTTAAAGAAAACAAATAGAAAATCAATACCACTAGATTATTTTGAAGAAAAAGGATATTTAATAAAGGATAGTTATAGACCAATAATTGACTATTTAAAGATAATCGATAACATAATTGGAGGTATATAAATGCAAAAAGAAGTAAAAAGAAGGACAAAAAAAAGAACTAGAACGGTCAAACTAAAAAAAGATAATAACATAAAATTAGCACTATTATTAGCAACAATCTCTGCTACATTAATAGGATATATGAGTGGAGGTATATTTTTCGCAGCAATTGTACTGGTAGGTATTTTATTTGTTGCTGGAATTTGGTATTTATTAAAAGGAAAAAAATCAGGAAAAGAGAAAAAAATACTAAATTTAATTATTATAGCTTTCCTAACAATGGGAATTGTAGGATTATTAGCATTCAGTGTATTTATAATATATATTAAAATTAATGCTGATCCAAAATTTGAAAAAGGAAAACTTAACACTTTAGAAATAACAAGAATTTATGATAAAGATGGTTTTGAAATTGCCAAATTAGGATCTGAAAAAAGAGAAAAAGTTACATATGATGAACTTCCAGAAGTATTAGTTGATGCCATAATAGCTACAGAAGATTCAAGATTCTTTCAACATAATGGATTTGATGCTCCTCGTTTCTTAAAAGCAACAATTGGACAATTAACAAGAGGAGCTGGAGCTGGTGGTGCTTCGACATTATCAATGCAAGTTGTTAAAAATAGTTTTACCGATAAATATGGTCAAAAAACATCAGGTGTTTCTGGAATAATTCGTAAATTTGAAGATATTTATCTAGCTGTTTTCAAATTAGAAAAAACATATACAAAAGAACAAATCATCGAATATTATGTCAATAACCACTTCTTAGGTGGAAATATCTATGGAGTTGAAGAAGCTTCAATTGCTTACTTTGGTAAAAGTGTAAGCGAACTTAATTTAAGCGAAGCAGCTATTCTTGCTGGCATGTTTAAATCACCAAACTATTATAGGCCAACTACAAATCCTAAAAATGCTACTGAAAGAAGAAAAACTGTTTTATATCTAATGCAACGAGCTGGTTACATTACCAAAAATGAGGCTGATATTGCAAACTCTATACCAGTTGAATCTCTTACAGCTGATGCCAATTACTCTTCTGATAATATTTATCAAGGATATATTGATACGGTTGTTGATGAGATAAAATCACGTTACGGAGTTAACGCTTATACAACACCTTTATTAGTATATACAAACTTAGATCGAGAAAAACAAAATGCTGTAAATTCAGTTCTAAATGGCGAAGCCTATGACTGGATTAATGATAAAGTTCAAGCTGGTGTTGCCGTTATTGATACACAAACTGGTAAAATTTTAGCCATTGGAAATGGTAGAAATATAAATTCACGAAACAACAGTACATCAGATCAGTTCAATTATGCTACTGAGTTGAAAAGACAACCAGGTTCAACAGCAAAACCATTGTTTGATTATGGTCCAGGTATTGAATATAATGATTGGTCAACTTATCAACAATTCGTAGATGGTCCATACACTTATTCAAATGGTCGATCAATTAAAAACTGGGATGGTGGATACTATGGACAAATAACGTTAAGAAAAGCCTTATCAACATCAAGAAACATCCCTGCATTAAAAGCTTTCCAACAAGTTGATAATAAAAAAATTGCCGAATTTGTAACTAAATTAGGCATTACACCAGAAATCTGTCCTTCAGGATATAAATATGATAAAAAGAATAGTATTTGTGTGAATCCAAAAGATTCATCAGATAAGACTGAAACAATAGCCTTACATGAAGCTCATGCAATTGGCGCATTTACCGGTGTTTCACCACTTCAAATGGCAGCAGCTTATTCAGCATTTAGTAATGGTGGATACTACAATGAACCATATTCAGTTAATAAAATCGTATTTAGGCAAACTGGAAAAACTGAAGAATTCAAACCTGAAAAAGTTCAAGTTATGTCTGACGCAACAGCATTTATGATTTCTAGTGTATTACAAGATGTATCATTAACTGGTGGAACACCTAAAAATGTTGCTTGTAAAACAGGTACTACTAACTATGATGATAAAACAATGGCTGAAAATCACATGCCTGGAGATGCTATCAGAGATTCTTGGGTTATTGGCTACTCAACAAAAACAGCTATCGGTATGTGGTATGGATATGACTACATCGATAAAAATGGAGAATATGTATTACGTAATATTCCAGCCACTATTCAAAAAGATAGATTATTCAATGCTTTAGTTTCTGCTGGAGCTATGGAATCTAATCGAGAAGAATTTAAGCAACCAGACAGTGTAGAAAGAGTAGGAATTTCCCCTGGAAGCAATCCTCCTAAATTAGCATATGGTGGAATAGGAGCCGTTTATGAATACTTTAAAAAAGGAACTGCTCCAACAGAAACTGATTTTTCAGTTTATAAAATACCTGCTCCTGGAAACTTCTCTGTAAACGAAAAAAATGGTCGAATAATCTTATCATGGAATGGTGTTAGTCTTGGAGAATTAGATGACGGAACTCATGGAAAATTTGGTTATAATATTTATAAAGATGATGTTCTAATTGATTGGACAGATAAAACATCATATACATTTACACCAGATAGTCCTTATGGAACATATAAAATAATTGCAACATTCAAGTCATATAACGATATTCAAAGTGAAGCTGCAATTAATAAATATGAAAAAAAGGAAGAAGAACAAAAAGAAGACCCTACTACACCAGATGATCCTACCACACCAGAAGATCCAATTGGAAATATAATAAATAGTATTATTACACCATAAAAGAAGAATTAATCAAAATTCTTCTTTTTTTCTTTACATATATCTTTTAATTCACAACTTTTACACATTGGTTTCACAGCTTTACAATAGTATCTCCCAAATAATACCATTTGTAAATGCGTTTTCCCCCAGGAATCTTTAGGAAACTTCTTCATTAATTTGTTTTCAACTACTAAAACATTATCGGACTTCTTAGCAAGTCCTAATCTTTTAGCAACTCTTTCAACATGAGTATCAACGGCAAAAGCAGGTTCATTATAAAATTCACTTAGAAAAACATTAATTGTTTTTCTACCAACACCAGGAAAAAGAGAAAGCTCATCCCGATTTTTAGGAACAACACCATTATAATTATCAACTAAAATTTTAGCTATTTCCTTAATATAAGCAGCTTTTTTATGATATGAGCCAACAGGATAAATTATTTTTTCTAAAATGGCTAAATCAGCATTTTTTAAATCAGCCAAGGTAGGATATTTTGAAAAAATGCTTGGTGTAACAGAATTTACTCTCTTATCAGTAGATTGAGCACTTAAAACAATAGCTATCAATAATTCATAATCACAATTGTAATTAAGCTCACACCGTGGATTTGGAAATAATTTATTAAAGTATTCTTGAATATTATTCATCATCAAACCAATTCCAATCAACAATATCTATGTCTATATCCTTATTATCTGTCTTTGCATTACGCTTTTTACGCATATCTTCCACATCTTTAGCACTATTTAATCCTAATTTACCCCATTCATATAAAATTTTATCAATATAACGCAAATTAGATACCCCATTAAATGTCGCTTCTTTTACTGCCTCTTTTATCAATTCTTCACTGATATTATTTTCTAACCATGCTTTAATTATTTCGTATTCAATTGGGCTTAAGGTTCTACCAAATTCTTGCTCTATTAATTCATAAATATTTGAATTAGCATCTTTTGATACATCATTACTAATTTCTGAAATGGCTAATTTATTATAAAATTGTTCTAGAACAACAACTTCCTCCATAAGACCTTTATCATTCTTTATAACCTCAACATTAATAAAGCCCTTATCAGTTAAACTACCTATATAATTCATACAAGATGCCAATTCTATATTCAAATCATCAGCATATTTATTAGGATTAAACAAACATTTATCTCCTAAATTATATAAATACATCAAAAAAACAAATTCATCCATATCAAGATTAAAATCTTTCTTCTTTTTAATAAAGAATAAAGGTATAACAATATTTCCACTTTTAAATATATCTACTAATACTGAGTTTTTCAAATTATCACCTCATTACATAAAATAATAGCACAACTAAAAAAAGAAAAAAAGAATCTAATTGAAAAACTTAGTCAAATCAGATCCTTCTTCATTTGAATTGTTCGTTTGGTTATTAGAATTATTCTGAGAAAAATTAACTAAATTATTATCAGAATCATCCAATAAAGATTGTTCTGTATTATTTGTATTACTACTTTGTACTGTCTGTGAATTAGAATTTTGATTTATATCAGGTTGAGAAAAACCAAATCCATTAGAATTACTACCACTTACTTCATAATTATTTTGCATACCATAACCCGGATTTTTAACTTTTGGCTCATGATATAACAAATCATATCTCTTAGTAATTAATTTTATTATGATTAAGAAAAAAGCAATACTATTAACTAAACCTAAAATACCATATATTAGAAAACCAATACCTACAACAGACAATGGTATAGCAACAAAATAAGCTATTAAGAATATCGTAGCTGGTAGTTTTCCAAAAGCTAATTTAACTGTTAAATATAAGTTAGCAATCGGCACATAAGCAAGTACTGTAGTTTCCCCAAACATTCTTTTATTAAGTGCATTAAGTATAGCCCCATAAATAGAATATATGGTAATAATTACAATCAAAATAACAACAATTGCAATGATCCCATTACCATGAAGAAATTCATAAAATTCACTTAATGTTTCAGCCTGTGTCTTTTGTCTATTAAGCTGTCCTCCCTCTATCTCCTCCAATGTTAAACCAGCATACTTAGTATATCCACCAATATGACAATATTTATTATCATCCATAACCGCAATAAATTTTACATCCTGAGGATATTTTTCTTCAGCAAAATATTTCTTAGCCGATACATTTATTTTAAATGGTAATGATTGACCAGCATTCAACTTAATATCAGCATACTCACTACTATAATCCTTATCAGAACAATATGTTAAAAAACCGATATTCTTTTTTTCACCATCAAACAAAAGAATATCAATACTTACAAATAGATTCTCTGAACTCTTGTTATTAATACTAGTAAAATTAACTGTTGCATCCCCCTTCTCATTTAGTATAGAAGAATATGAAAAATCAACATAATCAAAATTCTCAGATCTAACAGTTGCAACTGTATCAACTGGTATTAATTCCATTTCTTTATATTCCAAAGCATTTACATTAAGTAAAAACAAAAATGTAAAAGCAGCAATAACTATATACTTAAAATTTTTCATATTATCACCTCAATCACTATAATTATTAATTATGTATCTACAGATATCATTACGATTATTAGCCAATCTACGATATAATATTTCTCTTTCTAGATCATCATAGATTTCCTTTAAATAACGCCCTGGAGGTCTCTTCAGTATCCGCATGATAATTTCAGACTCAATTGCAATATCTTTTCTACTCTTAATAAGTAAAGAATCATACGCCTCAGTTATCTGCTTAATATCCTCATTTTTTATTTCAGCAGCAACACTATTAACATATAATCCATATTTATATAGAGTTAAAGGATCAGAATTATTAAGTTCCAAGACAGAATTAATATTTTTAATTAAATCCAATTCATTTTTATTAAAAGGATATTTATCAGCAACATTTAATATACTCCAAATACCAATTAAACTTCTTGTTCCAGATTCCAAAACTTTATCCAAATTAGAAATATCCAAATCCTCATCAAGACCCAAATCTAATAATAATTTGATACCTCTTTTGTAGTTAGGACTAGTAAAAATTTTATCAAGTTCTTCTTTTTTACGATAATAACTAAGATTTTTAAGTAAATACTTACATTGCTTAATAGCAACTACTACTTCATCATTTAAATCAAAATCAAGAATAGTCGCAAATCGAACAGCTCTAAGTATCCTTAAACTATCCTCGCTAAATTTATCATTAGGATTTCCAACGGTCATAATAATATGATTATTAATATCTTCTTTGCCATTTAACAAATCTATAATATTACCATTTTCATCCATACATAGTGTATTAATTGTAAAATCTCTTCTCAATAAATCTTCACGTAAATTATCTATATATTTAATTTCTACTGGCTTTCGATTATTAGCATACTCTATTTCTTTTCTAAATGTAGTAATTTCAAATCTAATACCCTTTTTTAAGACAGTAACAGAGCCATAATCTTCATTAGGCAAACAACTATCTTCAAATATTTCTAATATTTGTTTCGGAGTAGCATTAGTAGTTATATCGATATCATTAGATTCTATTCCTAAAATGTAGTCGCGAACAAATCCTCCTACTATATAAGCTTCATGGGAATTACTAGTTATTTCTTTAAGTAGCTTTAAAGCAACATCTAGCATTTAATCACCACCTAATTATATTATATCACAGCAAAAGAAAAGAACCTACAATGAGGTCCCTTTTTTTACATTTTTCCAAACTAGTTTACAGCATCTTTTAAAGCAGATCCAGCTTTGAAAGTAACAGCTTTTCTAGCAGCAATTTTAACTGTTTCACCAGTTCTTGGATTACGTCCTTCACGTGCAGCTCTCTTAGAAACTGACCAAGTACCAAATCCAACTAGTGGAACTTTATCTCCTTTTGCTAATGCTCCAGTGATAGCAGCAAAAGTAGCATCAATTGCTCTTGCAGAATCAGCTTTAGTTAATCCAGTAGCAGTAGCTACAGCTTCTACCAATTCAACTTTTTTCATAAAAATATACCTCCCTATATTTATTAAGCACAATTACCATGCTTACATATTAAAATTACCATGTTTTATTATAAATTGCAATAATTAAGCATCAAATTTATTAAGTTTTTCACTTATTTGTCGAAGTAATGCAATAATATGTCCAATAGCAAATATAAATAATGATAATAATAAACTAATAAACCATATTGCTATCATCAAAGAAAAATTAAATTGAGGAACTAAACATGAGTCAGAATAAAAATATGAAGTTGTCTCACAAATAGCAAATAAATTACCAAAGATAATTCCTAAAAAGAAACATACAATAAATAATATAATTGCAAAATTCTGATAAAAATTAAATTTATATTTTTTTACTTCCTTATGTAATGAATTAATTTTAGGAAAATCTTCTTTATTTTTATAGATTTCTTCAAAAAACTCCATTATTTATCCTCCTTTTTAGAATTAGATTTCTTAGTTTTAGTCTTGCCTTTAGATACAGTATCATCAACAACAGGACTTATTCTATCTTTTACTTCCTCTGCTACATCCTCTAATTTATCTTTAACATCTGCTATTATTTCATCAACATTACTATCTTCTATAAACTTATTAACCTTAGTAGTTGCATCATCAAAAGTATCATTAATCTTCTTTTGTATTTCATCAAAATTACCATTATTATCAGCATCTAACTTTTTAAAATCTAAAAACTCTCTATAAAGATATATATATCTACCAAATAAAGCAAAATATAAGCAATCAAGTACAGAAATCAAAACACCACTAAAAGCAATTGTAGATATCAAATTAACAGCTAATAAGAAGACACTAACTACTAAAATACTATAAAAGAAACCATCATTAGTTATTTCATTAAATGGAGAATTATATAATTTAAAATCTTTCCAAATTATCGTATCTCTAAAAAAAGTATGAATTAAATAAATTATTATTATAAAGTTAATTACAAAAGATAATACTGTATTTAATGAAAAAGCCTGCACTAAAGTTAATAATGAAGTAAGTGTCGCAATAAAATAAATAAACATTAAAATTATATTTAGATAATTAAAATATTTCTTACCAAATGGAAACTTTAAAAATATAAAATAGATAAGTATCAATAAATAAATACTATTATGATTTATAATACTACCAAATAGTGCTAATGAACTATTACTTCCAACTGAAAATGATTGACTAGATACTATAATTATCAAAATAGTTGTAATAATTAAACTAGTAATAACACTACCATTATCATACCATTTAGTAACTTTATTTTCTTTTTTACTCATATAATCACCATCCATTATAATTATATCATTATTATTATTTGTACTAAATAATAAAATAAAATTTCTTTAAAACTTTACAACCATATGCTATAATAATTGCGTAAAAGAAGGAAGGGATATTTATGAAAATACCAACTGTTGCTCTTGTAGGTAGACCTAATGTCGGCAAATCAACTTTGTTCAACAAAATTGTTGGAAAACAAATATCTATCATTGAAGACTTACCAGGCGTAACTAGAGATAGAATATATCAAGAAGCCACATATAACAAAAAACGCTTCTATTTAATAGATACAGGTGGTATTGATGCTAGTAAAATGGATTTCAACAAAGAAATAAAAATGCAAGCAGAAATAGCCATTGCTGAAGCTGATATTGTTGTATTTATTGTAGATGGTAAAGAAGGATTAACCGCTAATGATATCTTAATAAGAGATATTTTAAGAAAAAGTGATAAAAAAGTTGTTGTCGCAATTAATAAAATAGATGTTAAAGATGCACAAAATAACATTTACGATTTTTATGAACTTGGTTTTGATACATATATCCCTATAAGTAGTATTCACAACACTGGATTTGTTGAATTAATGGATACTATAACTATAGGATTTCATGAAAAAGAAGAAGAAGAAGATACCAGAACTAAATTTTCAGTAATAGGAAGACCAAATGTTGGAAAAAGCTCTCTAACAAACGCTCTATTAAATGAAGAAAGAGTTGTTGTTTCAAATATCGCAGGAACAACCCGTGATTCAATAGATTCAGTATTAAAATATCATAATGAAGAATATGTAATGATAGATACAGCTGGTATGAGAAAAAAAGGAAAAATATTTGAATCAGTAGAAAAATATAGTCTCTTAAGATCCCTAAAAGCAATTGATAGAAGTGATATATGCCTAGTAGTCATTAATGCTGAAGAGGGAATCAAAGAACATGACAAACATATTGCTGGATATGCAATAGAACGTGGCAAAGGAATAATAATAGTAGTAAATAAATGGGATACAGTATCAGATATAAGTATTCAAGAATACGAAAAATTAATTAGAGCCGAATTTCAATTCGCAACATATGCCCCTATCGTATTTTTATCTGCTCTAACTAAAAAAAGAATTCATACTTTAATGCCAGAAATATGGAACATTTTCTCGGACAGGCCCATGGACCCGGGGATCGCGTCGTA
>CAZVUP010000002.1:0-96016 GCA_964630365.1 uncultured Muribaculaceae bacterium
AACTAATAAATCTTCATATTTTCTTAATGATTCTTCTTTCAAAATAGTAAGTGGTATATCTAAATATTCAAATACTTTCTTATATAAATCAAAATTCTTACTCTTATCCAATAGTATTACAAAATCACTATACTGAACATCTCTAAGTATTAATTCATCCTTATCAAATATCTGATACTTATTAGTAATCTTATTCTTAATATCATTACCAATAATAAAAGCTTCTTCCTCGTCCTTAGTAATTTTACCAAGTTTGTCTTTATCATAAACTATAACATCTAAATTATAATCCTGTGTAGTCTTCCCTTCATTTATATAAGTATTATTTCCAAATACCATTCTGTGACTAACTCTATAATCTGCTCCCCCATATTTATCATCCATAAATAAATCAAATAATAAATTAATATTATCAAGTACTTCTCCCCTAGATCTAAAATTCTTTAATAAATCTATTTTTAAACCAGTATTATTATCTCGATAATCATCATATTTAGTTTTAAATATATATGGATTAGCATTTCTAAAACGATAAATTGACTGCTTAACATCTCCTACCATATAAACATTATTTTTAGAAATAAGAGAAATAAACATCTCTTGAATATCAGAAGTATCTTGATACTCATCAACTAATATTTCATTAAAACTATTAGTTAATTCTTCCCTAATATCATCATTATCTTTAACAACTTCAATTGCCATTCTCGCAATATCAATAAAATTATATATTTCTTCTTCTCTTTTATATTTATCAAGTAATAAATCAAACTCTTTTAAAATATCTATTATAACTTTTGTATTATCAAAAGTACTTAATATTTCTTCCCTAATTTCATTAGTATCTTCATAAATACATAATTCTCTAATTTCACCCGCAACAGCAAAAATCTCTTGTTTAATCTTTTTACCTTGACTAGCACTATTTCTAGGCAAAGTAATACTACTGTAACTACAAGCTAGTCTAAACTCTTCATAAGTATTTGCATTAACTAAAGCTTTAAAATTATCGTCTATTTTACTAACAAAATCAGAATCAAAATAAGCATTTAATTCATTAATTAACTCTTTAATAATACTTTGTTTTTCTTTTAATAAATTAATATATTCCACTATTAATTTATCTATTTCTCTATCAGTAAAAAACTTATCAAAATAACTATTTAAAAACTCTGTTTTATCATACTTTAATTCTATATTTTTATAAGCATTTAAAATATAGTTTTTTAACTCCTCATCATCTTTAAGTGCAAAGTCATTAATTAACTTCATAAACCCTTGTTTTGGAGAAAAGTAATTACTGTCAAATATACTATCAAGTATTTCCTTCTTTTTTAAATCAATTACTACTTCATCAGTAATCTTAATATTATTAGAGACATTAAGTCTTGTATGATACTTCTTAACAAGAGCTAAAGCAAAAGCATCAAATGTAGTTATATATGCTGAGTCTATTAAATCTTTTTCCTGACTTAATTCTTTAGTATTATTAACTGTTTTTCTAATTCTATTTTTCATTTCTGCAGCAGCTGCATTAGTAAAAGTTAAAACTAATAATTCATTAATATGAATACCACTAAGTAATTTTCTTTGTACTCTAGCTGTTAAAACAGCTGTCTTACCACTACCAGCACCAGCTGAGACAATAACACTTTTTCCTTCTGTATCAATCGCTTGTTGTTGTTCCTTAGTCCAAGCCATTACTCTTCACCCCCTAAGAAAGATAAATCATCTACTTTATCTAAATATTTAAGTTGTGATTTACGCATAAAACAAATATCATTAAACTTACAAAATTCGCATGAAACATTATTTAAAGCATATACTTTTGGATCAATTTCAAAGTCTCCCGCAAGTATTTCATCTACTTTATCTGAAATATGTTTTTTTGTATAATGAACAAGATTATACAATGTATCTCCATCAATAATCTTACTATAAGTACCAAATCCTTTCTCAGGACTATATTTCATACTTTTGATATATTCACTATCTTTATAAGTAATATCAAATTTTTTAAGTATCTCAGTATCATCTGTTGAATATCCCTTGAGTAAATATCTATCTTTCATATCTTGTTCTAATTTTAAACTCCAAGTAGGATAATTAAATAGAATATTTTGATAATATATACCCGTAAATATTGGATTAGTAAATATCTTCGAATAATGAATTAAATATAAATATACTGGTAGTTGCATATGTAACCCATATTTCATTGGTTCAATATGAGTATCAATCAATCCTGTTTTATAATCAACTATTGAAAAATAAGTATCTTCTACTATTTTAGAATACATTATCTTATCAATATAACCAACAAACTTAACAGAAACACTCTTTTCTAAATCAACTTCCGCATATGCTTCATATAATTCATCCTTATATTCAGTATACATATCTTGTTTTTTTAATACTTCAATTAAACTTAATAATTCCCTCTTTATTCTAACTAATAAAAGTTTTTCTTTTAAATTTAGTTCTCTCTTTTCTAAATATTTATTATATTCTTCATGAAAATCAAAATTACTCTTTCGCCATAAAGATAATAATTCATGATAAAGTGAACCAATGAATGCTGCGAAAGTATCTTCATACTTATCAAGTTTTAAAACATATTTTAAATAATATTTAAACTTACACTCATTGTAACTATTAAGTGATGTATAAGAAAGCTTCAAAGGATAAGGTAAATTCTTAAGATATAAATCATTATCAATACCCGTAAAACTATTATCATAAGTTAAATATGAAATATCATAATTATTCTTTAAAAGATCATAGTCCCGATCTTTTTCTCCATATAAGTTATATTTATCTAGTATTTCTACCAATCTAATTTTATTATACATATTTGAATAATTATAATTAACTTCGTAGTCACTTATAACATTAAATTTATATTCCTCAATTAAAGGAGATTTATAATATTTATTAAAAGGTGAACTTAATTTATAAGATAAATATAAGTTCTTGATCTTACTAAGTAAATAAATAATAATCTGTTTTTCTCTTTTATTTAAATAATCAGTCTTATATAGTGCTACTTCATCTTTTATATCATCACTTATATAATTAATATCTTTATAAACTTTAGGAATACTATCTTGATTAAATCCTAGTACAAAGACATATTCATCATCATTAAAACTTCCTTTATATAAATCTTTAATATTAATGGCATTACTAAGCCTCTTATAAGAAATAGTAGTTCGCTTAAGCTTATCAATTAATATCTTTTCATATATTTCATCTTTATCTAAAAATGCCAAACTATTAAGAACACTAACTAACTTTCTATTAATAGTTTTTTTACTTTCATCTTCCAAGTCAAGAATACCATTTTCTAAATACTCTTTAACAACCTTAGTCCCATAAATACTTTCTCTAAAATTAATATTAATAGGAATTTTATAATAAGAAAAGAATCTTTTTAAGACATATAAATAGTCTTCACTAACATTAGTAAGAAATATCTTATTAATATCTACTCCCCTTTTAATTAATTTGATAATTTCTAAGCACACAAAATTAACTTCTTCTTCAATAGTTTTAAACTCATAAATATCATGACTAAAATTAACATCTGGAATATCAACTTTATAATTAAGTATTTCTTCCTCATACTTATCCAAACCATAATAATTATGAACTTCTATTTTCCTACCAGTTAAATACTTTTTAAAGCCATGCGAAAAATATAATAGTTTATTATCTATTAATTCTTTCTTTAATTCCTGAAGAAAACTAAGTTTACTATTCATATATTTCTTATTAATATAAATTACATATAAATTACTTAAATATATTTTACAGACATCGATATTATAATTATATTTTTTCATTAAATAATAAAGTGCTGCTTCATCATAAGAATAATAGTAACTATCAATAAATTCTTTCTTAGTCATAAACTTAATATTATGTAATTCATTACTATTTTCATAACTATCAAGTATTCTTAATTTCTCTTCATTAGGACTAATTATTACTTTTTGCATACTACCACCATATTTATTATAGCAAAAATACACAAAAAAAGAATGAATTTCTTCATTCCTAATTAACTGTTCGCTTCTTAAAATATTTAATACTACTAAACCGTATTATTCCTAATGCCATTAAAGATAATATTATTGATGCTAATATTCCGGTTTTTACTTGTTCAATTTTCTTATATTGAACTTCAACAGTGACATCACTATCTGGCATTACAAAAGTTTGATTTTTAAGGTCAACTGGAATTATTTTTCCAGTTGCATCTCTAACAATTACTTTATCAATATAATATCCATCTTTTTGTCTTAATTGCATCTTAACAGTATCACCTGGCAAATAACTAACAGCATCAAAAGAAACAGAAGTATCTTCACTTATATTAGTAGCATAATAACGATTGGATATTTTAATATGCCTCCCTCTATAACCATCATTACCAAAGTTTACTAAAGCAACATCACTTCCATCTTTTAAATGTATAACTAGATTAAAAATATATTCTTTAAAAATATCAGGTTGTGAACTATAATGTGAAAGTCCAATCCCATCATCTATAGGAATATTATATAAATTAATTTTTGCCAATTCGTTAAATTGGGAATCAAATTTCAAATAATTATAAACAATAGCCGTTCTATCATCATTATAATCAACATCAATCATAGATAAATTATTATCATATACATTAAAATTATATAATATATTTTTATAAACGCTTAAAAAATATTTGTATAAGTATATTGAATTATCTATTTCATTTGGTGTTCCAGAAACAAACTGTCTTTTGGCAATTTTATTACTCAAACTACTATCAAAAATATAATAATCATAATCAATATGTGTCCTAAAATGTTGACTCTCATCAGAATAAGTATCAATGTCAATCATAGTTAAATATGATCCATCAACAAATTGTTCATATACATAGCCATTATCATTTAAATCAGTATTATTAATTAATTTAGTATTAACCAAATTAAAATCTTTATCATATACTTGTAACTGGCGAATTGATGAGGAATCATTTTTACTAATTATAACTAAATTGTTATCCTTATCAACAAAAAATTTTCCAAAGCCATTTCGAATATCTTTAGACATATCTAGTCTATCAAGAATGTTCAATTCACTATCCAAACTAGCTAGATAATATTTTTCTTCTTGTATATCAGCAAAGACACCATAAAATCTATCACCTATAACATAACCTTTATATATTGGATTTAAACCTAATTCATCAGCACTTTTTTCAATTATAGTATTGCCAAGTTCATCAATAACAATAATTTTATTAAAGCTATACAATATATAATTATTATTAGAAAACTGAGAAACTGAAACAATATTTAATAAAGATTCATTACTAATACTCCCAAAATCAAATGTTTTTTTCCATTCTTCTACACCATTATTTGAATATTTAACAATCATAAAATTGGAAATTTCATGAATATCACTAATAGAAGTAAAATTATCAACAGCCACAACTAAGTAACCATTATCATTTGTAGCAACTCCATTTAATATCAATTTATCATCATCGAAAGTATAATCATATACAACCCTATAACCATCTGCAAAAACATCTATTGAAACAAAAAATATATTAAACAAAACAAAACAAAAAAGAACTTTTTTAATACTACCACATCCTTAAAAAGATATCCTACGATAAATTAATTTTAATACAAACTAATTATAAAGTCAATTTATTAATAATATACAAAAAAAGAATGAATTTCTTCATTCTCACATACCTATTGGACGTTTTTGTTTAAAATACTTAACAGTAGTAAATCCAACAAAACCTAAAGCCAATAAAGAAAGCAAAGTTGATAAAACAACACCAGTTTTAACTTGTTCTATTTTTTTATATTGAACATCAATAGTAACATCAGAGTCTGGCATTATAAAAGTATTATCAGCACCAACATCAATTATTTTTCCAGTTGCATCTCTAACAATAATCTTATCAACATAGTATCCATCTTTCTGTCTCAACTGTACTTTTACAACATCACCTGGCTCATAAACATTTTTTTCAAGAATAACATCATCACTACTAGTAGTAGTTGGTAAAACCACATTCTTTTTACCAAATTTTATATGTCTAGCATTAATACTTCCATCACTCATAATATTAGTTAAAACAACATCAGATCCATCACTAAGTCTTAATATAGAACTAAACATTCCACCTTCTAAAACGCTTCCTTCATTTTGACTAATTCCCTTAACTATTTCATATCTATCAATTTCTTCCAAATTAGAATCAAGACGCATAAAACTAAAATCATAATTAATCATAGAATTGCTAGACGAGTTATTTATAAGATTTGTAAAATTAGCATCAAATGTTGAAATATATTTTCCATCTCTAAAACCATCAAAAAGTCCAATAATACCAAGCGCTCCACTTTTAGCAAGTAAATCTGCTGTTTGTTCATCTACCTTACCTTGTTCCTCAATTTCTTGTATATCTATTTGTGCTTCAGTAATAATTTTCTCATTTAAAACATTATTTAATTCTTGATTAAATGTAACATAACTTGTTTTTGATAATGAAAACTGACCTGCATACTTAATATAGGCACCAAAATAATCATTATTAGAAAATTGACCAGCAATCCAATAAATATCTCCAACCTGTTGAATAATATTAATACTACTATTCCTTATTATTACTGGTGTCTTAGAAATTTGGTTTAAATTACTATCAAAAACATATATCCAAGGAATTATTCCTTCAATTGTCTCCATCACATAATTACCATCATTATTTCTAAATATACTGACAGGGACACCAACACTTGGAGCATTTTCCGAGATTATTATTTGTAAAGATGGTATCTGATAGGTTTTATCAATTGATCCATCTTCATTTACCTTGAATATTCTACCCCAAAGTTTTTCCTGGCTATTATTTCTATCTCCATTAAAAGTATTACCACCTATAGCAACACAAACTGTTCCTTCACCTTCATTATCACATCTAAAACCCATATAATTATAAAAATCTTCTGTCATATTTTGTGGTGATATTAAGGTCCCATTATCAGAAAATACCATCTTATAATAATTTGAAATAAGAATTAAATTACCATTATCAAGTTCTGTAAAACCAAAAAGCATAGAACTTCGAAGAGAGTTACATTGTTGTACATTTTGCTGATTATAAGAATCCCAATAATCATAGCAGTCTTCCGGTGGAGTAGGAACTGAATAGTTTTTAACCCATAATTCTTCACCATCAGCAGAATACTTAATTATATATATCAATCCATCATCAATAGCAATTCTTCCATTAGAAGAGTTGTTTCTAAAAGCTAAAACAGCATAACCACCATCTTTAGTTGCTACACCACGCATAGCAATATAGTTATCACTAGAACTACCCATTTTTTTATCATAAGTTGCATCCAATGCCAAACTTTTTGTTGGAATAAACCAAAGACATAATAGAACAAAAGCTAATATTTTTAACTTTTCCTTCATATGTTTCACCTCATATTATTAAATATTATCCCAATATTCTACTTAATTTATACCATGGTCAAAAAAGATTGTCAACAAACCATTAGTTTACAACAAAAAACATACATTTATTTTGTATTACGATATTTTTGTATTACATTGCACAAAAAAAGAATGAATCTCTTCATTCTTATCCTTTTAATCTTTTTTGTTTTTTAAAATACTTCATACTTGAAATCCAAATAATACAATTGCTCCAACCGAAAGCAATATAGAAGTAATAATGCCAGTCTTAACTTGACATATTGCAGCACAAACAGTACCAGCTCCATCACCAGTATACCTAAAACCCAAAAAATTTCCAAGTGTATTAGACACGTCAATAGTATTTAATAATGCCCCATTTTCTGATATTACATATATCAAATTATTAGTAACAGCAACAAGTTTTCCATTATCAAGTTCAGTAAATCCTGGATAAAAAGTGGTTATTCTATCAACATCATAAATATTACTCCACATTTTATTTCCGTCGCTAGAATATTTTATTATACCTATTATTTCATCACTCAAACTTCCAGACAAAACAGCATAACCACCATCTTTAGTAGCAACAGCTCAAAAAGCAGAATATTGTGAAACATCATCTAGGCTTTTATCATAAACCGCATTCAAAGCCTTTGTACCAAATGGCAACAAAACAAAACATGCTATAAAAAAATTACAAATTTCTTCATGTTCATAACAAAAACACTCCTTATATTATCATAATTTAAATATACTATCTCAATAGTTTCTGTGCAAACAAAAAAATGCAAACACATATTTTGTTTACATTTTATTTGTTTTCAACGTTATTTCTGAAGTAAAACCAATATTATTTCTCGCCATAACGACAACCCTAAGTTTAGAAATATCTTCATCATATTCTTTCAAATTTAAAGTCTTTCTAAATTCATTTAAATTTATATCAAGAAAATCATTATTTAGTAATTCTTCGTCATCATTATATATTTTAATAGTACAATCATACAATAGCACCTTCTGATTATTACTACTATCACGTATATCAATTAAAAGGCTATTATCATTTAAAGAAGTATTAATTACCGGATATAATGTTTTAGAAATATAATCATTACTTGAACATTTTATAGTTGGAATATATACATAGTTACCATCAATATCTTTATATACTGAAACATAAGAATTATCTATACAACTATTTGGAAATTTATCATGCAAATAATTGTTCTTTTCTAATTCACTAAGCTTAATATTAAAATTATCTCCATAAACTAAATCATCTTTAGAATTTTTAAGATAATATTCTTCTGCTTCTGCGATTAAAATATCCTCTCGCTGTTCCCACATGTCACCATCATCTTTACCTATTAAAGATGATATTCCACTTACTGCCATCGCAATAAGTACAACAAGTATTACAATTATACAAATAATTTCTATAAGACTAATTTTTTTTCCATTAAAACCAACAATCATTTAATCACCTATTCTACAAGTAATTATATCGCAAATAAAATTATAAATAAAGAAAAAAAGCAGACTATTCTGCTTTTTCTTTTTCAACTTCAACTTTTCCTTTGTAGCTACCACATTTTGGACAAACTCTATGTGGTTTAATCATTTCACCACAACTAGAACATTTAGTCATACCAGGAACTTCCATAGCATTATGACTTCTTCTCATTCTCTTTCTTGTCTTTGAAACTTTACGGAAAGGAACTGCAAACATTTGAATGTCTAATTTCATCATATTATCACTCCTCTTCTTCATCTTTTAATAACTCACTAAATGGATTGTTTTCGAGTTTTAATTCATCCTCACTAATTAATCTCCATCCATCCCCATGAAATTTACTGAGATCTTCGACCTTAGTATATTGTAAGGGGACCTCTAGTACAATATTTTCCCACAAAAAGCTAAAAATATCAAGTGTATTTTCATTTTTTAACCAGTTTTCTACAATAAAATCAGAATATTTTACTTCATATGGATACTTTATTGCTTCTAATGAAATAGAATCTTCAATCACCATTTCACCAACAATTGAGCATTCAATATAATCTTCTAAATCATCTTCACTTTCTTTTCGAATAATTTTACCCTCTACATGAACTTCATCTAAATCAAGTACATCAGAATTTTCATAATAAGATTTGTTAATTTTATAATTACCAGTTATATCAATATCATTAACTGCACTACTATGTAAAAGGCTTAAATCTATTTCCACTATATCACCTACTTATTAATAGCTACCATTCCATCTTCTTCTACTACTTGTATCTTAGCATGATAATGCAATTTAGCTCCAGCAGGCAAATTACTATCTTGTTTTATCCATACCCTAATAGCAATATCTGCAGTATCAAGAGCTTCAATAGTATCATGAAGTAAAATTCCATCTTCTAATTCATCTAATTGATAAATAGCATTATCATGTTTATTTATTTTTACAGATATTCTTATATTATCCTTAGGAATTAATTTATCTTCACATTCATCCTCAGCAATCACATCTAAATCATCAACAACTTTAATAGTATATGAAACATCTTCAGTCAAATTATTTTTTAATGAAACATTATATGATTTTGAAGATAATCCAACAGAATCTGTAACAGGAGTCATCTTAGTAATAGTTATTTTATCACCAGTAGTATCATGATAAATAACATCTAGTGATTCTGAACTAAAATCAATATCTCTATCTTCTTGAAATTTATTATATATATAATATGTAGAAAAAACTGCTAATAATAATATAACTGTACTATATATTATATTTATTCTTAATTCTTTTTTTCGATTATACATAGTCCACCTCATTAATATAATATAATTTTAAATTAAACTTTTAAAGCTTATTAATTCTAAAATACATATTTTTACAATTATTTACATATTTCAGAAAACACTTTATAAACTGTATCTAAACTATCACAATTAACTATAAATCTTGCTGAATGACAAAATCTTAAACCTTTAATACCTGCTACATCTTCTAATTCCTTACCAGTAAGTCCACCCCACTCTTCAGGAAATTCTAACCGTGCCGTCCTATCTTCAATACTTTTAGGCAAAGTCTTAATAGCATAACCACCTCGGTTAGATGGGAATGCTACAAACAATAAATTAACTGCATTCGCATGACTTAATAATACTTCTTCATATGGTAAATATTCATCTAAAATCAAGTATTTACTATTTATATCAATAGTATCTAAAATATCTTGAACCTTTTTATCTGCAATTACTTTACCATTAATATATAATAACTCTTCTTCAATAATTGTCTTTGCTAAACCAACTGCTTTTATAAATTGTTCACTTTCATTTTGAAAAGAATCATAACTAGGATTAAAAAGCTTAATAACATTACTTAATGTTTTTACTTTATAATTTGCTTCAATCTTAGGAAATTGTCCATTATCATCAGCATCTATCGCTTCAATTAAGTCTTTATCAATTGCCAAAAACATCTCATCAACATAAGAAAAATCCTGACTCTTCAAGAATTCTTTACCAAATTCTCGCCATAACAATCCAAATGCGGCATAAATAACACCATTTTCACGTTTTAAAACATCATTTTGATGATGATCAAATTTACCTCGACCAATATCATAAACAATGACATTTTCATCCACATCTTTTGCCTCAATATTACTTGTTCTAAATACTTTGACATCTCCTAAAAACAATTCTAAAAAAGCCGTTGAAAACACTTCATCAGCATGCATTGTCCCACTATGAGTTATACAATTTGCTTCATTAATATTATCTACAACTCTAATCATATTTTACCTCTCATCACTTCTAGCAATTAATAAAAGCCTAAATATTTGTAAAATAGCCGTTGCTACCGAAGCAACATAAGTAAGAGCTGCTGCTTTCAACATTTTATAACATAGTCTGTGTTCTCTTTTAGAAACAATTTCTAGTTCTTCTAACTGTTTTAAAGCTCTACTAGAGGCATTAAATTCAACCGGTAATGTAACTACTTGAAATAATAAAATAATAAACTCTAAAAATATACCAATCCATAAAAATCCAGTCAATGATGTAAATAACCCTATCATAATAGCGATATAACCAAGTCTTGAAGAAAGATTAACAATTGGAACAATACTATTTCTAAATCTTAAGAAAAAATAATCATTCTTATCTTGAATTGCATGACCACATTCATGAGCAGCTACACTAAGTGATGCTATTGAATCATTATTATAAATATCTGTCGATAAACTAACAGTTTTATTTCTTGGATCATAATGATCAGTAAGCATTCCACTAACTTCTAATACTTTAACGTTTTTCAAACCATTTTTATCAAGAATTTTTCTAGCAACTTCACGACCAGTCATTTTTGAATCAGCTTTTATTTTTTTTGTTCTTTTATACATACTATTTATGTACCATTGAGCACCTAAAGTAATAACTAATGTAATAAGTATAATTAACATTTCATAACTCACAATATATCATCTCCAAATCTACTCTCATTATATCATAATATTTAAAAAATACTACTCTATTTAGTAGTATTTTTCTTCTTTGAATAACCTTTAATATTTTTAAAAGACCCATTTAGAGCTAAAGAACTGTTAATTAAAACAATAAGTCCTAAACCACTACCTAGTAACAACCAATCTGGTCTTTTAAATTGTTTTGTTGCAAATTCTTCATTATCTTTAGCTGTCGGAATACGAGTATAGTCAACTATCGAATAATCAACATTTAAATAACCTTTTGAATTTCCAGCACCAGCATCAACACAAACATTGGTTGATTGTGCAACTGCTGCATTATATTCTTTATTATTTAAAACTTCTGCTGGTTTTACTTCATCTAGTTCAATTGCTTCATCACTTGTAGAATATTGATCTCCCCCAGCAATCCAAACTTGCAATACATCTGAGATTGGATAGTCAACACAACTTTGTAAAAATTTATAATCATTTTGAGTACAATAGATACCAGGAATATATCCTGCCTCTCTAAGTGTTGTTGACCAATCTTCTATCATTTTCACAACCTGTGTCTTTGTAAAATGTGCATTAGCTCCATGCTCATATTCTAAACATAAATATACAGGATAACTAACATCTTTATCTTTTAATAAACTTAATACTTGATCTGTTTGAACAGCTAAACGCTTTGCAAATTCATCTGAATTAATCATATCAGAATTATCAACTTTATTATAACAATAAACACCAAATGGAATATTATAAAGTTCACAATTAGCAGCATTAACTTCAAATGTAGGATCAACATCAAGTCCAGTAGAACATCTTAAAATTGCAAAACCAAAGTTTTCAGCAATTTTATCCCAATTGATTTCAGCATCTTGATATAATGATAAGTCACATCCACGAATAGCTTCATCTAAAACCTCAAAATCTTCAAGCCCCTTATATTGTCTAATAGCACTTTTACTTGGAACTCTAAGTACTGTACCTTCAACAACATCTCTCTTTTTCATACCATTATACTCAAGTAAATCATTAACACTCATATTAAATTCTAAAGCAATATCTATAATATCGTCATCTTTCTGAACTACATAACTATAGTCTCCAACAAAGTATTCTGGATTGTTATCTTTAGAATTAAATTCTCCAGATAAGAAATGCCAAGTAGTAGTTACAATACCCTCTAAATCTTTAATAAGATCAAGATTATCACGATCAGGATACTGAATTATCTCACTATCCATCACTAAAAATTTCTTACAATCATCAATTACACAATATTTAACTAATCTCGATAAATTTATATCAGTACCACTGATACCAACCACAATATGATTTTCACTACATTTTCTAATAAAATCATTAACTAATATTTCCCTTTGTTCATTAGATAATTTTTCATTGGTAACAATTTTATCAATATTTAAAAACACTGGAAAATTAACATCATATTCTTCCAAAACACTTTTAGCATATTCAATATCATCATAAATATCAGCTTCATTTTCTGCTGAAGATGTAATTTCAATTCCAAGTGAAATATCTTGATCATTACACATTTTCATTTTTCTATCTTGAAAATGCACACCCATACTGTCGTGATCACCAACATTTAAAACAACAAAATCTTCTGGATAAACTTTAAAATTATATATTGGATTTATATTAGTATAACCAATTGAGTTTTCTAATCCTCCACCAATTGCGTCATCACGCATCTTTTTTGATAAAGAAAAAGTAACAACTCCTGTACCTATACCAGCAGCCAATAATAAAGCTACTACTTTTTTGTTAACTTTTATTTTTTTCATACAAACAACCCCTTTTTTAATAGCGATGCCTATTATAACACAAACCATTTAAAAAGTAAAGAAAAAGCCAGCATATTGATTGACTGACTTATACTCTATAAATTTTTGCTATACTTTCTGCAACTTTCACCCCATCAATAGCAGCAGTGGTAATTCCTCCTGCATACCCTGCACCTTCTCCACATGGATAAATTCCAGAAACATTTGAAACACCAAACTCATTTCTAACGATAATAACTGGTGAACTAGTTCTACTCTCCACACCTAACAAAACAGCATCATCACGAGCAAACCCTTTAATCTTTTTATCAAAATTAGGAATCGCTTCCTTTAAAGATTCCGTAATATATTCTGGTAAAACTTTATTTAAATCAGCAAAACTATATTCACCCTTAGTATTTGGAACGATATTACCTAATTTAGTCGTCTCACAACCTATAACAAAATCTTTATACAATTGAACAGGTATTTTTCCTTGACCAACTTTATAAGCATTTTCTTCTAATCTTCTTTGGAATTCAATTCCAGAAAGCGGATCATTACCAAAATCAGATGCTGTAACAGTAACTACAAGAGCACTATTGGCATTAACTTCATCTCGCTTATAATTACTCATGCCATTAACTACAAGTCTATTTTCTTCACTAGATGCATTAACAACAAAACCACCAGGGCACATACAAAAAGAATATACCCCTCTTCCACTTTTAGTTTGATAAGTTAACTTATAACTTGCTGGTTCCAATAATTTATATTTATCTCCATATTGATTCTTACTAATCATTTCTTGTGGGTGTTCAATTCTAACTCCAACAGCAAAGTTTTTAGCTTTCATAGTAATATTTTTATCATGAAGTAATTTAAAAGTATCCCTTGCTGAATGACCGATTGCTAAAACTAGGATTGAGCAATTAATTATTTCTTTGTTATTAACTTCAATTGCTTTAATAGTATCAGACTCAATAATCAAATTAGTCAACTTTGTATTATATCTAAATTCTCCACCCATACTTATGATCTTTTTACGAATATTAATAATTACTTTCCGTAAAATATCTGTCCCAATATGCGGTTTATTCAAATACATAATTTCTTCTGGCGCACCAGCTTCCACAAATATTTCAAATACTCTTTTACCCCTATTTAATTTATCCTTAATAAGTGTATTTAATTTACCATCAGAAAAAGTTCCTGCTCCACCTTCACCAAACTGAACATTAGAATTAGGATTTAACTTATTAGTCTTAAAGAATTCTTCAACAGTCTTAACCCTTTCTTCTATCATTTCCCCTTGTTCAATTATTAATGGTTTATATCCAGCTTCAGCAAGCATATATGCGCAAAACAAACCACTTGGTCCACTACCAACAATAACTATTCTATCATTTATTTGTTTTGTACCTGTAACCAAAAATTTATAATCTTCATCATCAACTAAAAATATATCATTAGTTAAAGATATTTTTTTCTGAGATTTAACCTTCACATCAAATTCATATACAAAAAAAATATTATTCTTATCCCTAGCATCAATTGATTTCTTAACTATTTTATAATTTTCTATTTCAGAGGTATTTATTCTTAACTTTGAACTAATTTTTTTTATAATATTTTCTGGATTATCTTTTAATATGGAAATTTTTACTTGTCTTACCCTAATCATAATCATCACCTATACTATTACCAATTAATAAACCTGAAAGCCAAGCAATAGTCAAATTATAACCACCACATTTTCCAGTAAGATCTAATAATTCCCCAGCAATATATAAATTTTTAACTTTCTTAGATTCACAATTTTTCAAATTAATTTCGGATAATGGAATACCACCACTACAAACTTGCGAATTATCAAATGACTTTGTTCCAGATATTTCTAAATTCATAGCAAATAAATTATTAATTAATCGCTCTTTTTCACTATTAGTAAGTTTATCAAAATAATTATCATAATCTAGATTTGCTACTTTAAGAATTATTTTAGCTAACTTATAATTTAGTAACCCTTCTAATAACTCTAATAAAGTTCTACCATAAACTTTCTTATTGTATTCTTCTAACCAAATAATTCTATCGCCTTTTACAAATGGTAAATAATTAATCTTAATTATTTCTTTTTTTCCTAAATCCAAACCTCTACTTATCAAAATACTTAAATTAAAGGTACAAATACCACTTAGTCCATAATCTGTAAACTGAGCTTCACCTTCTTCACTAGCAACAAGTCTACCATTTTCATAAAGCTCTAATCTAACTTCACTCCTAACCCCAGCCCAATCTTTTAAGTATTTAAAATTAGCTTCAACTTGAACTAATGCTGGTAAAGGCTTAATTATTGTATGCCCAAAACTTTTTAAAAAATCATATCCCATACCAGTAGATCCAGTTTTAGGATAAGCACATCCCCCAGTAGCAAGCACCAACTTTTTACATTGTATTTTAGAAGAATCAGAATTAATTATAAAAACATCATCATTTTTAATTATTTCAGTTACTAAATAATTATTTCTAACTTCAATTTTATTTCTTTTTAATTCATTAAGTAAAATATTTTTAATAGTAATTGCTTGATTAGAAAAAGGATAGTAATAACCATCTTTGATTTTAGGAACAACTCCTAAATTGTCAAAAAATTCTTTAACAAGATTAATATTATCGCTAGTAATTATTTCACCAACTAATTCCAAATTGTTAGAATAATAATTATTTATATTTTGATCATCATTAAAATAATTACATCTTCCATTACCAGTAATTAATAATTTCTTTAAACATTCACTATTTCTTTCTAAAATTAATACACGATTATTACTAGTTTTAGCTTTTAGTGCTGCTACAACTCCACTAGCTCCACCACCAACTATAACAACATCATACATACTACCCCTCCAATGCAACTAAATTATAACAAAAAATAAAAAATATTACTACATCAATAAAAAAATAAGATTGAGAAAAAGAAAAATTTATACTATACTTAAACTGGTGATTATATGAAAAATAAGAAAAAGGTGAAACTTAAAAAGAAAGGATTACTAATTTTTACTATTTTATTCATTATAGTAATTATAACTGCTATTATATCCCAAAAAATATTATCTAATAATTATCAAAAAAAATTTAGTGAATTTGTAATAACAACTAAAAACAACAATCTTTATGATAAAAATAATAAGATTGCTGGTACCATAATTAAAAATGTTGAATTAATACTTGATAAAGAAAAAAGTCATTCTAAATATTTTAATATTAAAAATACTAATTACTATATTTACTATAAAGATATTAAAAAGACTGAAAAAATAGAACGTTCAGAAAAAAATGATACCTATTTACCCCTTAATAAAGTAATAAAATCTAAGAAAAAAACAACATTATATAAAGACAACAAAAAAATAATAACTCTAAATACATTAAATATAAATGTTAATTCTGAAGATGATAATAATTATTATGTATATTTTTCTAATCACTTATATAGTATTAAAAAAAATAAAGTAATAACTGAAAAACAAACTGAAGAAAAAAATGAAATTGCCAAAAAAGTAAGTGTTTTATTCTATGATAGTATTGAACCAACTTGTAACAATTATAACTGTACGACTATTGATAATTTCAAAAGACAAATTGAGTTATTAAAAAATAATGGTTTTTATACTATAAACGAAAATGACTATAATAGGTTTTTAAAAAACTATATTAACTTAAAAGATAAAGCCCTTTATATAATAACAAACACAACAAATGAAAATATTACTTCTTTAACAAAAGAATTAAATATCACAATAGATAAAAATAATGATGGTATAAAATACTTATCAACAAATAAATCTTCTCTAAAAAATAGTGATTATAATATTAGAGATCGTTATCAAATAAAAAGTTATACTAGCGATGAGAATTTACTTAAAATGGCTAATGGTGAAGAAGTTAAAGAAACAACTGCTGAAGATAATAAAACACAAAAAATACCAGTTCTCAATTACCATTTTTTCTATGATTCAAGTCTAGGTGAACAATGTAATGAAAGTATCTGTCTAGAAGTTTCAAAATTAAGAGAACATTTAGAATACTTAAAAAATAATAATTATAAAACATTAACTATGAATGAGTTTATGCGCTGGATGTATGGTGAAATAGAATTACCAGAAAAATCCATTTTAATAACAATAGATGATGGTGCAATGGGTACAGGTGCTCATAACGGTAATAAACTAATACCAATGCTCGAAGAATATAAAATGCATGCTACTCTATTCTTAATTGCTGGTTGGTGGGATATTTTTAACTACCAATCACCCTATCTTGATATACAGTCACATACATATGATATGCATCAATATGGTCCTTGTGGCCGCGGTCAACTAAATTGTGCAACCTATGAAGAAGCTAAAGCTGATCTTCAAAAATCAATTGATATAATAGGTAATAATGACTCATTCTGTTTCCCATTTTATATGTATAGTGATACATCTCTTAAAGCAATTCAAGATACAGGATTTAAAATTGCTTTTGTAGGTGGCATGCGTAAAGCAAACAGAACCAATAACAAATATTTAATACCAAGATATCCAATCCATAGTGATATCACATTAAATGATTTTATGAATATGGTTAACTAAAAAAAATAATGCTACTTTGTAGCATTATTTTATTTATATATTACATGAATATCTTGATTAACAACTTTTCCATCACTATTCAACTGAGCACATATCTCATCTTGTTCTAAATACAAATCTTTAACCGAAGTCGCCAATAAAACTTCTTTCTTATCACTAGAAATATTCATATAATATAAATTTCCATCCCTTAAGAAAAACTTATCATTAGATGAACCTGAATATCCAGTAGCACTAACAATCTTCTCAGCAGTAATTTTTACTTTTTCTCCATTTTGATTAACAAATTCTTCAGTATAAAGTTGTTTAGTATTAGTATTATCACTAGTTGAAGAATCATTAGTAACAGTCTCACCATTATCAACGTTTACATCAACTTTAGAATCATCACTAGACTTATCTTTACTTCTTACACCAGAATCTGTATCTTTTTCACTAGTATCAATTTCTTTTGTCTCTTTTCCATCATTAAATTTAAAATATGCAAAAGAACATAATACACCCATTAAAAATATAAAAATACCTACTAAGACTTTTGTTAAAATTGAATTATCTTTCTTTCCATCCATTTCAATATCACCGCCTTTAATATATCACATAGGAATTATTTATCAAATTATATTTTTATTATTAATATTTATTTGACACTAAATTTACATGATAAAAAAGATTAATAAATATTATAATATTTATATAATGATAAAGGAAAAAAGAAATAGTTCGAACTAACTATTTCTTTTTTTTACATCTTCTTAACAAATTGTACAGCAGATTTTTCAACATTACTCTTTTCTGTAAAAGACTTATCTATAACTAATCCAGGTTGTAACATTTCTTTCAAAAACACTTCATTTAAATATCGATATATTTCACTTTCTTCAAACTTCTTTTTACTAGAATTTATAGACCAATCTACTGGAATACCACCAATAATGCTAGTATTAGAAATCATTCTTCTTTGTTCTAGATCAATATACCAAGTAATCGGCTCTATTTTAAAACAAGCATAACCACCTTTTATCTTAAGAATCGTATACATATCACCATCTTTTATAAATATAGGTGCTTTTCTAAAAGTGTGAGCCTTAGAATCATAAATAGTAAATCCGTCACAGTCGGTTTCACTAAAATCATCAATAGATGATTTAAATATAACTTCTTGAGGATAATAACCATATTCAATTGTTCCAATATTTTCTCGATAATCTTCAGGTACATCAACAAAGTTAAGTGTTTTATTTGGCAAACTTTTAATCTCAGAAATAGCCTGGCTCAAAACCTCATCTGCTTCATCATAAGTTATAACCGGTCTAATATTAGTATGATTAGCAAAACTTATCTCCTTAAATGGTGGATTAGCATGTAATGAGTAAGAAAATCTATTGGCATTTTCGTAATATAATACATTATATCTTCCATATTTACCTAAACCAAAATTATAAATATAATAAGTCCTAGCGGTTTTATTATGAGCTATTATTTCGTATCTATATCTTTCACCATCTGAGCACCATCCTGCCCAATCTGAAGCAGATAAATCATAGAACCTACAGGCATAGTACATCGCAATATGATTCAATAAAAATTCATTACCAACTAGCGGAGTAAAATAATCAATATTAAGGTCTCTATTCCTTTTTCCAATATAATGTCTATTATCTGTAATAAATAATTCATCATCACTTAGTATTGTTGCTTTTAAATTCATATTATCACTTCCCTAACATTATTATTGATTGTTATTTTCTTTCTGAAAAGTTTTAACTCTATTTTTTTCACTAACATCACCAAAATCAAGTGCTTCTCTAAATTGTTCACTAACTAACTCAAAATAATCTTTTTTATTCGTAGAAACCAAATCAAATATCTCTGTAAATGATTTATCGATTAATAATTTTGGAGATAATGGATCAATTTCTTCTTCTAAAATTCCACTTCTAATATTCATTCTCTTTTGGAATTCTCTCAACTGATCTACCGTAACACTTATAAACCCATTATTAGAAAATTCTGCTTCAAGTACAGAAATAACGTCTTCTATTTCTTCACTTGTTATATTAACACTTTTATATCCACCTAATTTTATATTTAACAAAGTATCTGTAACTTGCTGATGATTATTATCAACTCTTTGATATTTAACATTAATAACATCATCATACTTATAAATTTCTAAAAAGTGATGCTTCCTATATTCAGTCCAGCCACTAAAAACAATAGCTGAACTTGCTTTTCCTTCAGTTAACCCAGGGAAATTACTTATCCGCATATCTAGAGGCAAATACCTTCTAACATCATCCACACCCATATTTTCAAAACAAATACCAGAAAAGCTTTGACATAAACCCTTTTTATCAATATTAATAATTCCATATATAACATTACCATCTTCAATAAAAGTATAATTGTCTCGCATACCATCAATTGGAATATAGTAATCGCCATAAGTATATAAATGCTCAAAATGTTTTGTATATATACCATCTTTTTTAAATATTTTTGTTAACAATCTTTGGTTAGCTATTCTACCACTTCTAGTTTCTACATCTGTTGAATAAACAACAGAAAATTTAAATCCATCTGTAGAACATAAATTAATATCATTTTTCCTCTCTCGTATAAAAGATAGCCCATAATCATCATAATTAAAAGTCATTTTTGTAATAATCGGCTTACTAGAATCTATCCAATATAGACTTTCTATCCTATAATCATTGCCAGTTATAATTACATTTATAAATTTAGTATCACCACCAAAAGAATTAAACAAATCAGCATTTGCAGTATATTGAGATGAATACAAAATGTTATTCTTTGTATCCAACACTTCAATAGAAGGAATTTTAAAGTCAATACTTTTAATTACATAGTCATCTAGCCTAGAAGCATCTACTGAAATATTAAACAACTCAACCACATCCAGCAATGTTGCTGTCCCATCATTTCTTTCTCCTGTATAAAATTTATATCTCCTTTTTATCTCTCTTCTTAAATAATCATTTCTTCTTGAGTGCATCAACATTCTCCTTTGTCATAGTATTATAGCATACATTTTTTACTTTTATACAATTAAATTACAAAAATAACAATTATATTTGCATCAACTATTACATTTAGAAATATTAAGTATAATTCCAATAGATGCCATTGATACAAGTAAAGAAGACCCACCATAAGAAAGAAATGGTAATGTAACCCCAGTAACTGGAATTAAGCCAACTACTACCATTAAATTCATAGTAGCTTGAAAAATCATCTGGAAAATAATACCAAATGAAAGATATTTTGCAAATTTATCATTACATTTACACGCAATCATTATTCCTCTATAAAATAACAAAGCAAAAAGACCAATCACAATAATAGAACCAACTATCCCAAACTCTTCTGCTATTACAGAAAAAATAAAATCAGTTTGTGGCTCTGGTAAATAAAAATGTTTCTGTACCGAATTTAAATATCCTGTACCGAGTAACCCACTTGGCCCTATTGCATATAAACTTTGAATTATTTGAAATCCAGTTCCCAACTCATCACGCCAAGGATTAATAAAAGATGTAATTCTATCCATCCGATAAGGAGCTATTAAAATTAAACCGATTATCCCAGCAATTCCTAAAAGTCCACCATAAGCAAAAAATCTTAATGAAACTCCTGAAATAAAAAGAAGAGAAATAATAGAAATGAACATAATTACTCCCGTACCTAAATCTGGTTGAAGCATAATTAATCCAAAAAACAATAAAACAATAAAAAGAATTGGAAAAATCCCTTTTAAATAGTTTTTAATATATTTCTCACTATTTGCTAAATATTTACTCGTAAAAATTAATAAACTAAGCTTTGCAGCTTCACTAGGCTGAATACCTAAAGAACCAATTCCAAACCAACTTCTACTACCATTTCTTACACTTCCTATACCTGGAATTAATACAAGAATAAGCAATATAAATGATACTAAAAGTATTATATTAGAATATTTATAATAAATCTTATAATCTAATTTTGAAATATACATCATTACTATCAATCCAATAAAAAAAAATATAGTTTGATACTTTAAATAATGAAAAGAATCATTAAATTTATAAGCCGCCCAAACGCTTGAAGAAGAATATATCATTATTAACCCAAATAACGCTAAAGAAATAACTGTAAGAAATAATATTTTATCCGTCTTCTGCATATTATCACCTAATAAATTATATTTACAAAACAAAAAAAAAGAACAAATTGTTCTTTATACCCAAACTCCAAAAATAATACCTGCCATAGCTAAGATCAAGCCCATAACCCAAAATAATTTAACTATGTCTGTTTCAGCCCAACCAAGTTTTTCAAAATGATGATGAAGTGGTGTCATTAAAAATAGTTTTCTATGTAATACTTGTACCCAAAATGTTTGAATAATTACACTAAGTGTTTCAACAACAAAGACTGAGGCAACTACAAGTAGAGTCAATTCTCTATGTGTAAGTATTGCGATAGCTCCCATAACAGCACCAAGCGCTAATGACCCTGTATCACCCATAAAAACTTTAGCTGGATATGTATTATATATTAAAAATCCAATTAATGAACCGACTAATATCAAACTAAAAATACCAATATCTTCAAAGCCAACAGACAATGAAATTAGAGAAAATGCAATAAAAGCAATAGCCGATAAACCACCTGCTAAACCATCTAAACCATCAGTTAAATTTACAGCATTACTGGCACCTACTAAAATAAATAGTATTGCTAAACCATATAGCCAGCCAAATTCCAAATCAATATGAAGTGTTCCAACAACCCAAGCTGTTTGTCCACCACTACGCATATAAATATAGAAAAAACCAATTGCAATTAAAACTTGCATAAATAATTTTTGATATGTCGTTAATCCTTCATTATTACCTTTTCTAACTGATAAAAAGTCATCTAAAAAACCTATCGCAGAATATCCCAAAAAAACTAATAAAACAATACCTAAATTAGATGTATAAGATATTTTATCAGTAATAATCAATGCCATAGTAGCAACAATAGTTGGAATAATAAAAATCAAGCCACCCATAGTTGGAGTTCCTTCTTTTTTTCGATGTGCTTCTCCAACAAAGATCGATATTTTTTGACCAACTCGCAATTTTTTTAATATTGGTAAAAGTAATAACCCTAATACAGTTGAAGATAAAAAACCAATCATAATAGCAAAAATTGCTTTAGTTAAAAGTAGCATTTTATCACTCCATTCCTCTGATTCATTATATCATAATTAATTATTTATTATTCCAAATAATCAAAAATTGGCACTAACTTTACATTGGATATTCGCCTCTTTTTAATACCCTAGCATTATTTCGTTCTAATTCTTTCTCTTGTTGTTCTTTTACTAATTCCATCTCATATTCTTTTTCACGAAGATTATCTTTTATTTTTTGTAAATTAGCAATCAATTCATCACACTCTTTAACTACACCAATATAATCCTTAAATCTATCTTTAATTTCATACATCATTTTATCAATTTGCTTACTAGTCTTACCTAATAACCTTGTAGCATCATCAATTGCTTCAATACTATGTTCAATTTGACTACTATAATCACGAACCGTTACAACTTTAATCTTCCTACTTTTTGTTTTAGGTTTTATAACATTATTAATAAAATATAAATATGAAGCAGCAGCCATTGTAAATGCCTTAGCACTCCTAACACCAGGAATAAACATCTGTAATGTAAGTAAACTAAGTAATCTTCTACTCTGTAAACTCATTGCTTCAACTTCAACTTCAACTCTTTCAGTAACACTCATACTTTTAGAAACTTTATCTCTAATTTCAGCTAATAATTGCTCTTGTTCTTCTTGAAATTTAGCTAAAGTGTTATTTATCCTATCAACATCATAATATTTTTCTTTTAAATGGTCAAAATCTTCTTCCCTTTCTTCAAAATTCTCTTTCTTTTTTTCAAGTCGCTTATTTAATTTTTCTTTTTCCTTATCTAATTCATCTAATTTTTCAGATATTAAGATATAAAGAGGAGAATCTTTTAATTCCTTAACTGTTTTGCCATATTTAAATTCTTGTAAATAACCTTCAATTAAAATATAAATATAATTAGCATCATATTTATCTAAATCTTCTATTCTTATCTTATTCTTTAAGTCACCAATTTTTTTAATAATATCATTTAATTTATCGATTAGATCTTGAACCTCATCACTCATTATGACTTCATTTTCTTGATCTACTAAAACGTTATATTTAAAAACTAATTGTCTTAAATCATAACGAATATTTTTAAGTTCTCTCTCATATTCTTCTATTAATTTTCGAGATTTTAAATCATGTAATTTTTTCTGAGTTCCCAATTGTAAAGGAAAAGAATAATCAATAGGTGTTTCAAAATCTAAAATTCTTGGTTCTTTTTTCCTGCTAATTTCAGGCGCTACTGAATCTCTGTTATCTTTTTCAACAACTACTTCACTATCAGACTCATGAGATACCGAAATTAAATCAAGTATACTATTTCTTTCTTTAGGAACTCTAACCCTAATTCTGTTGCCTTCTTTAGTAGTAATAATCTTAGTTTCTACATCGTTTTTAGGGGGAATACCAGCTTCATAATCACTAACAATAAAATGATTTTCATCGTCAGAATTATTATTCTTATTACCACCAGTAATAGTTTTTATTGTTCCCCCTAAAACTATAATTGGTAAAGTTTTAACCAGAGTATAAATTTGTTGTTTTCTAACTTCTTTTTCCAGTTCTCTTAACTGTTCTTCCTGAGCTATTTCTTGAAGTTTTTTCTGTTGTTTTTTCTTTATTCTTAATACTCGACGGCGATCATTTTTGCCACCCCTAGCACCAATTGTTTCATTCATAAAGTATCACCAAAATAATTTTAACATACTTTTATGTATTATTTAAGAAAAAGTCTTACTTTACTGCCATCTTCTACTTTTTGAAAGGCAGCAGGTGCTTGTTCAAAAACTATTTCTCCTGAACCTTCAACAACAACTTCAAAATTACCTAATTCTTTTTTAGCCTCCTGAATACTTTTTCCAACTACATTGGGAACAATATATGTAACTTTATCATTCCATTCTAAATCTTTTTCTAGCCCATTATCTTGCTTTTCAATTTTTAATGCGTCAATTATATCCAACAAAATTCTTCTCGCAATTGGTGCAGTTGTATAACTAGATAACATGGCTGTATTCTTAGGATTATCAATAGCTAAATATAAAACTGCTTCCGGATCATTTGATGGAACTACAGCCATAAAAGACATTATATAATTATTAACTAAATAATGACCATTTTCTTGTTTTTGAGCAGTACCAGTTTTACCACCTATTCTATAACCATCTATATAAGCACTTTTTCCTCCACCTTTAGCAACAACACTCTCAAGAGCATATCGCATAATTGCTGATGTTTTAGAACTGACAACTTTTCTCCTCAAAATTGTCTTATATTCTTTAACTACTGTATTTGTATTATCGCTTATATCTTTAACAATATGAGGTTTATACAAATATCCTCCATTAACAACAGCCGATACAGCCATTACCTGTTGTAACGGGGTCTAATAAATGAAACTTTTTGCCTAAATTATCAGAAGTAGTATATACACTTTCTCCTGTCTTAATAAAAATATCCAATTTAATTTGTTTATCACTTTGTTTATGAACTATTATTCTATCTATTATCTCATTAAATATATCACTATAACATTTATCATCTTCTAAGCATTTTTCTAATGCATTCTTTATTTCACTAATTTTGTTTTCAATATTATTTTTATCTTTTTTATTACTTTTTAATTCATTCATTTTTGTTTGATAAATAGTTAAATCTTCATTAATTAAATCTACTTGCTTTTTGTAGTCTTCTTTAGATAAGTACTCTTCCATAACAAGTTCTAGTAGTTTATCTTTTTTATTATTTAAAACTATTATTTTAGATTCTAAATTTTTTATTTCTATTTCATTATTATTAGTTTCTAAATAATTCTTACATTCGCTTAATATTTCATCAAAGATATTATTTCTTCTTTTAAATAGTATATTAAACACATCTTTAAATACTTCATCCAATTCAAGTTCAAATACTCTAGGATTAGAACAACCTTTTAAACTTTCACGCCTATAAACTTGGCATTCCCATACAGGATTATTCTTTCTCTTACCAGCACTTGATCTGTGATATGTAAGATTATGACAGCCGCAATATATTTTTCCTGAATAAGTATATCTATTTTGAAATACTGCTTTATTAATAGTACGATTGGTAAAACTATCTTGTCTCTCTTTTAATTTAACATTAGCTCGTTCCCATAATTCTTCAGATACTATTGGTGGAACATTATCATAGTCCTTATAAACAATCCAATCAGATTCATTTAATCTTTTCTTTTGTTTAGTACGATAATCTAATACTTTTGATTTATGTCCACAATAATATCCTTTATATTTAGGATTTTCTATAATTCTTGTAAGTATTGTTGTATCTATTCTTTTGCCAGTTTTACTTTTATAACCTAAACTATAAAGATATCTTGATACTTTAGATAATCCATCAGTAGTATTAGCATATCTATTAAATATTATTTTAATCATTTCTGCTTGTGCTTCATCTATTACTAATTTTCCTTTATCTTTTACATAACCATAAATATTAGAACATCCTAACACTACACCATTATCAATACTTCTCTTCATCCCAAATGAAACTCTTTCAGAAAGTCTCCTAACTTCATCTTGAGCAATTGAAGACATCATTGTAAGTCTGAGTTCAGAATCAGGTAATATCGTATTAATATTATCATTTAAGAAATATACACCAACACCATTAGATAATAGTTCTTGTGTATAGATAATACTATCTAGTGTACTTCTTGAAAATCTTGATATTTCTTTAGTTAAGATTAAATCAAACTTATGTTTTTTAGCGTCTTCAATCATTCTTAGAAATTCTTCACGTTTTTTAACTTGTGTTCCTGATATTCCTTCATCAATATATGAACCTATAAATTCCCAGTTAGGAACTTTACTAATATAATCATTAAAGAAAGATATTTGATTAGATAAAGAATGTAATTGCTCATCTTTATCAGTAGATACTCTTGCATAAAAACATACTTTCAAATTTAATTCTTGTAATGGAACACCTTTCATAATATTATTCCTAACTGTATATAGGTCCATAATCACACCTCCTAAGTTAATAGTTTATAATTATTTAAATCATTTATATATTTATCATCAATTTTACTTTTTTCTATCTCAATTTTATTTAATAATTTATTAATACAAAAATTATACATTCCATCATCTATAATATTTCTTCCTTTTAAATATTCAAGTAATTTAATACTTGTTTCTATTTCAATTATTCTAGATGGAACTTTATCAATACTCTCCATATACTTTGTCCTTTCTTTTAAGTTTATTTTTAAAAAAACTAAAAAAGAACTTAAGGCATTAAGTTCTACAAAAAATTTGAAAACTTAAATACCACAAAGGACAAAATTAGACTAAATCATCATTTGAAATAAATTAAGTTTTCAAATAACAATTTAGTTCTTATTCAATAATTAATATTTTATAATTTTTCTAGCTATTTCATAGCCATCAATATTATCAGGTAATAATTCATCATGTTCTAGTACTAAGAATAATTCTGCAATTACATCTTCCTTTTCTTTAAATGATAATCTTTCAAATATTCGTATCATCTTTTTATATTCTTTTGGATAAAGACGATAAAGATTATAATTATAGTTCCCATACTCATTAATCTCATTAACTAAATAAGGATAATCAATACTACTTGGATTAAATACTTCTATATCAATACTATCATCAAGTAAACTAGGATTAACCTCACTTAAACTATTAATTTGATCTCTATCCCATAAGTTAAAAACATAGCTAATAAATTTTAGTTTATTTTCTTTATCAAGTTCATTTATTTTTAAAACTAATTCTTTTACTTCATTACTTGTATTTCTTAAATACATATTAAAGGCACTCCTTCATCTTCAATTTAAGCCATTTTAAGAGACTTTATTTTTTATACTAATAACCGATTAAGATTAATATCAAAGTCCCTTATTTCTTAAATTAAGTATCAACAAATTAAAATTTAGTTTTAATATTTATCACTTAAAAAAATAAATTTTGCAATAGTTTTTTTTAAATTTTTTTAATTTATTTTCTAATCTTATTACCATAATATTTTTCCTCCTTCCATTTTAAATTCATTATCTTTTTTCATATCTTTCTATATAAGATCTATATCCTAGTTCTAATAAATAGATAAACATTTTATTCATACTAAAATTATTTTTAATTGCTAAAAGCTGTATTCTAGTTTTTAAATTATTATCTATTCTTAGAGTGATTCTTTCAGTACATCTCATAAATTTTTTCCTCCATTCTTTAAAATATAGAGTAGCCACTTTTCACTTTTTTTAGGTATTTTTTAGGTAAAAAGACTTGCATTTTTTTAATGGGCATAAGGAGAATGCACCACAAACTTATATTTATCTTATAAAATAAAGCAAATATAGTGGTGTCATTACTATTTTTGCACTTGCAAAAATGACTACTTTTATAGTAGTAAGTGGCTACTCATATACAAACCATCCTTTTATACCAACAAAAAAAAGTGGCTACTCTTTCTCTTAAAAGTGCCCACTCATGACTATTTCATTAAAAATATGTGCTTCCAATACTTTTTAATTAATAAAACCATCTCCCTCCAATGAAAAAAAGAGAAGATTATAGTTCTTCTCCATATAATTTTTTCATATCATACACTATTATAACTATTCACAAACACAAGTCAAGCTCATTTTGTGTCCAATTCATGTCATACTATGTACAATTTATGTCGCAAAAAAATGCATGTTTTCTTCACAATTCTTGCATATTTTACTATATTATACTACTTGACAATATGAAGTCAAGCCGATTTTGGTCTGGATTTGGACTTATTTGATCCGTTTTTGGTATGATTTGTGTTTTGTTAATTTTCATCATAATTTTTTTCAATAATAATGTCATCAATTTCTTTCTTATGTGAACTTGAATAATTATTTGTCTGTAAGTCAATATAGAATTCATTATCTTTCATAAGTTCATTATGAGTACCTTGTCCAACAATATTACCTTTATTTAAAACAATTATTTTATCAGCAATCTTCATTACATCTTTTTTGTGAGTTATAATTATTATTGTATGATCTAATTTTAAATTTTCAAAAATATCTTTAATTTTTTCAACTAACAAGGTATCTAATGAACTTGTAACCTCATCAAAGATTAATATTTCAGCTTTTGATAATAGTGTCCTTGCTATTGCTAGTAATTGTTTTTGTCCTCCACTAAAGTTTGTAGCATTCTCTGTTAAAATAGTATTATATCCTTTTGGTAAACTCATTATATAATCATGAATACCAACTCTTTTACAAGCTTCAATTTGATGCTCTATATTTGAATCTATTAGAGATAAATTTCTTTTAATGCTCATATTAAATATAAATGGAGATTGATTAACTCCAACTACATTAGTAGAGTATACATCTTTTGAATAATCATATAAATTTTCTCCATCTATTAGAATTTGACCATCATCTATTTTATATTTTCTGAGAATCAAATTTGTAATAGTTGTTTTACCAGAGCCACTATGACCAACAAGTGCAGTAATTTTATTTGGTTCAGCAACAAAACTAATGTTTTCTATATTTCCTTTATTTTTAGATTTATAAGAAAAATTCACATTTTTAAATTCAACTAATCCATCAATATAATCATTGTCATTCATTCCAAAAGTTATTTGTTGTTTGCTTGAATAATTTAATATATTATTAATTCTTGTTATAGAAATAGACCATTCTCTAATTTGTCTTGAATATCCCATGAGATCATTTGTATTAGACATTATATTTTCAAAATATGTAATTAATAGTATTAACATATTTACTTCATATCTACCTTTTAATACAAAAAACACTAATACTAAATATAATAATACTTTACCAAAATGTATTATAAATGGTAATAAACTTGATCTAATATTAACATATTTTCTCTTTGACATATATTGGTCAGACCATCTATTAGCTATTATATAAAAATTATTTTTTATCTTATCATAAATATTAAAAACTTTAATTTCACCTAATCCATTTAATATTTGTGACAAATTATCAGTTAGTTTATCTCTATATTTTTGTTGGCCTCTTAAATATTTTGTGCTCATTATATTACAATAATCAAAAGACTTTAAATATAAATATTCTAATATCAAAACAAAAATACCAATATAAATATTTGTTTTTAAAAAGATAAATATCATTATAATAACTTTAACAAAAACAACAATTATTTCACAAACATTATCAATCATTTCAGATAAATTAGCAGTATCAGTGTTTACAGTATTTAAAATTGTTCCCTTAGATAATTTATCTGAAAACTCTGTGTCGTAGGTAAATACTTTATCTACAATTTTCTCTCTTAAATTTTTATAACTATACTTAAAATTATGAGAATATGAAACATAATTCAGATACCAGAATAAATTATATGCAATATATGTAATAGCCAACAAGCCTATATTCATATATGTTGCACTTGCATTACCATTAGTTACCTGATAAATAATATTGGAAGTAAATACTGGAATTAATAAACTAGATAGGTGTGCCATTATAGAACCGAAGAATAATAAAAATATCCATTTTTTAGTACCTTTAACTAACTTAAAAAAATCTCTTATTATTTTTATATTATCTTTTATCATAGTTACCACATCCTAACTTTTATACTCCAACTAATTCAGATTCTAATATACTAATTATTTCTTTTATTGCATTAATTGTATCTTCAAATTTAACCCCTTTTGCATATAAATTTTTTGAAACATATTCATTCCATAAATTATTCATGTTATTATCATCAATCAAATCATTAATAACTTCATTAAATTGTTCTATATCAATATTTGTTTCTCTTCTTTTAAAAGTATTATTAATTGCTTTAATCAAGTTATTTTTATTTAATTCATTCATCTTTATATTGATTAATATATAGACATCATAAAAATCCTTTAATCTGGTATTTAATAAACCTATAGTAACAATAGTTTGAAATTTTTCTGCTAGTACTGTCTCAAGTGTATATGACATTATAGGTATTTTTTTATTCTCAAAAATAGAATTATAATTATATTTCATCTCTTTTGGTGTAATAACATCTCCTGTTGTTAATTCAACAGTAATATAGGTTTTATTATTATCTAACTTAGATAATATATTTAATCTAAAACCTCCATATTCATCTTCTAATCTAATATCTTTAATAGAAACAACTTGAAATGATACACCATCATCAATATCTATATTAAGTATTTCATTAAATACTTTTTCTACATCGTTTTTTGTAAGAGGGATACCCTTTAAAGTTGCATCCATATCTTTAGTAGTTCTTTCATCATCTCCAATAATAGAAGTAAGTAATAATCCACCTTTTAATATTATTTGCCCTCTATAATTACTTATAGATATTCTTTCTAAAATTCTTTCAAAGTAAAATAATTGATAAAATTTTTGTGAAATATCACTATTACCATGTGCTTTTTTAGATATGATGTTTTTTAATTTGTCAGAATTCATTAAAGTAACACCTCCATATATTCAAGAACTTTTTTATCAATATTTAATTTTTTTGCATATTTCATTAGTTTTAATAAATTTTTATCTTTTCTTTCGGCATACCATTTTAATGCTTTTGTAAAAATCTCTTTATCCATATGATTTCTATATTTAACTATATCACAAATAGTTCTTTCTAAATCATAAGTTCTAAGTTTCATTCCAAAAGGAGATTCAACAGTAGTTAAACCTAGGTCTAAAAACTCTTTTTTTACATAATGTAATTGAACATTTTTATCCTTACTTAAACTACCACTATATCCAACTGGTACAGTCATATCAAAATAAAGTGGTGTTCTATCAGATAAATCATAAAAATAAAGCGCTGTAGAATGAGAAAAAACACAGTTTTTAGATTTTAATTGATATTTATAATAATCATCACAAAAAGAATTAGTAATTGCATAATATCCTCTTGTAATTCTTTCTAATTTATTTTGTTCAACTAATCTTGTTAATTCAATAGTATTAATATTTGCATCCTTAACTTGTTTTGTTGTCACATATCCGTTATTTTCATTTGCAATTTTAATAATTTTCTCAGCATTAGTCATATTATCACTTTCCTTCATTTTAATTTTATCATTTATTTAAAACTAAGTAAATGTATTTTGTTGCTTTTATACTTATTTTTTTATTTTTTTGCGTTTTTTTACAACATTATATATAAACAAAAAAGCCAACTTGTCTTGTCAGCTTTTCTGTCAAACATGCATTTATTTATAAATAATGCATCATTCATAAATAAATGTTTACACCTTTGTAAGCTTTGACATGCTTACACTCACTACTTACTGCTTGAATAATATTTAGTGGCAAAATGAGCTTAATACTCAACAATATCCCATTCCCCATAATCCTATCTTAAGTTTTGTAACAATAAATCGTTACATAGCGCTAAAATTACATTTAATGGTTGTTAACTAATCATTTAATACTAAGGGTGTACCACCAAAGGTAAAATCGCTTTTAACACGACATCACCTCCTAATTTTCGTCATTTTCAAGATAAAATATATACAAGTATACACTTTATCCATCTAACGACAACTAAATTATATCATAAATCCCAGTTTTTACCAAGTAAATAAAAGGAAAAAGTCAAATTTTTATGAATAAATTATAATTAAATTCAACATCATACTTTTTCATATATTTACTAGTAATTCCTATAGTTATAGTAAAGGTATCATTTATTAGACAGTAAGGTGAATTGGTGTAACACTAACTCCCTGTCCAAAAGCACTAGTAGCAAGTTCAACATTTCCAACCCTATTTAAAGGAAATAAAATACCACTTCCTTCACCATTTAAATCAATACCTGTCTTTTCACCAAAACCAAATTTATTAATATAAGAAAAAAGTCTTTCTTTACCCAAAAGTTGCCCTATTCTGACAAAACCAGGATTACAAGAATTTTGTAATACTTGAAGAAAAGTCTGATCACCATGTCCTCCTGCCTTCCAACATTTTAAAATACTACCATCTACGTTTACTTTACCCGAATCATAAAAATGATCATTAAAAATATCAATAACGCCTTCTTCAACAGCTGAAGCCATTGTAACCACTTTAAAAGTACTTCCTGGCTCATAAGATGCCCAAATAGGTAAATTTCTACTAAGAGTTGCACTATCATAATCTTTATAATTATTTGCATCAAAATCAGGTGTAGAACTCATTCCTAGTATTTCACCATTTTTAGGATTAACTACAATCGCTAAAGCCATATCTGGTTGAAACATATCAACAATATTATCCATCTCGCGCTCTAAAGATTTTTGTATATTAATATCTATTGTTAAATTAATATTCATCCCACTTGTAGGGGCAACATAAACATCAGTCATATTAATCTTATTTCCATGGGCATCAGCAAAATACTTTATTGCTCCATTTTTACCAGTCAAATACTTATCATATTGTAGTTCTAATCCAGCTAATCCTTGATTATCGATACCAACATACCCTAATGAATGAGAAAGTAAATCTTTATATGGATAATTTCTTTTAGCTTCTTTTACTAAATAAACACCTTCTAAGTTTAATTTATCAATTCTATCAGCAATATCATAAGATAATCTTCTCCCTTCAGGATGAACTCTTTCTATTGAAACTTTTTTCATAACATGCTTTTTCATTTCATCATAACTAACATTAAGAATCTTAGAAAGCTCAGTAATAGCTTTTTTCTTTTCCTTAATTTGATTTGGTATCAACACTAAAGATGTTGTCGTCAAATTATCAGCAAGAACATTACCATTTCTATCAAGTATTTTCCCTCTGTCTGCTTCAATTTCTAAATTTCTACTCCATAAGTCTTTAGCTAAATTATTTAACTTTTTATATTGAAAAAACTGAATATAAAAAACTTTAAATATTATTAAAATAAATAATAGTAACATAATTAAAAATAAAACTTTAATACGTCTATCTATTCCTTTTTTAAACATATTCCACCTCTGATATAGAATATGAAAAATTATTATCTAAAATGAAAAAAACTCTTATAGACACTTTAAATACTCATATTTAAAAAATATTCTTAAATTATGAAAACTAGCATTATAAATAATTATAAAAATATGTTTACATGAAAAAAAATATATATTAAAATATGCACAAAAGGAGGAATAATTATGGGATTATTAAATCTTTTTAAAAGTAAGAATGATAATAATTATTTTAAATATGTTGAGGAACTTCCAAAAAATTTAAATGCAGCAGTAGAAAATACAATTATATTAGCACCAAAACTACTTAAAATAAAATCGAAAAAAGGAAAATCTATCGCGAAGGAAATATATGAAATAGTTAACAAAATATTAGAAACAGATCAACTTCCAGATGGTTATTCTACAATAGATGATGTTGCTGTAGATTTAGGAATATACTATGGTTATGCCATATGTGAACATTATAAATGGTCATGGAAAGCAGTCAAAAACATTAAAAATGTTGAGGGAATAGTTAGTATAGTTTCTCCTGGTGAGAATTATAGTATACAACCAATGAATTATATGCTAAAAATATTAACTAAAAACAATATTGGTTTAAATGGTGAAAATGATAACACTATATTGCTTCTATTCAACATGTTAGAAGATATAGATAATAAACCTACTGAAAAAAAATATACTCCAATATTTTAAAACTACTCTGTTTAATACAGAGTAGTTTTTTTATTTTTAACTTAAAAAATCATAGAAAATTTATTAATTAAAATGAAAAAAGTGCTTTGCACTTTATTTATTATTAATTAAAAATTCAATAAACTTCTTGACTGCAGCATTAAGATTTTCTTCATAATAATTGAAACAAATATCAACTGTAGGCAAATCAGTAATATTTAAACATTCCAAGTCAGATTCATATTCAATAAACTTACCAGGTAAATAACCTATTCCTATGCCATTATTGACTAATCTTAACATAGTATCCATATTAGATACTTCAATAACAGAATCTAACTCTACATTTTTATTTTTTAAATAATCATCAAGCCTAGATCTTAAATTAGTACCCATACTCGGTAATATTAAATTATATTTTTTTAAGTCAGTAATATCAGTTATCCTAATATCATTAAAATTATTTTTGTTAAATACAAAATAATTATCAAAACTAGTTAAAGCTTCTTTAGAAATATCACTATTAACATTAATTGGTAAAATGTCTAGTGCGATATCAATTTTCTTAGTAAGAAGCATATCTAATAATTCAGATGTATTAGCGTTTAGTATTATAAACTTTATACCAGGAAATAAATCTCTAAATTTAGAAACTATTTCTGTAATATAAAGTGCTGGTAAAACATTACTAACACCAATTCTAATGTTACCAATATCCAAATTATTTAAATTCTGAATATGTTCTTCAGCACCTTTTAAAATATTAAATGCCGTTGAAACATAACGGTATAACTCCTTAGCTTCATTAGTAGGCTCTATTCCCTTAGAATTTCTATTAAATAAAGTATATCCTAATTGATTCTCCAATTCTTTTAGACTATAACTAATTGCCGGTTGAGAAACATAAAGTTTACTAGCCGTTTTCGATATAGATTTTTCTTCAAATAAATATAAAAATATCTTATACAGGTTATAATCAATATTCATACTAATCCCCTCGAGGCATATTATATTAGAACCTTATAAAAATGTCAAACAATATAATTATATTTTATAGCTAATTAGTAGGCAAATAAATAGTACTACATTTATCATTTTCTAAAAGACACAAACTTCCACCCTCAGAACTTTCACGATACTTATACTCATAGTTTTGATCTACATTCTCCATTTTAGCATGAATATAATAATCATTATCCCTACTTTCCCAATGATATGTGCCGCTGATTTTTGTATCATTTTTAGTAATCTCTATTTTTCCTTTCTTGATACTAATAACACTTCCTTCATCTCCTTTATATGTATTTTCAAAAGGAGATGGAGAACTTGCCAAAACAATAAAGGCAAGAATTATCATTACTACTCGAAAAACTATTACTATTCTTCCCGTATTACTACCAAATTTTTTAATTAATAATCTTTTTATTTGTGGAACAAAACTAATAATAGCCAGTAACCAAACACAAATATTTAAAAATCCTTCATTATTAAAAATAGACCCTAAAAACATTATAAATAAGAAAAATATCGTAATATAACAAATAATATCCCAAATAAAATTAGTCTTCTTATCTACTTCAACTACCTTTTCTTTAGAAACTGTTTTACTAGCTTTCTTGAAATCAGTTCCTAAACGTTCAACATATTTAGTACGCATTTCTTTCAATTCAGAAACATAAGAACTACTTAAATGATATTTTGCATCATTACTATTTCCCAAAATAATATCAATAATTTCGACAATACTAGAAAGAATTCTTTTTTCTAAAGCCTTATCACCAACAACAATACTATCTAGATAAACATATCCATCTAAACAAGCTTCTAATCGTTCAATATATCCCTTTGTCTGTTCTTTATTAAGTTTATTACGATTATAAATATCTACAATATAATTTTTTGTTACATATAAAGTAGTACCTGTATCATTAATACAATCATTAATTTCATTTTTAGACAACTTCATTTTTTTCATTAAATCATATGCTGTCTTCATTCCTTTAATAGATGCATTAATATCCAAGACATTATAATCTGTAATTAAAGTACGGCATAATCCTCTACGTAATACCACAATAGGATTATCCGGATTAATCTCTTCAGCCTTAGAATAAGCCTTATAGGCTTCTTCAAATTCTTGATTTTCAAAATAACGATTTCCTAATTTTAAGTAATTATCAAAAGTAGGAGAATCCTTTAATTCTACTTTTAATAGATTTTCTACCGCTTCCTCGACAATTATTTCTGTATCACAATACTCACATTTCGTAAATTTTAAACTTCTATCTACCTTAATATTTGCTCCACAAGATGGACATTTAGCAGCAACTAATTTCATATTATCACCGTATAAATTATAACACATACAAACAAAAAAGTGTAGGTTAAGAACCTACACTAGAATATCTTTTCATTCCCAAATAAAACATTAAAATACAAGGTATTAAATAAATACCTACTAACAAAGGAGATAATCCATATAAAAGATTATTTTTATGACCTAAAAAATAAAGTAATGGATAATAATTAACAAAAGCATATGGAATAATAAAAGTAAAAAATATGACAAAACCTTTAGAAAATACTCCTATTGGATATTGAGCCATATGTTTACCACCATCAGTAAAAACATTTCTTACTTCTAAACCCTGTACTGTATAAAAACAATAAGCAGCTGCTACTAAAAATATTCCAAAGAAAATAATACAAGAAGATAACAACATAAGTAATAAAGTAATTATTTTCATAACAGTCCACTTAATTGCTAAATGTCTAAGTGCAATCACAAGAACTATTATTGCCTGAATTAATCTTGATAATTTTACAAAATCACCTTCACTATATGCTGACTGTAAAATTAAGTTTTTAGGTCGAAGTAATAATCTATCAAATTCTCCTCTAATTATCAAATTATCAAATTGATCTATCCCTCTAGCAAAAACCTCATTGAAAGAAAAACCAAATTGAATAATTGAAAAACAAAGTAAAACTTCATATAATGTAAAACCTTTAATATTATCAAACTTAGTAAATAGAGCCAAAATAACAAAATAATATGTAAAAAAAACTAATATTTGAGAGAGAAAAGATAAAATGAAATTTGCTCGGTACTCCAACTCACTTTTTAAGTGCATACCGAGAGCATGAAAATACACTTTCACTTTATCCTCCTTGAACAACAACTCTTTTAATATTTTTTTGTAATAATAAACTTCCAATTAATACTAAAATTATAATCCAGAAAAACTGTAATATAATCCCTTCTATTCCATTATTAATGGAAATATTACCAACATAAATTCTAAAAGGTAAATCACTTATATATTGAAATGGTAGATACTTAGAAATAATTTGTAAAAACTTAGGAAAAAATGGGATTGGAACAACTATTCCTGATAAAATATCGGCAATAGAAATAAATATATTAACTATTCCCTTCTCACTCATAGTCGTAAGCGCAACTATTGGATATAAAATTGTTAAAGCAACTACAAGTAATGCTCCTAAACTTAATGATACTAAAAATAAGATAAAATGATTAAATGAACATGCCAAACCAAAATTATATGGTTCTGGTAAAAAAATAGTTACAAGTATTAAAGGTATAAATCTTAATAAAACATCAGATAATCTCCTACCAAGCATCTTAAAATACCACATAAAATATAAATTTTTAGGTCGAGTCAACTCATAAGAAATACCACCATCACGTATTAAATTAAATAATTCTTTATCCCTCGTAAATTGATTGACTAACGCTAAAAAAGCTTGATTTAACCATAAATATGTAATTACTTGCGACAAGTCCATTGGCAGACTTTTACCACCAGAATCATAAAAAGCTACATAGACCATAATATAAACAAATCCAAAAAAGAATTGTGTAGCAATACCAGCCCAAGCAGCTGCCCGATATTGAAGACCACTAATAAATTTTAATTTAAAATATGTAAAATATGCTTTCAAATCTTATAATCCTGATAAAGTTTAACTATTATATTATCAATACTTTCATGATCAATCTCAATATCATCAATCTTAATCTTTTTAGATATTAAACCTAATAAATCTGAAATACTAGTAATTCTAGTATCAATTATTAGATCATATCCATCCTTATTTTTAGTTTTCTTAATTATTCCTTTATTTCTAATTGCTAATTTATCACTAGTTTTAATAAAAACATATTTTTCAGTTTCATATTTACTCTGTAACTTTTTCAAACTTCCATCATATAAAACTTTTCCTTTACCAATTAGAATAATTCTTTTTGCGAGTGTAGTAATATCTGACATATCATGACTTGTTAAAATCACTGTAGTTTGCTTATCTTTATTAAGCTTTTTAACAAAATCGCGAACTAGTTGTTTAGAAACTGCATCTAACCCAATAGTAGGCTCATCAAGAAATAATATTTCGGGGTTATGTAGTAAACTAGCTGCTATTTCACAGCGCATTCTCTGTCCTAGACTTAATTGTCTAACCGGAATGTTTATGATATCTTGAAGATTAAGTCTTTTAATTAAATCTTCCTTCGTAGCCTGATATTCATCTTCTGGTATATCATAAATATCTTTTAATAAGTCAAATGTATCTTCAGCAGGAATATCCCACCATAATTGACTTCTCTGTCCAAAAACAACACCAATATTTTTGACATACTTGCTTCGATTCTTCCATGGCATCATTCCATTAATTTGGCATTTGCCAGAATCAGGAATTAAAATACCACTAAGGATTTTAATAGTTGTACTTTTACCAGCACCATTGGGTCCAATATAACCAACTATCTCACCCTTTTCAATCGAGAAAGAAATATCTTCTACAGCTTTCACATCCATATAATCTCTCTTAAAAAAAGATTTAATGGATTCCCAGAGTCCACTTTTTTTCTTAGCAACTCGGAAAGTTTTCGATATCTGTTTAACTTCGATGAATGACATTTTTTATTTCACACTCCTTCCAACGCAAAAAAGCCACATATCACTTATGCGGGGCATAAAGATATCCAGCTAAATTGCAAAAACGTCTAGATGAACATAACATACTTTCAGAAAAAAGTAAAGAGAAAAACAAAAAAATAGGAAATATCCTATTTTAATTTAACAGCTGTTCCATAAACAATAATCTCTGCAGCACCTTGCATAACAGCAGATGAGCCATAGCGAACACAAACAATAGCATCAGCCCCCAAAGCTTCTGCTTCATCAACCATTCTCTTAGTCGCAATCTGTCGTGCTTCACGAATCATTTCTGTATATCCTTTAATTTCACCACCAACTAAAGTCTTCATTCCTGCCATAAAATCACGACCAAAGTTTTTAGCCTGAACAATTTCTCCTTTTACTACTCCTAAAGATTCCTTAATTTCTTTTCCTTCTAATTTGTCTGTAGTAACTATTATCATAAATCCTCCTAATATTTCTTTGCTTCCTCTTCTTCGCCACCTTTAAGTTCTCTAATACGAGAAATAAGTGCTATAGTAACGCCTAAAAGAGGAATTCCAATTATAATTAATAAAATACTGACAAGTGGCTTAGGCATACTATTATCAAAAATAAAACCATCAGAAAAAACAAGTATTAGAATAAAACTGTAATAGATGATAACACTAAGTCCTGATAATAATGCACCCCACAACTTTTTCTTGTTCATTTATTTTATTTCTCCATTCATCCAAAGACTATGTTTATTACAGTAACTATAAGCCACCATACCATCTTTAAAATCAACTACTAGTTTAGGTTCTTCATGAGGAAGAAAATGTTTTATAATTTGTTCATTGCCATAGTCAACTAAAATCCATTCAATATAATGATCTTCTTCCATGACATGATTAACAAACACTTCAACTTTATCTCCTAATATATTATATTGTGGAACGTGTTTTTCAAAGGAAGCATCCACATCGTTAGATTTTAAAACCTTATCAGTAACATCTTCAACCTCTTTTAATAGCATCATTATATTTCCATTTTGACATTTAACTATTTTCATATAAATTCACTCCATTCTTTTTCGTTAAATCCAATTAAAACTATATTATCTAAAATTAATAATGGTCTTTTAATAAGCATACCATCACCAGTAAGTAAGCTAAGTTTTTCATCATAACTTAATGATTTTAGTTTTTCTTTCAAATTAAGTTCACGATATTTTAAACCACTAGTATTAAAAAATTTATTTATATCTTTATTACTTTTCTTTATATATTTATGAAGTTCATTAATATCTGGAGTTTCAATTAATATATGTCTTTCTTCATAATTTATATTTCTTGATTCTAAAAACTTCTTTGCTCTCTGACAAGTAGAACATTTAGGGTACCAATAAAACTTCATTCTACTTACTCCATGTTCTTTCTTCAATATCTTTTAACAAATCTGCAGATTCTTGATAAGAATCCAACATTCTATCAACAGCACTATAACTATCTTCTGCAGTTATAGATATAGGTTGTTCAATAGTACTTATCAAAGCATCAACATTAATATATGTTCCATATGTTGCGTGAACAATGTTGTATAAATCATCTCCATGCCTTAACTCATCATAAAATTCTCTAAAGCAACATATTTCTGTTGGCCTAGAATGCGCCGAAATATTTTCTTCATTATCTACCATATCTTCAGGAGCAGCTTGCGGTATATAATCTACAGCCGGTCTTACAGCAACAATTTTCTCAGGCATCACATGAACAGATTGCCTCATATTAGCAATATCATCTTCCCCAACCTTAATTTTTCTAAACTTATCAGTCGCAACTATAGGATTAGAAAAATGAATTATTTCTATATCTTCAACATCTAATTTTTCGCTTTGCTTAACGGCTTTTACTGAGGCTTCTTTATATTTAGCTAAAACTTGACGTTCTAATTCAATCATATGTCTTAAAAATATAGATTTATTATTTTCACCCAACAACTTTTCAGCATATTCAGTTCGTATTTGATCTAATTCTTCAGCACTAAGCAATCTCTCATTATCAAGTCTAGATTGTTTTTCGTATAAGAGTTTCCTTGTTCTATCATATAACTCTTCATATAATCTCACTGTAGCATCTAATTGAGCTTGCATATCTTTTTCTTTTTTTGAGAAACCATCACTAGAAGTTGTTGAACTATCAAGAGAAAGACTATGTATTTTTTCTTCTAAGTCAGCCAATTCATGAGTAATATAATCAATAAAATCTGCCTCAGCTTGTTGTCGTTGAACTTTTCCTAATAATTCACGAAGTTTATTCAATCTTTCAGTATAGTTAACAGTCTCTAATTTACTCATAAATTGCCTCCTCGTACTTCTAAATCCATATTCTGTAAAGTCTTATTAATAAAAGAAAGTTCATCTATATTAGTAATTGGTTCAAAATTATTATCCTTCGTATTTTTATTATAAGATGATACAAAGACATTTTTTCGCTCATTCTTACCAATAGTATTATCAGTATATCCAATGTAAAGAACATCTTTAATTGGTGAATCAAAAGTAAACAAAACATCATATTCTTTTATAACACCATCTTTTTCAATTTTAATCTTTTGAGTACTATTTATAACTTTCATCCTTACGACCTCCAAGTATCCCATTATCCTAATTAAGTTTATCATTTCATAATAAAAAAGTCAATCAAACAAAAAACCGGTGCAAAGCACCGATTATAATACTATTTATCTTCTGGAAACATTCCTTCATATTGAGCACTATAGTCATTAAATAATTGCTGTAAAATGATTAGATTTTTCTCTTCTAAAACTCTAGTTTCACCATCTTTTTCTATTACTTTTAAAACTACATATTTATCTGTCGGTTCTTTCTTGTCATCTAACAATACAGACAAGAAATAACTATCATTTTTATAACTTTCTTCTAATAGTAGTAAATATTCTTTACCACTTGCCAATGTTATAACTGTATCAACTTTCACTGCCAATCCTCCTTCTATCTTCCTTTACCGGCTGACATTTCATCTTCTTCTGTTGCTTGAGGATCATTAACCATATCAGCTAAAGGATTATAATTTTTGACATGATCCTTCTTTTTCTTTTTAACGACTCTATTCAATTTATACTGTAGAGCCTTTTTTTCAGAATTTGAAAGCTCTGGTGATTCAATTTCTGCCAATATCTTCATTGCAGCTGCTTTGAAATCACTATCACTTAAATTATTAACAACTTGGTTCAATTTTGCTATTTCAGCAACTAGTTGCTTATATTTCTCAGAATTTTTTGTAAGCAACCCTGCACCAACTGCACCCATTCCACCAATACCAGTTATAAGTGCTGCCGCTTGCATTCCTTTTACTGCACTCGCAGCCGTTGTTGCCGCTTCAGCTGCAGCTGTTGTTGCTGCACCTAATGACTGTCCACCAATTGTCCAAACTCCTGTTGCATCAGCAAAAGTAGATGTCATACCAGTAAGTGATGAAACATTTGCTGCTAAAGCCTCACTAGACTTATGTAATGCAACTTTCATTGCCGGAGCTGCTGAATGCCATTGAGCAGCATTCTTACTCATAACAGCCAAACTATTTGAAACAATTTGTGCATTATTAGCAGCTACTAAAGCAGGTAGTAAATGAGTAACAACCAAGTATAAGCTTACAGCCATGGCAGCTAATCCCAAAACAATTAAAATCTGTTTTTTATGATCTTTTACCCATTGCCATGGTGTTTTCTTTACAACTACATCACCCAATACATCATCTGGTTCACCAGGATCTGGACTTGGTTCCGGAGTTGGCTCTGGAGTTGGCTCTGGACTTGGCTCTGGACTTGGTTCTGGATTTGGTTCTGGACTTGGTTCTGGATTTGGTTCTCGATTTGGTTCTGGATTTGGTTCTCGATTTGGTTCTGGATTTGGTTCTGGACTTGGCTCTGGACTTGGCTCTGGAGTTGGTTCTGGACTTGGTTCCGGAGTTGGTACCGGAATTGGTTCTGGAGTTGGTTCTGGACTTGGTTTCGGATTTGGCTCTGGATTTGGTACCGGAATTGGATTTTCTTCTGGAAGAGACATATTCTTCAAAGCATCGCCAGTTATAGCACCTTCTACCATTGCAGATGCATCAGTCCATACCGGCCTATTCTCAGGTGAACCATCCAACTGAATATATTTATATTTACCTTTTTCTGAACCAAACATACCTTTTTTCTTTAATTCTTCTACACTAAGACCTTCTACTTCAGATTTTAAGACTTCATTTTTTTCTCTATAAATATCAGATATTTTTGCTACTAAATCTGCTATTTTTTTATCTATTTCTTTTACTTCTGTTGAATTAGCTCCATGTTCTTTCTCTGCTTTTTCCCTCTCAGCAGAAAGTTCAGCAAACTTACTTTCATAGCTTTCTAAGGTCCTATTATATATTTTTGAAGAAACCTTTTTCTCATTCTTAGGCAATTCCATATTAAAACTACCATATACGTTTTTATCAGGTTCCTTACCATATGCAACTTTATATATATCATTGAATAGTTCTAAATAAGCTAAACACTTTTCTTTATCTTCCTTCGAAATGGAATCATAGCCACCACCACGAACAAGCAATATACGATATTCTCTAACCAAATTTTCTAGAATAACATCAATAATTTCTTCTTCACTCATAACATCGTTTCTAACATAATTATTTGAACGAAATTGTCTGGTTGAATAATTACCATTAGCACCTTTACTTATTTCTAAATCAGTATACCATTGGCTATCAACATTTGAATTATTTACTAATTCCATTATTTTTTCAAGCTTTGTGTAATCCATAAATAACCACTCCTCTACAATATGATTCTAACTTTTTTAATTACACATGTCAATATTACAAAACATATTTATTACAATTGTTTACGCGTTGAAGTGTAACACAAAATGAAGTTTTTGTCAATTAAAACTACTCTTCTGAATCATCTGAAGTCTTTTCACTGACAATAGAAATCTGTATTTTTTCACCATCTTGAACATCATTAGCTTCTTCTACTTCAACATAATAATAATCAGTAATTTCTTCATCTTTAACTAATTTTATTGGATCAGACTCAGTCATTGTTTTAGCATCTATCACTTTCTTATTATCATCCTTTGTTACAGAAACGACTGAACTTGTATTATTGGTAATCGTTAAACGATAATAAACATCTTCTGAATTAACTTCACCATTACGATAATTTGTAACTTTAAATAGATATTTTTTACCAACTAACGATTTAAGATCAATGCCAAAAGAATAATTAGCATTAAAATCTCTTATTGGTACCACCATATTAGCTTGTATTTCTTCAGTTTGATTACGATTTTTATGATATACCATAAATGCCAAAATGATAACTAAAACAACTAAAAAAGCAAAAACCATTTTTAAAAATACAATTGATGACAAAAATTCTTTAATACTACTTTTTGCTTTTTTCTCCTCTTGTACTGCTTTTTTAGTCGCCTTTTTAGATGCTTTATTTACACTAGTTTTTCTTACAGTTTTCTTTTTATTTTTTAAATCACTTTTTTTAACATTTTTATTATCTTTTTTATTCATAAAATCACCAACTATCTATCAAATACATCTTATAACAATTCATCATTCAAAGTCAATAAAAAAGCATAAGGTATTCTTATACTTTTATTTTAGAAATTATTCCCAACTTGTAATTAAATGTCTTTTTAGAAATAACACCAGTAGATGGATTATAATAAACAACTATTTTTACTTCTAACTTGCCATCAGGTTCAATAACTTTACCACTAACATCATCAAGTTTTATTGAAACTGGAGAAATAAGTTTTTTAAAATAATTATCAGTATAGTCAGGACTAGTCATTAAAGTAACCATTTCAATTGGAACTGTTCCTTCATTTTTAATAACAGCAATATAAGTTATTTCATCTCTAGGAGCATTTAATGTAAAATTCATATCCAATAGTTGACCTGATTCATCTATTTTAAAAGAACTTGTAGGCTCGACTTCTGACCCCTTTACAGAAGATGACTTCATAACCTCTGAGAAAATAACTTCATAATTACAACTTTTATTTTTCTCTTTTTGGAGCTGTACTGCTACAACACTAAATCCAATACCTAAACAAACAAGAGTAAAACAAAGAATAATTATAATACAATTTCTAATATTAATTCTTTTTTTCATAAAAATCACCTTCTTTTTATTGTTCAACACTAAATTTTGGTGCTAATTTTAAATGTATTTCCATACCATCACCAATTGCTGTTCCTTCAGCAATTGACTGTTCATAAACATAGCCTGTTCCTTCCATGGTCACCTTAAGTCCTATTTTTTGTAAAATATCTTTAGCAATTTTTCCAGATATTCCATTAACATTAGGAACCAAAATATTAGTATCATTTGTTACTAAATACACAACCTCATTTGTTGTTATTGTATCATTAACTTTTTGAATTTGATTAATTACTTTATTACCATTTCCAATAAACACATATCTGATACCCATACTATCAAGTAATACTCTTGCAGCATCAACTTTTTTATTAATTAAATTAGGCATTTTATATTCCTTAACTTCTACAGTAGAACTATTGCTATCAGTATTACCATAATACTTTGAAACATTATTAACTATATCTTTAACAGCATTGCTAACAGGCTTCTGACTACCACCACTTGGTCTCTTTACTGAAGCATATATTATAATTTGAGGATTACTCTTAGGATAAATCCCTGAAAAAGATGAAATAATATCCTCTTTACCTGATAGATATCCCCCACCTCGTTCATTAGCAATTTGCGCTGTACCTGTCTTTCCAATTAATTCTCCACTATCAATTCTATAACCACTACCAGTATTACCTACACCATTAACACAATCATCCATTAATTGAAACATTTTAACTACTGTATTAGTTGAGGCAACTCTCTCTATCTCTTCTCTTCCTTTTTCCAGAACAATTTCTCCAGTAGAAGAATCTACTATTTTAGATACTAAATAAGGTTCTAATAACATTCCATCATTAGTAAGAGGCGTCATAGCTTTCACATTTTGAATAGGTGTTGTAGTTATACCTTGACCAAATCCAGCATTATATATTTCTGTTTCATATTTAAATTCCAAATTACCCTTATTTTCACTTGGAAGTTCAATACCTGTTCTTCTACCAAAGCCCAGCCTTCTAAAATACTGTCTTAACATAATACTAGACATATGTCTATTGATCATATTAATAACCCCAACATTACTACTCATCGCATATCCCTTATCAAAAGAAATTACACCCCAACCATTTCTATTCCAATCACCAATTTCTGTACCATCAGCAGTAGTATAGACACCTGACTTATATGTTTCATTTCCATTATAAACTCCATTTTCCATAGCAGCCATATAAGTAAAAGTTTTCATTGTACTACCTGGTTCATAAGGAGAAGAAACCATTAAATCTAAATAATTTGTAATATCTCTAACATTCGGATCAAAAGAAGGATGAGTTGCTGTAGCAAGAATTGCTCCTGTCTTAGCATCCATAATAGTAATATGAAACCATTCCCAATCATAACTATAATCAGCATCAGTAATTGCTTGTTCAACAAAAAATTGAATACTAGAATTAAGTGTTAAATAAATATCTTTACCTTGAACTGCATCTTTAGTAATAACTGGTGTATTAGCAATTCTATATCCTTTTAAGTCTTTTTGATAAGTAGTATAACCATCTTCTCCCTTTAAAATATCATTATATTGCTTTTCTATTCCCATCTCACCAACAATTGACTCTTCATCATTACCAGTAGTATAGCCAATAGTATATGAAGCAAAATTACCTTTTGGATAATATCTTTTAAAACTTTCAATAAATCCAAGACCCGGTAAATTAAGATCTTCTATTTGTTTTTTAGTAATTTCATTTAGTCCTTTACCTTTTGTTCCAAATTCAGTTTGATAAACATTTTCTTTATTTAAATATTTTAAAATAGCATCTTTTTCCATTCCTAAAATAGGTGCTAATTTTTCTGCTGTTTCTTCTTTATTTACAACATGCTGAGGTTTTTTTTCATTTGTCGTTCTCTTCGGATCTAAAAAAGCAATTAATTTATAGGAAGCAACATTTTGAGCTAACAAATCACCATCAGCCGAGTAAATAGCCCCCCTATTAGCCGAAATTACATCTGTCTTTGTCGTTCTTTGACTTGCTAAAGTACCAAGATCAATTCCATCTATTTTTCTAGACATTCCTAATTGAACTACTCTTCCTATCATTAGGCAAAATAAAAGAAGAGAACACACTATAAATACTTTAGAATATTTAATATTATTTTTTCTCTTCTTTCGTTTTTTCAAAATATCACATCCTAGTAATTAGCTATCTTCTACAACAGATTTTATATTACTATTATTATAACTCAAACCTTGTTGTTCTGCAACTTGCTGTATCTTCGTAAGTGATGCTAATTCATCAATTGTCATAGCAAGAGATTCATTAGTCTTTTTCTGTTTTTCTATTTCTTTTTTCTGCTTTTCTACTTCAAAATTAATTTCTGCTAATGTAGCTTTCGAAAAAACTATTGAAACCGGTGAAACAACTAATAATAGTACTGCAACGGTATACAAAAGTTTTTCAAATTTAGAAATCTTAACACGCTTTTTCACCTTTTTCATAAAGACCTCCTATTTTATTCTTTCTATAACTCTAAGCTTTGCACTCCTGGCCCGAGGATTATTCTCTAATTCCACAGAACTTGGCACAATTGCTTTATTTACAACTAACTTAAAATTTGGCAAATACTCTTCAGGGATATTTGGCATTCCCTTTAGCCGTTCATCAATCGCTGTCTTTTCCCTAAAAATATTCTTTACCAATCTATCTTCCAAAGAATGAAAAGTAATAACAGCAATTCGTCCTCCAACTTTTAAAATATCCATCGCTTGTAAAAGTGCAGGCTCTATAACATCTAATTCATGATTTACTTCAATTCTAATTGCTTGAAAAATTTGTCGAGCTGGATGTTTATCTATTCTAAATTTCATTGGAACAGCAGTTTTAATTATTTCAACTAATTCAAGTGTTGTCTCAATTGGTTTCTCACTTCGATATTCAACAATTTTTTTAGCAATATTATTTGCAAATTTTGCCTCACCATACTTATGAAAGATTTTTGCTAACTCTTCTTTAGAATAATCATTAACAACTTCATAAGCTGATAATTTTTGTTCTTGATCCATTCTCATATCAAGTCTTGCATCCTGATGATAAGAAAATCCTCTTTCAACATCATCAAGTTGAGGCGAAGATACGCCTAAATCAAATAAGACAGCATCAACTTCAAAAACGCCAAGATTTTGAAGTTCACTTTTCATATTAACAAAATTACTTTTAATGATAGTGAAGTTAGTACCGATCTTTTTTAAGCGATCGGTACTATGCCGAATTGCTTCACTATCTTGGTCAAAGGCGAATAAATACCCCTCGTTTATTCTATCCAAGATGTTACTACTGTGTCCTCCATAGCCAAGTGTTGCATCTACTACAATACTATTTACATTTAAATTTAGGGAGGAAATAGATTCTTCTAGTAGAACGCTTATATGTTTTTCCGTCATAAATTCACACTTTCATTAAATAAATTTTCGGCTATGTCTGACATACTGTCTTTCGTAGAATTGAAGAAATCATCCCAAGCCTCTTGAGCCCATATTTCTAATCTGTCACCAGTACCAACGATTACGCAATCTTTCTTCAAACCTGCATAATTAATTAATGGTGACATAACATTTACTCTTCCTTGTTTATCCAATTCTACATTTGTAGCACCTGACATAAAGAAACGATTAAAAACTCTCGCATCTTTTTTAGTAAAAGGTAGTGAATTTAATTTATTACAGATTTCATCCCAATTAGCATTAGAATAGACGAAAAGACAATTTTCAATTCCTCTGGTAATAATAAAACTATCGCCAAGATCTTCGCGAAACTTAGCAGGAATTATAATTCTACCTTTATCATCTATCGTATGATGATATTCTCCTATAAACATATTCATCCCCCACTTTTCACCACAATCAACCACTACTTACCTATATATTACAAAAATGCAAAAAAAAAGTAAATATCAAAAATGATATTTTCTTTGATATTTACATTTATTTACAACAAATTAAATTAAACTTTTTCGTGTGAAACTTTCCACATCTTTATCAATATATAAATCAATTACACCTTTATTAACAATCTTAATAAATCCTAAACCATTTATAACTAAATCTTCATCATATTTCATATTATATGTAATTTTATTTTTATCTTTCAATTCTTGATTGTTAAATAAGTTAAGTAAACGCCTTACCTTTAAATCATTAGATATAAATAATGTAAAACTGTTCTTTTCTCCTTCAACATAATCAATTCTAATTAAATCTTCTATTATAATAGATTGATTTTTGCGCAATTGATAAGTTCTAGGCTTTATTTCCTTGCGAGCAGATATCTTTTTTACAACGTTTTCATCAACATGATTTAAAATTGATCCAACATCTACAAGTCCAGGTGTATCTATAAGAGTTAAATGTTCATTTATTTCAATAGTCACTGTATTTAATGTTGTTGAAGGGAGTGGACTCATAGTTAGTTCCTGAGTATTTGTCGAATAATTTTTAATAAGTTTATTAATTAAACTACTTTTACCAGCATTTGTATGTCCCACAACATAAACATTCTTACTAGTTTGATAAAACTTAATTCTTTTTAATAAATAATCGATATTATAGTTCTTATTCGCTGAAATAACTATTACCTCTTCAAAGTGAACACCCTGTGACTCTAAATATTCAATTAATTTATTTTCTTTTACAGATTTTGGCAAAACATCTTTTTTATTTAAAACCAATATCATTTTATTAGGAATTATTTTTCGAATATCTTCAATATTTTTTTCTAAGTTAAGTAAATCTGTAACATATAAAACCAAGTCTTTAGTTTTACCAACATCCTCAAGAATTTTTATATATTCTTCATTCGATTTAGTAACAACTTGATATTCTCCATAATTCTTCATTCTAAAGCATCTTTGACATATATCATTTTCCAAACTTGTAGTATAACCCTCTTGCAAAACATTTTCATCTTGCAATAACACTCCACATCCCAAACATCGCTTTTCATTCATAATATCTACCTCTTTCAAATAGGCCTCTTTTTGCATAATATTTTACTATTATTTTCTCAATAAATCTATTAAAACTAGTAATTTTAAGGTCTTTTTCACCTAAAGGATCAGTCAAAATTGTTTTTATTCCATAATTTTTGCCAGCCAAAATATCAGTAAGTATTTGATCACCAATTATACACATTTCATTTTTTTTGAAATTTGTTTGCTTTTTAATTTTCTTTAAACCAATACTTAATGGTTTTATACTCCAGGATACTCCTTCAATATTAAGATTATCTAAATATGGTTGTAATCTTTTTTTGGTATTATTAGAACATATACAAATATGAAAATCCTTCTTTAATTTTTCTATTAATATTATGGTTTCTCTAGGACACTCCATATTGGATATCAAACCTAGTGTATTATCAAGATCAAATATTAAACACTTAATACCTTTATTTTTAAGCTTATCATAATCAATACTATATATATCTTTTTGATAAGAATCGGGTATAAAAAGACCCATGAAATCACTCCTAGTATATTTAAATTATATTTTATCTTTTTTGCTTAAAACAAACTTTGAATAGTTGTCATTAATATGAGTATGACAATACTCACAAACACTTTTACCATTAAGATTATTACCACAATTAGGGCATTTTTCCAAAAATCTATTAGTAACAACAAATTCTAAATTATATTGATTATGTACTGAATTATTTACTTTTCCCCTAACCACTTCATTAGTATCAGTATCAATAACATAATCATTAAAAATTGTATGCATAAATAGTTTAATTATTATTGTATTGTTTTCTTCAATAATTTCCATTATATTGGCTGCAGCCAAAGAAAAATTAGACATTATATTTTGTCGATGTTTTGATCTAAGCTCCTCTAAATCCATTTTATATGATTGAAATAATTGATCAGTACAAAGACCCTTTAATGCATCATAATCAAAATTTATCCAAGCAACTTGAATCTCAATAAACATTTTAAATAAATGTTCCAACAAACTTTTTTCCGTATATTCAGGAAAATATTTTTTTACGACCTCATCATAATCATGCGTAAATGGACTATCTTCTAACGTAGTAATTGCTTCCTTAATCTTGATATTACCAGCTGGCATAGGAATTGATAATAAAAGCATTCTAATTATTGAAAAAACTGGTATTAATAAAAGAACAAGCAAAAGTATCAACGTAGTAATACCATCAATTTTCGCATCACTTGTACCATGACTACCACTATAACTACTACCGCTACTAAAATCCCAGTCCGAAGAAGAACTTCCGCCCCAACTAGAGCTACTACCCCAACTAGAACCTGAACTATAATCACTATCCCAACCAGAATCAGCATTTACAATAAAAAAAGAACCTAACGACAAAACAAGAAAAAAAACCAAAAGTATATATTTTATTTTTTTCATATTTACCCCTTAATCAAAACTCTTAATAATAAAATCAAAATCTGCAAAATCAAATGCTCTACCACAATTAGGGCAATTCGAATTTTCATAAATATTAATAGGTGCTCCACAACCCAAACAATTATAAGTATGACTAACTTCACCATTTTTCTTTTGAAAAGTTACAATATGAATCACTTTTACACGTTCATTAGTATTTCCTCTTAAAAAATGTCCATCATCAATTGCCGTATAATATTTCAAGTATTTAGTAGTAGCATTCACAATGATTTCAACATTAGTAGAATTATCTACGATATCCTTTATTTCACAACTAACATTAATTTCATCATAATTAACTTTTTCTCCATTTTCTTTTGCTAAAGATACTTTATCATCTATCTTTTTAAAAACTTCTTCACTAACAAAATGTTTTATCTTTTCAACTTCACCAGATGAAATAAATATAAACATCATCTTAATGAAATTATTAGCTCTACTTAAAAACAAACTAGTATTAAAATCTAAATCTTTTGCTACTAATTCTTCTTCCGTCATAATTCCTCCTAGTTATTAACTCTTTGCCTAATCATCTCTGTTCCCATCGTTATCTTTTCAAAAGTATAACCATTATTTTTTCCATAATGAATTATATCTCTAAGTGCATCTCTCGTATATGTCTTAATATCATGCATTAATACCATATTAACACGATCTTTACGCAAACTAGATACAACATTATTATAAATATCTGAACTACTTGGGCTTCCACCAGCAGCATCACCGCTGGATACATTCCAATCATAATATTTAAATCCTCTATTAAGTACTTCACCTGTTAAATAACTCATAATCCCAGCTGAATAACGTCTACTAATAGTATTACTACTTCCTCCTGGAAAACGTATTATTTTACTTTCATAACCAGTAATTCTTTTAACTCTATCTTGAACACTATACAAATCTGAAAAATATGAATCAGCAGAAGCATAAACAATCGCATAATCATGACTAGCGGTATGAAGTGCAACAGTATGTCCTTCATCGTATTCCCTTTTTATTAATTCATCAGGACCTTTATTCGTTACAAAGAAAGTAGCCTTCACTCCTTCTTCTTTTAAAATATCAAGAATGACATCAGTTGTACCACTATTAGGGCCATCATCAAAAGTTAAATAAATAGTCCCATTTGCCCCTCTTTCACTAACCATAACAGTTCTCGTAATACTAGCTTCATTTCCAGCGGCATCTACTGCTTTATAAGTTATTTTGTATTCACCAGCAGTATTCATATCAACATTACCGCTTGCTTCAACACTTACATTTTCATCGCAATTATCTGTTGCAGTTGCACCTGAATCACTATATGTATCACCACGATAAACATAAACATAATCGGCACCCTCTAGAACAATTTTAGGCTGTTCAATATCTTTAAAGAAAATCTTCTTTTCAACTTCCTTCATATTTCCAGAACTATCTTTTACTTTATAAATAATACTATCACTATCAATAATAGTTTTAATTCTTTTACTAATATCACCATCATAATTATCAGTTGCTTTTACTTTTTCTGGAACCACTTCATCACCAGGACATAAATAAATATCACTATTATCAATATCTAATTTTGGTTTTGTCAAATCCTTAACTAAAACTTTCCTCTTTACTTTTCTAGTAAAAATACCTGTCTTAACTTTATATGTTATATCATATTCCCCTAACTTATTAGAATTAACTTTACCAGAGACAGACACATCAGAACTAATATCATCACCAAGAAAACTAGCATTATAGCCTTTCTCTTTATACTTATCTTTATAATTTAAGACAACAACCTTATCACCTTTAAGATTAATTTGCGGTAATAATAAAAAATTAATAATGATAACTACTAACATAATAGTAGCAACCAAAGAAAACCATACTAAGAATTTTTTGTTTATAAAATGCTTCGTCTCAAACAATCTTTTTATTTTTCTTTTTAACTCAATTTTACTCATACAAAGACCAACTCTCTCACCTTAAATTATAATAAAAAGTATGGTTTTTGTAAAGAGTATCAAATCCGATTGTTTTTAATAAATTCCCTTAAAAGTTTTGTAAGTGCCCTTTTCTCTATACGTGAAACATAGCTTCTAGAAATACCCATTTTTTTAGAAATTGTTTTTTGTGTTTCCTCATCTACATTTTCTAAACCATACCTATTTATTATTATTTTCTTCTCCCGAGGAGTTAATACATCCATATACTCATATAATAATTTAATATTATCTTTCAATTCAATATCATCACAAAAATCAACTTCTTCAGTCTTTAAAATATCCATAATAGCAATCTCATTACCATCTTTATCATAACCTACTGTTTCATTGATAGAAATATCTTTACTATACTTATTATTCTTTCTAAAATACATTAATATTTCATTCTCAATACACCTAGCACAATAGGTAGTAATTTTAACACCTTTATCAGGAGAAAAAGTATCTACGCCTTTTATTAATCCAATTGTACCAATACTAATTAAATCATCTACATCAGTTTGTTTAGAATCATATTTTTTAACAATATGAGCTACTAATCTTAAATTATGTTCAATTAATTTATTCCTACTCTCTAAGTCACCATTAAGCTTCTTTTTAATACACTCATCTTCCTCTTCCGGAGATAAAGGTTCTAAAAAAACATCATTAGAATAACTACCAGTAAAACAAAATAAACTTTTTAATAAATAAATTAAAAACATATAATCACCCATGTAATTATATGTCTAAATATCTGTTTTTATTTTAATTTTAATTTTTTCATAACTACCTTTAAACTATCATTAATAAATTTTTTATTTAGTAAAAAGGCATAAATACAAACTACTACTAAATTAACAATATTTAATAATAAATTATTATAGTAATAAAGTCCAATTGAAAATGTAAATATAATCAAAGTCTTCAATATTAAACCATTCTCAATTTTAATATTGATGTACTTTTTCAAATCTATATGTCGATATAACATCATTACAAAATAAGCTATAGCTGTTGATATAGCAGCAGCATATAATCCTATTTGTTTAATAAATACAATATTTATAATAATATTTATAACCGCCCCAATAATAGCCGTTGTGGCTACTTGTTTTGATAATTTCTTAGCTAAGTATACTTGACTATATAAACATATTGCTACATTAAATACTGCTCCCAGTACTAAAAAAGGAATATAATTATAAGCATCATTATATTTCGAATCTATTAATAACGGAAAAACAAATGGTAAGCAAGCAATCATTCCAACACCTAAAGCTGTAAATAACTTAATAACTGTATTTGTAATATCTGAAAAGAATTCATCTCTATCATCACTATTAATATGTAAAGCTGCACTCTCACTCCAACTAAGATTAAATACACCAGTCAAACTAGAAATAATAGTTGGAAACTTATTACTAATAGCATATAGTCCATTAAAAGAAGCTCCTAAAACAATTTTTATAATAGTTCGATCACTAACATTAACAATCCACCAACTTATACCATTAGGTATTAAAGGAAGCGAGTATTTATACATTTCTTTCAATAATTTACTATCAACCAATTTAAAATCTACATCTTTATATAATTTAAGTTTTAAAAATAAATATAATGAACAAATAAAATTAGCTAGTGCCATAGAAACAATCATTCCTAGTGCTCCCATATGGAAATAACAAATTAATACTATGTTAGAAATAACTGTTGTTAACCCCGTCAAAATACAACTAATAGAGTAATCTAATGTCTTTCCATACCCTCTAGCAATCTGTAAAAAATTACCTGATAAAACGCAAACAATAATATCAATTAATATTATCCATCTAAATGGAATTGTTACAAAAGCTGAAAAAATTATATATAATAAACTAAATAAACTTAAACTAATAAGTAATACATAGAAATTATTACTAATAAGTTTCTTTGTATTTTTATTATCCCCTCTTGCATCAATTAAATATCTAAAAATACTCATTTCAAGTTCTAAAGTAATAATTGGAACAAGTAATGTAACATATGTCTGAATCAAATCAACAAGTCCATATTCACTAGTTGCCAAATACGCAGTATATAGAGGTAATAAGAAAAACGATATTAATTGTGTACAGACTTTTCCAAAAAATATTATAATTGTATTTTTAGCAAGTTGCTTCTTTTTATTCATCAAATCTCCTCCTCCAATTATTTAATGTCCAATAACTAAAACTAGCTGCTATTCCACCAATAGTATCAATTACAACATCAAGTATTTCTCCACTTCTCCCATTAACAAACATCTGATGGACTTCATCACTAATCGCATATACAAAAACAATCAAAATAGTCAAAGCAATACTTCTATAACTAATAATTGTAAATTCTTTGATAAAACTAATAATAGCTAAACCTAGTAAAAAATATAAAAACAAATGTGCACTTTTCCTAACTATTTTAACAAATTTTTTTATATATTTTTCCTTCTCATATTCACTAAGTTTCCTTTCTAATATTACTTCACATGACTTAACTATAATAGAATCACTTTTCTTCGTCGATTGACTACCAGTATCTGCTGATAAAGAAAATATAAATGCCATTAATAATACTATTATTATAAATTTAACTACTTTTCTAATCACTAATTAGTAACTCCCTCTTTTATTTTTCTAGATGCAACTGCATTATATGCTTCTTCAATATCATTAAAATAAATTGTCTCATCTTTTAATTTTTCATATGTCTCATTACCTTTACCCAGTATTAAAACAATATCCTTTTCTTGAGCCATATTAATTGCTTTATTAATAGCTTCTCTCCTATCAATAACTATCTCATAATTAGTATGCGTATCTTTTAATTCTTTAATAATATCTTCACAAATTGCCATAGGATCTTCACTTCTTGGATCTTCATAAGTAAAAATTGCATATGTTGCATTTTCAACAACTACATTACCAACTTTAGGTCTTTTTAAATTATCCCTCTCACCAGCTTGGCCTATTACAACTATACTTTTGTTTATATCTAACGTATGAACAAAATTCAATAACTTTTGAATTCCATTAGGTGTATGAGCATAATCAACCATTACATAATATGGAGTATCAGTTTTTAAAAGCTCTAATCTACCACTTATCTTAATATCAGCTATTCTTGGTAATATTAAATCAATATTAAAACCTGCTGCTACTGAGCATAAGATAGCACACGCTAAATTATAAACATTAAAGTCACCCATCAAAGGACTATCGATGTTCAATTCTCTATCACCATATTTAAAAACAATATCTGTATGATTTGGATAAACCTTGTAATTAACTATTTGCAAATCATTATCAGCAGCTTTTCCATAAGTTAAAACTTTCCCATTACAAGCTGCCTTAACTTGTTCATAATAAAGATCATCTTTATTAATTATACAAAAACCATCTTTCTTTGTTTGTCTAAATAATTGTAATTTTGAATCTAGATAGTTTTCAAAAGAACCATGGATATTAAGATGTTCACTAGTTATATTTGTAATAGCCGAAACATCATACTCCATAGCCTGTAAACGTCCTCTGAAAAAAGCCTCACTTGATGCTTCCATCGCCGTATATTTACATCCATACTTAACAAATTCATCCAAATATAAATACAAGTTTTGTGCATCAGGAGTAGTATTGGGATTATCACCAGTAAATCCTGCACAACTTCTACCATTAGTTCCTATATACCCACAAATATCACTTCCAATAAGTGTTTGAATAATTGTAGTTACACTTGTTTTCCCATCTGTACCAGTAACCCCAATCATTTTCATTTTATTATCAGGATAATCATAGAACTTTTGACACAAATATGGTAATTCTCTATTAGTATCTGGTACTTTAATAATAGGAACACTCTTATCTTTTATATCTTTACTGACTATTATAGCACTAGCACCATTTTTTATAGCTTCATCAATAAAATCATGACGATCCCTAGTAACACCCATTGTACAGACAAACAAATCGCCTGCTACCACTTCCTTAGAATTGATTTTAATTCCTTTTATTAATATATCTGTACCAACACCAGGATATAATTCATTTAATTTTTTCATACACTTCACCAAGATAATTATACAGTAAAGATTACGATTATTAAAGCGTTTTTCTTGATATAAAGACTAATTTACGTTAAAATTAATAATGGTGATAAAATGAGAACAATGATATTTGGTGCTGGATCAGACTTAGGTGTCCATATCGATGGAGCAAACCTTGGGCCAGTACAATTAATGAATGATTTAAAAGCTTTCTATAAAGGAGAAAGCATGATGTTTCAGAAAGATGAATCTATTATCAAAAGTAGAAATTTATCTGATAGAAGAAAAAATGAATATGAAATTGAAAAATTCAATTCAAACCTTTACAAAGCAATGGTTGATAAAATTAAAGAAGAGTATTTTCCTATTCTTATAGGTGGAGATCACTCAGTAGCAATACCTAGTGCCCTAGCTTCTGCTAAAGTGAATACTGATATTGGTATAATTTGGATCGATGCTCATACTGACTACAACACATTTGAATCAACTGTAACCGGCAATATTCACGGTCTTCCTTTAGCCGCTATTACAGGTTATAAAAATGCCGAATTACGTCACTATCATGATGGCAAAATAATCCAACCGTCAAAAACCGTAATCGTTGGTGCTAGAAGCATCGATGAAGGAGAAAAAGATAATGTCCGTTATTCTGGAGTTACTGTATTTACAACAGAAGACATAAAAGAAAAAGGTATTGAAGCTGTTATGGATGAAGCTTTTAAAATAGCCGGGTATAAAACAAAGGGAATCCACATTAGTTATGATCTTGATGTTATTGACCCAGATGTTGCTCCAGGTGTTTCTATTCCAGAGTTTGATGGAATATCTGAAGAAGAAGCAATGCAAATAAATGAGTATATAGTAAACCATTTTAAAGAAGTTTTATCATTTGATCTAGTTGAATTCAATCCTTTAAGAGACATTAATCGTAAAACTGAACAAATAGCCTTAAATATTCTAGCACAAATAATAAGAGCTGCAGAAAACAAAGAAAAATGGGAAAAGAAGATTTATTATTAAAAAAAGCGAACAATACGTTCGCTTTTTATTTTAAAAATTTCTATCTCTTAAGAATGATGGAACTTCAATATCACCTGTTGGATCTGAATTATCATCATCTTTATTGCCAAGAACTTCTGTAGGATAACTATAACTATCTCTTGAAGGACTTCTTCTACTTTGTTGATTATTATGGTTAACATCTTGTTGAGAAGTTTTCTTTTGCTTATCAAAACCTGTAGCAATAACAGTAACAATTACCTCATCACTTAAATTTTCATTAATAACTGATCCAAAAATAGTATTAATATCATTGCCGGCAGCACTTCTAACAACTTCTGCAGCTTGTTCCGCTTCAAACAAAGTTAAATTAACTCCACCAGTAATATTAATAATTGCATCTGTTGCTCCTTCAATTGAAGTATCAAGAAGTGGTGAAGAAACAGCTTGCTTAGCAGCCTCAAGTGCCCTATCTTCGCCCATTCCAATACCAATTCCAATTATCGCACGTCCACTATTTTGCATAACAGCCTTAACATCTGCAAAATCCAAGTTAACAAGACCAACAACAGCTATCAAATCAGAAATTGATTGTACCCCACGACGAAGTACATTATCAACTTCTTTAAACGCTTCAAGCATTGGAGTTGATTTATCGATAATCTCTCTCAACCTATCATTAGGTATTACAATCAATGTATCAACATGTTTTTTTAACTCTTCAATACCTTGAATGGCATTTTCCATTCTTTTCTTTCCTTCAAATGAGAACGGTTTAGTAACAATAGCTACTGTCAAAGCACCTAACCCTTGAGCTATTTCAGCAACTATTGCTGCTGCTCCAGTACCAGTTCCTCCACCCATTCCTGCAGTAATAAAAACCATATCTGCACCAGCAAGGGCATCTTCTATTTCTTTTTTTGATTCTATTGCTGACTCTTTACCAACTTCTGGTTTACCACCAGCACCAAGTCCATCTGTAAGTGTTGCTCCTATTTGAATTTTAACATCTGCTTTAGATGTATTTAAAACTTGCAAATCAGTATTTGCAGCAATAAATTCAACACCTTTTACGCCAGATTCAACCATTCTATTAATAGCGTTCCCTCCGCCACCACCCATACCGATGACTTTAATCTTCGCTAATTGATCCATCTCTAATCCGCCGATCATACCATTTCCTCCTTAATTATCGAGAAAGTGTTCAAACACCTTATTTAACCTATTATCATCGATAGTTGTTTTCTTCATAGCCTTTTCTTCTTCTTTAGTAAACATATTATATTGCTTACCACGAAGAGATAATTTGTCATCAAAATATTTGATAACGCCATAACAACTACTAAATTTATTGTGCCTAATTCCCATAGCCGATATATTGCATACCTTAGCAACAAAACCAAATTCCTGTTCAACTAAGTTTTGAAAACCGGCAAGTTCACTTAAGCCACCTGTTATAATTATATAACGTATTTCTCTATTTGTTAAGTTTTTTATTTCATTTTTTGCAAGTTTTAATATTTCTCTTATTCTAGCCTCCACGACTTTTGAAACACCAACTTGGTTTAGCTCCTTAGAATTATCATTATCAACATTAAAAGTCCATAAATCATTCTGATCAGCATAAGAAGAAAGTGCAACTGCAAAGCATTCTTTTATTTTTCTAGACTCACTTATTTTTGATTTAAAAACATAAGTCAAATCTTTATCGACATTCTTACTTCCAACAGGTAATGTACTATTTTTAATTTGAATGCCCTTATTAAAAACCGCAACATTAGTAGATAATTCACCTATATTAATAATAGCCCCAACCAATTCATCATACTTACGATTTTTGATTGTATAATAATCGCCTACAGAAGTATAAGCAATATCAACGGTTTCCAAACCACTTAGTTTTAAAACCTCCAATATTCTATATAAAGGTTCTTTAGGGGTAGTACTAATAACAACTCTAGTCTCTAATACACTACCCTTCATTCCTTTAGGATCTTTAATATTCTTTTCATCATCTATAGTAAAACTAATAGGCATTGCTGTTACAAGTTCATTATTTGTAAAATCTTCTCCTTTAAGAGCATTTATCAAAACATTACTAACATCAACTCCAGTTATTTCATTATAATCAACAATATCTGTTTTCCCAACAACAATATTCATATCACACAGTTCTGGAGGTACACATGCTATAACTTTAGTAACTTTAACACCCAATAAATCATCTAACTCTCTAATAGCTCTTTTCACACTACTAGCAGCTAGTTTAGTATCTTCAATAAAACCATTTTTTATTCCTTCAGAAGGACTACAAGTAGAAGCTAACACATAAAACTTATCATTAACTTTTTCAGATACAATAATTTTTATACTATCTGTTCCTAAATCAATACCAGTATATATCTCACGCATATAATCCTCCTATTCTTAAAAAACATTATACTACAAATAAAATATTTTGCCTAGATTTATCTTGAAATTATTAGTTCAAAACATACAAATCATAATCCAATAATGTATCTATCTTTTTACCATTTTTAATTATATATTCAAAACCTTCTTTATCTAATTGCGTTTCTTTATTAGCAATACGCTTATAACAATCTTTTTTTATAAGAAATATCTTATCATTATTTTTTTCTATTAACTTTATTATTTTTTTACTACCATTATAACCATGATTACCATGATTAACCAAATCTAAATATCCAATTTTTTGATTAGAAATAATTCGATAAAAATAAGCATCATCATTATATATAATTGAAGCATTATCTTTTATGAAAGAAGCAATTTCATTAGAATACATAACATTTTTCCTTGAAATATTTTTATATTCGAAATGTTTTAAATTATTCTTTTGATACTCCAAAACATTCATAGTTTTACCAAATGTAAATATAATTGCAATTAAACATGTATAAAAAATAAGTTCATACCTTAGTCTTATATCACCAACTATATTAATAAAAAGTATAGTAAAAGAAAATATAACATAAAACAAATGTAAATTATCAAATAATGGAACAAATAACAAATAAGAGAAAATCAAATAATAATTAGAAATATCTTTCTTATTTTTAGCAATCATTATTATGCTAACAATTACTAATATTAAAAACAAAAATACAGCTAATCCAAAACCATTGCTATTATTAGTAAAATCGAACATTCCGAATAAACACAAATCCAAAAAATCATATAAAGTTCCAGTTAATAACAAATAAATTAAGAATATTATATTAGGAATTATAAATCCTATAATACGCTTAACTAAAGAAATATTACTTTTTTTGATAAACAAAATACTAGGAATTATAAAAAATATTCCCACACTATGTTTAGTTAAAATACAACATGCGACCAAAAAACCAATTAAATAATCTTTGTATTTTATATTGCTCTTTTCAAAATAAATAATTAATATCATCAAAAATAAAAAGAAAAAATTATATGTTGGATATATTAAAGGGAAAAACATTAATGAAATAATAATTAAAAAATATATTTTTTTATCAAACATTTTATATAATAAATAAAACTCTAATGTCACTATTAAAGCATGAAATATAATAAATGATAAATAACTATTCGAAATTAATAATGGTATTGTCATTATAAAACTATATAAAGGGGGAATAACCATATTAAAATCTTTATATGGAATTTCCCCTAATCTAATTGCATAACTAAACCCATAATTCCATATTTCATCAAGATTATTAATTACAAACAATAAGTTAAAAATTATTATAAATAAGAAAAAAAGAAAAAAAAGCAAAAATTTACCATATTTTTTCAAAATTATCACTCCTTATAATAAACAGAAAAGCCCCCTATACTATCTACTTTTAAAAAGTTGTTCTTTATATAATTATAAGCTTCATGATTAAATTGATCACCTGGATTAAGACGTTTTTCATTATTAGTTATAACAAAATAACAATCTTTTTCATTTTTAATCATATCAACAAACTTCTTACTGCCATTATAACCAAAATTACCATATAGTGGAACATCATAATAAGTAATTTCCCGATCATAAACTATATCATAATACATATTTAAACCATCAATCATATAATATTTTTCATACTTAGATAATTTTTTATGGACTTCATTAATAGATTTTTCAAAAACACTATCCATTAATAAGTATTCATAATGATTTGCTTTTGATAATACCAATTTATCATATATACTATAATAATATACAAAACTTGTCGCCATAAAAATGAATAACCAAAAATAAATAAATCCATATGTTGGTAGCTTAGAATTATTATTACAAAGAAAAACAAATATTAGTATCATCAAATAAAAAGAAATATGTGATTTATCAAATAATGGTAAAACAAACATAAAAGAACCAAGTAAATAATAAATTAATATATTATTTTTTTGTTTTATCAATATATAACTAGTATAAATAAGAATAATTAATGAAACTAAGAAATAGATTGAAATTTTTGAATTCTTAGAAGCAAACTCAAACAAACCAGCAATACTCAAGTCAAAAAATGCAAATAAACTCTTAGATAAAACTAAATACGCAAAAAACAATAATAATGGAATAAACATATAAAGAATTCTATAAACAACTTTCTTCAATTCTACTTTTTTTATCAATAGACCAACAAGTACAATAAAAACAATTGGCAAACCAATAGTATGCTTTGAAAGAATTAACAATCCCCAAAAAAAGCCAATCAATTTATCAGAATATTCTAACTTTTCAATACATAACAACAAAATTACAATTGAAAATGCCAAATAATTATAAGTTGGTATTAAAGCATAGAAAAACGCACCACATAAAGTACAAATATAAATAATAGATTTATTTTTAATTATCTTATCAACAAAGTAGAAAACAACTATATTCAATATAAATGATTCTATTAAAAATACTATAAATGAATCTTTTATAAACAATCCTAAAGAAAACAAGAAAATAAACAATGGTGTAGAAATTATATTAAAATCAACATATGGTGTTTCACCTATCACAAATGCATGACAAAAACCATATTCCCACGTAGCATCATATTCATAAAAAATAACATTTAAAATAAACAATCTAACAAATAATATAAATCCAAAAATAATAATCCTATAATTTTTCCTAATAAAGTTCATAAAATTATCCCCCTATTCCAATATATAAAAATCATAAATTTGAACTGTATCAATCTTAGTTCCTTTTTCAATAATATATTTAACAGCCTTTTTATCAGCTTGACATTTTTCATTTAAATCATCAGGAGAAATGACAAAGACAGCATTCTTATCATTTCTCTCATTTATCATTTTAATAATCTTATCACTACCATTATAACCGAAATTACCACTATTTATTAAATCTAAATATGACATTTTATCATCCAACACAATTCTAAAATAGTAAGCATCAGATGCAACAAAAATATATTCCTTATCATTATTTTTATTAATATAATTAACAATATTATTAGTAAATTTAATAGAATCAGCCCTAATATACCGATATTCAAAATGATTAATACTATTAGGGTAATCAATCTTAAATCCTTGGTTATTACTAACAAACATAATAATACCAATACCAACAATTAAAATAAATATTGCTGGTTTTAACTTTGAAATATATTCAATATTAATAATTGATAAAATTTGCATAAACAATAACAAATATGCTAAGCAATTATGATGAAAATCAAACAAAGGCAACATCATCGAAGCAAAAGCAAAATAATAATAATTACTAATATCATGTTTTCTTTTCCTTACTATCAAAAATCCAACTAATAAATATAATAGAAAATAAAAATACCCAAAATTAAAACCAGTTGTGTTTTCATGACCAAAGTCAAATAAACCAAGTATACATAAATCAACGAACTGTGGCAATGCATCAAAACAAACTAAAAATAATAAAAATATTATGCATGGAACAAAACATCCAATTATTCTCTTAAAAACTTTTTTTCTATCTTTAACAATATAATAAATACTAGGTAAAAGAATAAAAAAACCTATAGTATGTTTAGTCAAAATACATAATCCTATAATAAATCCTATAATATAATCATTATAATTTATTTTCTCGAGATATATTAACAAAACAACCAAAAAGACAATAAACAAATTATAACTTGGAAATGTTATAGAATTTGAACAGAAAACAATAATCAATCCCAATATATATACTTTATCTCCAATTAGTTTATATACAATATAAAAGAAAAAAGTTAGAATAATAGCGTTTTCAACGTGCAAAACCAACATACTACTACCAAATATATGAAATGGTAACGACATTAAAAACGGATAAAGTGGTGGTATAACCATATTAAAATCTCTATATGGAATTAATCCAAGATAAATATTGTGAGCAAAACCATAATTCCATATTTCATCATTCTGAATACTATTAATAACTAAATTCCATACCAGACATACAACAAATAAAACAAAAAGTTTAAATATTTTTTTCATATTTCACCACCAAAAAACACTATTAAGATAAAATATTAATAATATTAGTTAACATTACTTTTTATAATAGATATCAAAACTACCTTCAGATCCAATTTTATTACAATTCTCAATAACATAATTAACTATATTTTTATCAAATTGAGAATAGGAATCATTTTTCTCATAATCTTTTCTATCAACTAAAATATACCTATCATGCATATTTCCAATTTTATTAATCATTTTTTCGTCACCATTATATCCGAAATTACCATAAAGCAACACACCAAAGTAATCAAGTTTCTTATCCCTAGAAATATCATATTGTATTTTAGAATAACTTAAAACTAAAGGATTAGCATATGAATCAATAATATTATAATCATTAATAATTCTAGTATAGTTTGAATCAACATTATAAAAAAATTCAAAATGTTTTATTCCTTTATTCAATACAAAATTATAATCCTTAGCCATGAAGAAAAATACACACAAAAAAATTACAAAAGAAACAATAAAACTTAATATTCCTAAATAGTCACCATATTTTTTTATAAAAGGAACTAATTGTAGCAACACACAAACCATATACAATGAAAAATGTGGTGGATCAAATATAGGAATTACAAAAGCTATACCAAATAGTAAATAAAGGTTAGCTATATCATCACGATTTCTAATAGTTATAAATAGACTAATAAAAAATAAGGCAACACTTACAAAGAAAAGCGTTGTAAATAAATGATTATTATTACTACCAAAATCAAATAATCCTAAAAAACATAAATCTATAAATGGCCATAAACTTTTTGTTAATAATAAATATAAAAAGAATATACTTAAAGGAATAAAAGCACCAAGTACTCTTCTACCAATCTTCTTTTTATCTTTAAAATAATAAATTAGTGTTGGAATAGCAAAAAAGCACCCAACAGTATGCTTACTAAGAATAGCTAAACCTATAACAATACCAATCAAAATATCTTTTTCTTTATAATTCTTTTCAAGAAAAATGAGAAGTATTAAGAAAAAAAGAACCAAAAAATTATAAGTAGCATTAAGAGCATATCCAGAAAATAAGGATATAAAAAACATAATTATAAAAGACTTTTTACCAAATGTTCTCTCCAAAATATAAAAAAACAAGGTAACAAGTAATGCTTGTTCAATCAACAACATTGTAAAATTATTCCAGAATAACAAGCCTATAGCCATTAAAAAAGCATATAATGGCGTAGAAATAATATTAAAATCAAGATATGGTATTTCCCCCTTTGTAATAGCATAACTAAAGCCATACATAGCAATCGGATCACCATAAGCACTTGGAAAATTAAAAATATAATATAAAGAAAAAACAAATATAAATATCAAAATATAATACCAATTTTTCTTAAATAAAGTTACCATACTACTCTCCCAATACATAAATATTGTAATTACCAAAACTATCAATTATCTTCCCATTATCGATAATATAATGAATTAACTCCTGATCCGTTTGTTTACCTCTTCCTATTTCATTTTTATTAAGAAAAAAAGCATAATCAGAGTCCAACTTCTTAACACTCTCTAGCAACTTACTACTACCATTATAGCCCCAATTACCAGTATTTATCAAATCCAAATTATTAAGTGGATAATTACCAATAAGTTTATAATAATATGCATTAGGCCCAACAAAAATAACTTTATGATTATATTTCTCATAATAATTAAGAACTTTGTGAGCTGATTTTACTTTTTCTTGAGTAATAAACCGATACTTAAAAGCACCTAAATCATTAGGATATACTCTATAATTAAAACCACTATTAATAAAATATATTATCAAAAAAGCTAAAAACAAAGATAAACCAATAGTCTTATACTTAACTACTTTAAAATCAAAATTAATAAAAACAATTATCAAAAAAGCAACCAAATATATATTAAAATGATATAAATCAAAGATTGGAAAACAAATACTAGAAAATAATAATAAATAATAGTAATAAATATTTCGTCTATTTTTAATTATCAAATAAATAGTAAATAGTATTATCATTATGACAAAAAAGAAAAAGATATTAAATGGTGTTCCATTTCCTTTGCCAAAATCAAATAAACCAAGAAAACATAAATCAAAAAATTCTTTATAACTATTTGAAATAATTAAATATATCATAAAAATAATATTAGGTATTATAAAAGCCACTATTCTTTTAAAAAGCTTATCTTTACTAGAAAAATAAAAAAATATAGAAAAGAATAAAACTAATCCAACACTCTGTTTAGTTAAAAATATCAAAGCTAATATTAAACCTATTAAATAATCATTAGCTTTTATTTTTTCTAAGTAAAGAATAAAAACAAATAACAGTAACAATAAAAAATTATAATTAGGAAAAGTTATATTTAAAGGAAAAATAAGTAGTGGTAACACTATATAAGCTTTCTTATTCAATAACTTAAAAACAAAAAATATAAAAATTAGTATCATTAAACTATTTATTATATGAAAAACTAAAAAACTATCATTAAAAAAATGAATAAAAAATCCCATAATCATAGGATAAAAAGGCGTTATTACCATATTAAAATCAACATAAGGAATAAGACCTGAAGAAATATTTTTAGTAAAACCATAACTCCATACTTCATCCAAATTCATTGGACTAATAAGCAAATTAAACCCTAAAAAAATTATAAATATTAACATATAAGACAATATTTTTTTATTCATTTAATTCACTCCATAATCTTAAAATGATTGCCACTATCTAAATAAAGAATACCTTTATGGCCTTCAAGTTGCTTCAAAACCTCATTATAATGATTAATAGCCTTAAACTTTGTCAAAGTAAGATAAACCATATTACCATCATCCATATATAATAAAAATCTATCTTTATCATAATCATTTGGTTGATACTCAATATCACTAATTTTAGATATTACATCATCATTAACATTTTCCATAGATTCAATAAACTTTTTATATTTTTTATCAGGCACATAATTTAATAGCCTTGGCACACTAAAATTATGACTTATTTCATCATCAGCAACTTCACCATTAATAAAAACATATTTATTTATATTATTATCAAAAAATAAAGGTTTAGCTTCTCCAATTTCAACTTTTAAAACAAATGGATATTTTTTTGTAACTTTTGCATTATCAATATATTTAGATTTTTCTAATTTTGATTCTAACCTATTAGTATTTATAAGAAAAAACTTTGGATAATTTTTAATACCAACTAAATTAATAATATAATCATCATTTAAATACTTAGTACCACTAATTATAATATTCTGAGTTTTTATATTAACAATAAAATACACGCCAAAAAATAGTCCTATAAAAACTAAAAGAACTATTAAAAAATTAAATACTTTTAATTTCCTTTTCTTAACTATTTTTTTAGCCATATCTACTCCCAATTTACAAATTCTTGTTCAATTTTCAAATCTATTCCATATTTCTCTAAAACTGTATCATGAGCTAAATCAATAAGATATTTAATTTCACTACTAGTAGCATTATTATAATTAACAATAAAATTAGCATGCTTGTCGCTAATCATTGCTCCCCCATACTTTTTACCCTTAAGTCCGGAATCTTCTATTAATTTTCCGGCGAAATTACCTTCAGGATTTCTAAAAACACTACCAGCTGACGGAAATTCTAATGGTTGCGTTTCCAATCTTCTCTTTCGCCTTTCATTAATAACTTCTTCGATTATTTCCTTTTTTCCTTTATTAAGTTTTAATAATACTTCTAAACAAATATATCCCTTATTTTTTTGTAGAAAAGAGCTACGATAATGAAAGTTCATTTCTTTGTTTTCTAAATCAATTATCTTAAGATCAGGAGTTAATACTTTAACTTTTTGAACTATATAACCCATATCAGATTTATAAGCTCCAGCATTCATATATACTGCTCCACCAACAGTTCCAGGAATACCAGAAGCAAATTCAAGCCCTGCAAGCCCCTTTTTTGCAGCCATAAGACTAAGCTTTATTAAGGAAACACCAGCACCAACACGAATTTTATTTCTAGCTAAAAATTTGATATCATTAAATTCTGAAAGTCTAATTAAAACTCCATTATAATCTTGATCACTAAAAAGCAAATTAGAACCATTACCAAGTATTTTAAACATTATTTTATTTTCCCGTAATAATCCTATTAACTTAACTAATTTTCTACTATTAGTAGGATACACTACACATCTAGCATTTCCTCCAGACTTATATGTAGTATATTTTTTTAATGGAACATTTTCTTCAATTCTTCCAATATCCTCAATTTTAATAAATTCTAAAATATCTTTCATCAAATCACCTAATTATCTTTTTAGCTTCTTCATAAATTCTTGTAGCTGAATCAGTAATTCCAAGTTTTCGACAATTATTAACCATTGAATCGTATCTATCTTTATCATCAAACAACTTATCAATTTCACTTATTATTGTATCTTTTGAAAAATCATCTTCACTAATAATGATACAAGCTCCTCTTTCTTCCAACTCTTTAGCATTTTTATATTGATGATTATTTGTAACATATGGAGAAGGCACAAGAATTGCTGGCAAACCAATAGCTGTAATTTCAGCAATTGTTGACGCACCTGCTCTTGATACTATTAAATCGCTATCCTTCAATAAATTAATTAAATCATCCATAAAAGGAACAATTTTTACATTATCAGTTTTTTCTATATCTTTATAATCTTCAAAATACTTATTACCAGTTATAACCAGAACTTGATAGTTTTTATTTTTAAACCCTGGAATTAACTCCTTAATTTTTAAAGTCATTGTAGTACTACCAAGAGACCCCATAACCACAACCACAAGCTTCTTATCTTCATCAAATCCTAACGTAGATTTTTTTCTTTTAGAAACACTAATTATTTCTTCACTACGAGGATTCCCGGTATAAACAACTTTCTTTCGTGGAAAAAGATCTAAACTATTTGGTAAAGAAACACATATTTTATCCGCAAAATTACCAATAAATTTATTAGATAATCCTGGAATTGAATTCTGTTCATGAATAAGTGTAGGAACTTTTTCTAAATGCGCTGCATACAAAACCGGAGCCGTAATATAACCACCTGCTCCAATCACAATATCAGGTTTAAATTTTTTTATCTCTTCTCTTGCCTTTTTTATAGCCAAGCGGAATTTTTTCAAAACAACAATATTAGCAAATACATTTTTTCGATTTAAACCAATCATCTCTAAACCAACGAATTTAATACCTAGTTTTGGAACAATATCCTTCTCCATCCTATCACTTGTTCCAATATATAGAATTTCACTATTCTTTTCCTGTTCTTTAATTTTATTAATTATTGCCAAGGCAGGATAAATATGTCCTCCTGTTCCACCAGCCACCACAATTGCTCGCATTACAATCACTCCATCTAACAAAATTATAGCATATTTTTCTAGTAATTTATATATGTTAACACCTATATATTTTAAACTTTACATTAAATAATATTATAACCTAACTATAATTAGAACAATTGTAAAAACACCAATAATATGATAAAATACAAAAAAAGAAAAGAGGGATAACATGAAAGCAATCGGAATTATCGCTGAATATAATCCTTTTCATAATGGTCATTTATATCATATCAATAAAATCAAAGAAAAATATCCTAATCATAAATTAATATTAATAATGGCCGGAAATTTCACTGAACGTGGTGGAGTAATGTTATTAGATAAATGGAAAAGGACAGAAATTGCTCTAAAACATGGAATAGACTTAGTAATTGAATTACCCTATCCTTTTGCCACTCAATCAGCTGATTATTTTGCTTATGGGTCAATAACTATTTTAGAAAAATTACATGTTGAAAAAGTTATCTTTGGAAGCGAATCCGATGATTTAGAAACTTTAAAATTAATTGCCACCACCCAAATAAACAACCCTGAATTTGACAAACTTGTTAAAATATATTCAAAGTTTGGAAACAATTATCCAACCGCTATTTCAAAAGCAATCTACGACTTAACAGGAAAAACAATAAAAACACCTAATGATTTATTAGGAGTTAGTTATTTAAAAGTTATTATTTCCAACAACTATAAAATTAAAGCTGAAACAATTAAAAGAATAAATAATTATCATGATAAAAATATAACTGGCGAAATATCAAGTGCCACAGCTATTAGAGAAGCACTAAAAGATGGTAAAGATATTAGTAATTCTGTACCAAATGATACATTAAAATATTATACAAATTTACATTATATTGATGATTATTTTGAAATACTAAAATATAAGATTATAACTACAGAAGATTTAACCATCTATCAAACAGTTGATAGTGGCTTATCAAAAGCACTAAAAAGAGAGATACTAAAATCTAATAATACTGAAGAATTAATTAAAAATGTTAAAAGTAAGTTTTATACTTACAACAAAATTAGTCGCATGTTAATTCATATACTATGTAATTTTACCAAAGAGAAAGCTAAAAACTTTAATAATATAACCTATATTAGAGTATTAGGTCTAAATAACTCCGGAAGATTATATTTAAATGAAATAAAAAAAGAATTAGAAACACCTCTGATCAGTAAAATAACAAAATCAAAAGATGCAATGTTAGAATTTGAATTAGAAACAACAAATGTTTATGCCATTAAAGATTCAAATCTCTATAACAAAGAACAAGGAAAAATAATTTATATGAAAGGAGAAGAAAATGATTAAAAATAAAAAAACTGGTCAAATCATTGTTATTAGTGCTCCATCAGGAAGTGGTAAAAGCACTATTATTAAGAGACTATTAGAAAACGATTCAAAAACTAGATGGTTATCAGTATCAGCAACCAGTAGAAGTCCAAGACAAGGTGAAAAAGATGGAATAAATTACTATTTTCTTTCAAAAGAAGACTTTGAAGAAAAAATAAAAGAGGGCTATTTCTTAGAATATACAAATTATGCTGATAATTACTATGGAACGCCAAAACAATATATAAAAGAAAAAATTGATCAAGGAATTGACGTTATTCTAGAAATTGAAATTGAAGGAGCAAAAAATATAAAAAAGTTAATACCAGAAGCAATATTTATTTTTATAATACCTCCATCATTAAAAGACCTTGTAAAACGTTTGAAAAAACGTGGTACAGAAACAAACGATAAAATATTAAAAAGATTTCATGAAACATACAAAGAGATTAATGAAGTCACAAAATATAACTACGTTGTTATAAATGATGAAGTAGAAACAGCAGTTGACAAAGTAGAAGCAATCATCAAAGCTGAAAAATGTAGTGTTAATAGAATTGAAGAAGTATTTCTAGACACTAAAGAAGAAGAAATCCATGAGTTACTAATGGAAGATGATTTTAAAAACAATAGTCTAGGAGAAAAGTTATGAGAAAAAAACTAGATGATTATATTAAAGAATTACAGCAAGCCATTAAAGAAAATAAAAATATTGCTCTAGATAATATCTTAATTTGGATTAAATTTTATCAACATGAAAGATTGGTTCATTTGATTGTAACATTTTTAACAGCTATAGCAACAATTCTTTTCTTATTTGGTTTTCTCTTCTTCAACAATATAGCCATTTTAATTCTATTTATAATTACAGCAATATTATTTGTTTTTTATATAATTCATTATTACAACTTAGAAAATGGTGTCCAAAAATTATATAATTTATATTTTGAAATAAAAGAAAAAGAGCATTAATTACATAATGCTCTTTATATTTCAACAATTCTCAAGTAATTAGTAGATCTAGCTTGACCAATAGGAAATCCCCCTGTAACTATAATTAAATCCCCATCATTTAACTTAAATTCTTTTTTAGCTACTTCCCTAGCCCAATTAACCATTTCATCAGTATTTTCATAAATGTTAGTAATTATTGGTTTAACGCCAAAATTAAGTGCTACTTTTTCAGCAATATGACTTGTAGGACAACAAGCAAGTATTGTACAATTTGGCCGTAAATTACTAATTCTTCGAGCTGTAAAACCAGTCATAGTCGTAGTAACAATAAGTTTAATATTATCATAATCAACAGCATCAACAACTAACCTAGCAATTGTATCTGATATTTCGATTTTTCTTTTATATTCAGTATGTTTAGAATAATCAATAGTTCCTTCAGTATATTCACATATTTTACTCATATAGCTAACTGCTTGAATTGGATATTTACCAACTGTAGTTTCTCCAGACAACATCACACAATCTGTTCCATCAATTACCGCATTAGCTATATCAGAAACTTCAGCTCTCGTTGGTCTTGGATTATTATACATTGAAGCAAGCATCTCTGTAGCAACAATAGCAAACTTACCATTTTCACGACATTTTTTTATCAATTTTTTCTGAATTAAAGGTAACTCTTCTAATGGCACTTCAACACCAAGATCACCCCTAGCAATCATAATTCCATCAGCTTCAGCAATTATCTCATCAATATTATCAATTCCCATTTGTGTCTCTATTTTCGCAATTATTCTTGCATCTCCACCACTACCTTCAATTAATTGTTTTGCCCTTAATACATCTTCTTTTCTGTTTACGAAAGATAAAGCTAAATAATCACATGAATGTTGTGCAGCAAAAATAATATCGCTTTCATCAACCTCACTAATAAATGGTAACTGAAGATTAACTCCTGGAACATTTATTGTTTTATGACTACCTATCTCACCTGAATTAAGTGCTTTAAGTAAAATATAATCATCTTTTTTTTCTATTACTTTCAAATCAAGAAGAGCATTATCAATTAAAACATGATTACCAATACTTATATCATTAAGTGCTTCTGGATGATTAACAGAAAAAGAATCTTTGCTATTAAAAACTTCAGTCTTCACCATTTTAACAAAGTCTCCCTCATTTACCAAAATAGAACCATTATCAATATCCAAAGTTCTAAATTCTGGACCTTTTGTATCGTACATTATCGCTACAGGTTCACCAGTTTCCCTACGCACTTTTCTAACAACTTCTATTATACTTAAAATATCATCATACTTAGCATGTGACAAATTAATCCTTGCACAATTCATCCCATTCTTTACAAGGTCACTCATCACTTCAAAAGTATTACTAGCTGGCCCAACACTACATATTATTTTAGTTTTTTTCATAAAACAACACCTCATACTCTACTAAAATTATATAATTAATTAAAATAAAAGAATAGCTTTTTTACTATTCTTTTTCTATTTTTGACACTTACTACAGTAATGAGTACCTCTTCCACCAATTCGTGTTTTAAGAATAATTTTCCCACAATTAGGACAAACTTCACCAGCTTTACCATGAACCAACAATTCATTTTGAAATAAACCATGAACTCCCTCACTAGACGTAAAACTTTTAATTGTCGTACCTCCTAATTTAACTGCTTTTTCTAATACTATACGACAATTATCAATTATCTTTTGACACTCATCTAGAGTAATATCACAAGCTTTTCTGTTAGGACTAATATTACTCATAAATAAAACTTCATCATCATAAATATTTCCTATTCCAGTAATAATGCTTTGATCAAGCAAAACTGTTTTTATAGGTAATTTCTTATTATGTATTTTATTATACAAATAATCTTTAGTAAGCTTATCATCATAATATTCCAAACCTAAATCTACCAAAGGTTTAACTTTATATGTATCATCAATAGGAATCAAATACATCTTTCCAAATTTTCTAACATCATGAAACCTAAAACTAACTTCATCATCAAGTATCAATTCAACATGTTCATGTTTACCCAATTCTTCACCTTTTTTACGAAACATGAACTTTCCTTCCATTCTAAGATGCACAAGTAATGAATAGTGATCAAGCTGCATAACTATAAATTTTCCTCTAGTAGTTATATCATTAATTTTTTCACCAATAATTTTCTTTTTAAAATCATTAGCTAAAGGAAAAGCAATTATATTTTCCCAATAAATATTACACCCCGTTATTTTTTTACCTATAATCTTAGGTTTTAAACTCTTAACTACAGTAATTACTTCTGGCTTTTCAGGCATATTATCACTTCCTAAACTTATTTTGCTTCATACCAATTATTGCCAATAGCTATATCAACCTTTAAAGGTACTTTTAATTTAAACGTATTTTCCATTATATTTTTAACTATTTCTTTAACCTCATCAAGTTCATCCTTAACAACATTAAATACTAATTCATCATGAACTTGAATAAGCATTTTACTCTTCAAATGTCTTTTTTCAAATTCAGCAAATATTTCAACCATTGCCTTCTTCAAAATATCTGCAGCAGTTCCTTGAATAGGAGTATTAAGTGCCATTCTCTCACCACTGCTTCTAATCATATAATTTTTATTGTTCAATTCTTCAATTACTCTTTTCCTATTCATCAACGTCTTAACATAACCATTTTTATAAGCCTCAGCCTTTTTTTCTTCCATATATTCTTTAATACCTGGATAAGTTTCCAAATAGTTATCAATAAACTTTTTAGCAGTTACGATATCAATACCTAAATCTTCAGAAAGACCAAAACTACTAATACCATATAAAATTCCAAAATTAACAGCTTTAGCACTCCTACGCATCGACTTGGTGACTTCACTCATTGGTACATGAAAAATATCAGATGCTGTTTTAGCGTGAATATCTTTATCATCAATAAACGCTTGAATTAAATTACTAGCATTAGACATATGGGCAAAAACTCGAAGTTCAACTTGTGAATAATCACTTGATAAAAGAACCGAATCAGCATCAGGAATAAATGCTTTTCTAATTAAACGCGAATATTCAGCCCGCGCTGGAATATTCTGAAGATTTGGACTAATACTAGAAAGTCTTCCTGTCCTAGTCAAAGTTTGAGTAAAGATAGTATGAATTCTTCCATCTTCCCGAACTTCAGATTTTAAACCTACAGCATAATTAGTATAAAGTTTAGCTAAAGTTCGATATTCTAAAACTTTATTGACAATTGGATGCAAATCAACTATTTTATCTAAAATATCCTTACTAGTAGAATACTTATTATCTTTAACTCGTTTTGGGTATTTTATATTTAAATCTTCAAATAAAACCTTTGCAAGTTGTGCTGGGGACATAATGTTAAACTCTTCACCTGCTTCTTTATAAATATTCTTTTCTAACCTTTCCATTTGCTCTTTTAATTCAGCTTCTATATTAGACAAATAATCTTTATCAACCTTTATACCAGTAATTTCCATATCAGCCAATACTAAAGAAAGTGGCATTTCTATGTTATTAAACAAATCAATTTCCCCATTTTGATCAAGTTCTAAAAGAAGCTTACTTTTTGTATCGTAAATTAATTTAGCCTTTTTTACACAAATTTCTTTTAACGTTTCTAAAGAAACATCTTTTGGCCTTTTTTCTGTTCCATATAACTCATCATAACTTGGAATATCCGACTCAAAACTTCTAGCTATAAAACTAATATCATCTTTAACAACATAATCAAGTAAATATGCTGCAATCATCATATCATAATTAACATTTTGTATTTTAACTCCAAGAGTATTTAAAACAACACAATCTTTTTTTAAATCATACGTATACTTTTCCAGATTGTTTTCAAATAGATATTTATGCTTTACAATATCATCTTTAGCAAGAAAATATCCATTCATACCATCATAAATACCTATTCCTAATATTTCACTTTTACTATATATTGATCCTCGAGTTTCTAAATAAAAGGAGAAATCTTTATTCTTAAACTCTGAGATATCAACAATTTTTATTTCTTCTTCCTTCTTCTTATCTGGCACACTACTACCAAAATCTATTTTTTTTAATAGAGAATAAAATTCAAGTTCTTCCAAAATACTTTTAAATTCTTCCGATTTAAAGCCTTCATACTTGCAATCTTCTAAACCAAAATCAAGGGGAACTTCTCGATAAATTGTTGCTAAATCAAAACTCATATAAGCATTTTCTTTATCAAGCTCTAATTTTTCTCTAGTCTTTGCAGATATACCTTCTAAGTTAGCATATACTCCATCAAGACTACCATATTTTGAAAGTAAATTTATAGCTGTTTTCTCACCAATTCCCTTAACACCAGGAATATGATCACTCGCATCACCCATTAAAGCTTTTAAATCAATCATTTTTATTGGATCAACGCCATAAGTAGCTCTAAATTCTTTTTTATCCATCATAATATGATCATTTTGTTTTAATAATTTTACAACAACTTCATCACTAATTAATTGTAATAAATCTTTATCACTACTTATTATTGTCGCAATAAACTGATCTTCTTCATCAACCATTTTAGCTAAAGTACCTATTATATCATCAGCCTCATAATTATCTATTTCAAAACTTTTGATACCCATACTAGCTAAAACTTCCTTAGCTTTAGGAAATTGCAATCTTAGCTCATCTGGCATTTCTGCCCTTCCAGCCTTATAACTATCATACTTATCATGTCTAAAGGTTTTTCCTTTATCAAATGCCACCATAATATAACTTGGATTTTCTTCTTTTATAATTTTATTCATCATATTAATGAAGCCGTATAAAGCATTAGTAGGAAAACCTTTAGAATTTCGCATAATTACACCTTGATATGCAGTAGCATAAAAACTTCTAAATAATAAATTATTACCATCAACTAAAATAATTTTTTTCATGATTCATCACATCCAATTTTTATACATCTGCAATTAGTATAACACAAAGTAACTTTATTCACTATATTTAATTGTTACATTAACTTTTTCAGTATCATCATTATTATCAAGTCTTTCAATCCTATCACTCGCAACAAATAAGTATGCTGTAAATACAACATAAATTCCTACAATAATTAATCCTCTCTTTAATAATTTTTTCATTTCAATCTCTCCTTTCATATTACATCCCAAGTATATATCGAATAGATGTTCGTGTCAATATAATTTAAAACATTTGTTTGACATTTTACATGATGAATGTTAAACTAAATACATAAGGAGGATTATAATGGAAAAATTAACTGGTCGCCAGAATTATATATTAGAAGTATTAAAAAAATTAATTGCTGAAAATGGATATCCACCAACAGTAAGAGAGATAGGAGAAAAAGCTCACTTATCTTCTCCAGCTACAATTCATTTTCACCTAAAAAAACTAGAAGAAAAAGGCTACATAAAAAAAGATGATAACAAAAATAGAACTATCGAAATCCTAGTTCCAAATGAATATTTAGAAAAAGATGATAATGTTGTCGATGTCCCTCTACTAGGTAAAGTAACAGCTGGTTCACCAATTGAAGCAATCGAAACACCAGATGAATATTTTAGCCTACCGACTAACTTGTTAACTACAAAAAATGATGTTTTTACTTTAAGAGTTAGTGGTGAATCTATGATCAATGTTGGAATCTATGATGGTGATATACTAATAGTTGAGAGAAAAAACACCGCCAGAAATGGTGAAACAGTAGTCGCAATGAATGAAGACAATGAAGCAACAGTAAAAACATTCTATAAGGAAGATGGTTATTTTCGCCTACAACCAGAAAATGACACCATGGAACCAATAATACTTAAAAATGTAACTATCCTAGGAAAAGTAATAGGATTATATAGAAAATTATAAAAAAAACTTCATCCCATGATGAAGTTTTTATTTATTTATAATTTTATCTATTACATAACTAGCAATTAACAACCCTGCACTAGCTGGAACAAAAGCGGTACTTCCAGGAGTTCTATCACCTGTTTTAACCGGTATTTCCGTAGATGATAAAACCATTATTTTATCTTTAATATTTTTATCTTTTATAAACTTTCTAATAATTCTAGCAAGTGGATCATTAACAGTCTTCCTAATATCAACAATACTTAATTTAGAAGGATCAAATTTATTACCAGTACCCATACTAGAAATAAACTTAATTTTTCTTAATAAACACTCTTCAATTAATCTCTTTTTAGTAGAAATAGTATCACAAGCATCTACTATAAAATCAGGCTTATATTCAAATAGTTTTTCCAAATTAGCATTATCAATAAATTCGCTTATTTTAATAACTTTACAATTATTATTAATATCCATTATTCTTTCTTCCAAAACATCAACCTTTAAACGTCCAACTGTTGAAGAAAGAGCTATTATTTGCCTATTAATATTTGATTCATCAATAACATCATAATCAACTAAAATTAGTGTACCAATATTACTTCTGGCAAGTCCTTCGGCTGCATATCCGCCGACTCCACCACATCCTAATATAAGTACACTACTATATTTAAGCTTATCTAATCCACTTTTACCAATTAATTTTTCTAACCGTGAAAATTTAGGCTGCAACTTTATAATCAACCTCATCTTTCTTTTTAACTAATTGCTTTTGTGCTTGATTCTTAGATTTTATTAAGCCCAAAGGTCTATCATAAAGAATTTTATTAATATATGATAACTTAGTATAAATGTCAGCATTAGATTTCGCAGTTCGATAATATTTGTTCAAATTACGATAATCTCTCGTATTAATAACTTCCATAGCTTTTAAAGTATCTTGAATACTATCTTCAGGAATAGATGTATCAGAAACAACTGTACATTCAAAGTTATTAATAAAATCTACTGTATCACTTAAATCAGCTATACCAGCCTTTGCAAAAAGTTCAGGCCATCTTTCTTCATCACGAACTTCTTTAACTATATGCTGCAATTTAGCAATTTTATCATCTGTAAGATGTTCTCCAACTCCTAGTTCTTCTAAAGAAACATATCTACCACGTCTTTTAACACCAGGTATTTCTTTTCTAAGATCCGTAATAGCCTTCGCATAAAGTCTATCTAAACCAGCAGTCACTTTTTTTGGTGGTGGTGTCACTGTATAAACATCATACAAGCCAGAATCGTTAGCTTCTTTTGTTGTCACCAAAAAATTACGTGGATAAAGCATAGACCTACTTCTAATAAATTCAACAGGAGCACTGACATCCCTTGAATCGCTAAAACTAGATTCAGAGAACTTATCTCTATTTACGATTATTTCACTTTCCTTAGCATCATCATAAGAAACACCTTGACGAACTTTAGAAGCTGTTTTAAGCTTCATCTCAACATTCATAACTCGTCTCTTATTAACAATAGGTAATATTAACATCATAATCACCTCTGTATGGCATATTATATCACACAAGGCACAAAAAAGCAACAAAAAAAGTCAGACAAGATCGCTTGGCAAACGATAAAACCTGCTCATTTACAGGTGGGTGTTCATACGTTATCTTTAGGATTCTTATATAAAATAAGCCTTCAACACCGATAACTGTTCCGAACTCCCGTATCGTTACTTTAGTCGGTTTTATATATACCTATACGTATCTATCTGACAATTTAATTATACTACATGTCAATATAACAAAACAAGTACTTTAACACTATTTTACATCCGACATAAATTATCATAGGTGATTAATATGTACTTTAAAAAAGACAATCTAACTATCTATTATGAAAAGTATGGAACAAAAAAAGAATCAATTCTAATACTTCCTGGTTGGGGAAATACTGGTCCAACATTTAACAATATCATTGAAGTGTTTAAAGAAAAATATACAATCTACATCCCAGATTATCCTGGCTTTGGAAATAGTCCAATCCCAAAACAAGAATTAACAATATATAACTATGCCGAACTAATAAATTCATTCATAAAAGAAATAATAGTAAATACACCGATAATTATAGCCCATTCTTTTGGAGGAAGAATAACTGCTATACTACTAGGTAAATATAAATTAAAAATAAAAAAAATAATCCTATTCGATGTAGCAGGTCTAAAACAAAAAAAATCAATAAAACAAATATTAAAAGAAAAACTCTATAAACTACTTAAAAAATTAGTAAAATTACTCCCAAAAAAAGAACGAGAAAAGTATTATCGAAAATTACTACTTATCTTTGGGTCTACAGATTATTTAAATTTACCAGCAAGCATGCATAAAACATTTCAAAATATCATCAAAGAAGATTTAAAAGATTATTATAGATCAATAAATGCAGAAGTCCTAATTATTTGGGGAGATAAAGATACCGACACCCCATTAAAAAATGCTTATAAACTCCATAAAATAATCAATAATTCTGGTCTAATAATATATAAAAATTCTGGTCATTTTTCTTACCTTGACTATCCTGAAAAAACAAACATAATCTTAAATAAATTCATATAAAAAAAAAGCTATTTAAGCTCTTCTAAAACCAATTTACCATGAAAATGTCCTACTTGTTCTGAAGAAGATTCATCAGATATCCATAATCTGATTTTTCCTTCTATAACACTTTTTGCAGCAATCTCGCCTTCTGCCAGAACCATATCTTCTCCTAATTTATTAATTTCTTTTCCATCGAATGAATACTTAATTATCCAAGAATCAAATTCATCAACACATCCACACTTTTGTTTAATCAAATTATCCTCTTTTAATATCAAACGATATTTATACTTACTATTATTATTATTTTTTATTGTATATTTAGTTTTAACATTTTCCAAACCATCTGTATCACTAAAAATATCTTTACTAGTTAAAGTAAAATTATTAGAATTAAAAACCAAACTATAATTATATAAAATACTATCATTCATATAATCATTACTCACTTTTAAAGAAACATAGCCAGCAACAACAAAAACAGTCATAAATATAATCACAAGTATAACTGTATATTTTAGTTCATTTTCCTTAATTTTATTAATAGAATGAGAAACCTGAGTTGATGAGTTTTTATTAATATCACTACTATTTAATTTTTTATGTTTTGCCATCTTTATTTCTCCTTATTTATAATAAAAGTATATCAAAATTAAGAACTATTGAAAAGAGAAAGTTGAAACAGCTTTCTCTATTTATCTATTTATCATGACAAGAACATCCATCATCACAATGACATTCAACTTCATCACAACAATCACATTCATCATCTATTGAACTTAATTTTTCATCTAAATAATAAATCAAAACATCAAGACTAATAATTTCTTCTTCTTTTGTCATATTATTCTTTATTTTTACTTCATTATTATCTAAATCTTCAGAATTTAAAACACATGTAAATTTAGCTTTCAAACGATCGGCTTGCTTAAATTGTCCCTTAAGTGCTCTAGAAGTATATTCAGTATCAACAACAAAACCTGCCAAACGCAATTCTTGGGCCAAATAAGCAGCATATTTTTTCTCATCTTCATTAACATACATTAAGAATAAATCAATACTCTCATTTATTGGTAATTTTACTTTTTCTAATTCTAAAGCCATTACTACTCTACCAATTCCAGAAGCAAAGCCAACACATGGTGTTTCAGGTCCTCCTAATTGATCAACTAAACCATTATATCTTCCACCAGCACCAATAACATTATTAGAACCAAAACCTTCTACTTTTGCTTCTATTTCAAATACTGTATGATTATAATAATCTAGCCCTCTAACAATATTAGGATTTATCTCATACTTAATCTGCATTATCTCTAAGTATTCTTGAACCTTAGCAAATCTATCACGACTATCATCGTTTAAGTAATCAAGTGTTTTAGGTGCCTTCTTTAATACTTCATTATCAGCATCAACTTTACAGTCTAAAATTCTTAATGGATTTTTCTCAAAACGTTCCTTACAATCATCACACAAAGAATCAATATGTGGTCTAAAATATTCAACAAGTGCCTCACGATAAGCTTTTCTACTCTCATTATCACCTAAACTATTAATATTAACTTTTATTTCTTTTAGTCCAAGCATTTTATAAAGATTCACTGCTAAAGAAATAACTTCAGCATCACTCATCGGATCATCGCTACCAAGTATTTCAACACCAAACTGCGTAAGTTCACGATCCCTACCACTTTGAGGTCTCTCATAACGATACATTGTCCCATTATAATAAACTTTTACAGGTTGATTAGGATCTCCATACATTTTATTTTCAATATAACTCCTAACAACGCCAGCAGTTCCTTCTGGTCGAAGTGTAATCTCTCTTCCACCTTTATCAATAAAATCATAACTTTCTTTAGAAACTATATCTGTTGTTTCTCCAACTCCCCTATGAAAAAGTTCAGTTGCTTCAAATAAAGGAGTTCTAATATAGTTATAATTATATTTCTCCATTAAAGCATCAATAACTGTATCTACATATTTCCATATTTTAGCTTCTCTTCCATATATATCATTACAACCCTTTTGTCTTTTAATCATTTTACCTACTCCTAACCAATAACTATTAATATTATAAAACCTCAACTATTATTTAACAAGTATCTTAGTCTCTTTTTTATATAATTCTAAATATTCAGCACTACTACCTGCAACACTCATAAAACTATCAATATCAAATACATCATGACAGTTTTCAAAAAATAATTTTAAACTATCTAATGAATAATTATCATCTTTTATCCTTTCAAATAAAAACATCGAGATAATATCACCATATAAATAAGCCATATCTTCCTCTAAATCAAGTGGACGACTATCATCTAAAAATCTTTTTAATTGCTTATAACTTTTAAAACCACCTTTAACCAAAAAAGCCAAATCATCTTTAGTTAAAGACTTATAGTAATCAGAATCAATATATGAATCCTTAAGTAAACTAAAAATATAACCTGTATATAAAAATTCATAATTTTTTGACTCCATATCAAATAAAGTATCTGTAGTAGCATCTGTCTTAATAGCATTCTTCAACATAAAATCAATAAACAATCTTTCAAACAATTTTGAAATAACTTCTTGATAAAAAGATTGATATTGATACCTATTATAGTTAACTAAATCATGTGAATAGTTTTGAAAATCATAAACATGTCCAAATTCATGAGCCAAAACGAACATTGATGTAACATCAAAATCAAAATAATTAATGAATACATCACTTTCACCAGTAAAAGGATTAAATATTGTATATCCACCAGTTGCATCTAAATCTCTATCTATCCCATATATTTGACCATTTTTTAATAAATATAAAAATAATTTTTCAATTCCTAAACTCTGCATAAATGAATAGAAAACATCAAAAAATTCTTTTCCACTAAATTTATCATCTAAACTATAATCCTGTTCCAATACATTTGAAAGTACTGATGTAGCACCAACAAAAATATCAGATATATATTCTTTATGAAATTCTTTATCTCTAATAAACATTTTTGGTATTTCTGCATCAAATCTATCTCGTAATTTCAAGAAATCAAAGTATTCCTTTTTAGTTGGAAAAACTCTTAATGGAGAAAGTTTATATTTGCCATCTCTTACATCAGCAAGTGCTGGATAAATCATTGCAATATAATTGTATAAAGCTATTCTTTCATCTAAAGATTTGGCCTTAGTTTGAAATATTTTAATAGCTTTCTCACCTTTTTTATGTAATTGTCTAGCATCAGTATTATATATCATAAATCCCCCATAAACGAGCTAAATTATATCATATAAAAAATAAGATGTCAAAAAAAGAGACTAATGTCTCTTATTTTTCTAATAATATTGTTGTTGGTCCAACATTCGATATATTAACAAGCATATCAGCTCCAAATATTCCTGTTTGAACATCAACATATTTTCTTAATTCTTCATTAAATAAATCATATAATCTACTAGATTCTTCCCCACGTAATGCTGCAATGTAACTTGGTCTATTACCTTTTTTAGTATCAGCATATAAAGTAAATTGTGAAATAGACAAGATACTACCACCGTAGTCTAAAATACTTTTATTCATCACACCATTTTCATCAGGAAAAATACGTAGATTTACAACTTTCTTAGCTAAGTATTCGATATTATCAATACTATCTCCTTCAGTAAAACCAACTAAAAGTACTAAGCCAGAATCTATCTTACCAACTACTTTTTCATCAACAATAACATTTGCTTGATTACTTCTTTGTACTAATACTCTCATTTCATAGCCCTTTCAACTTTATCAATATAATTATGTTTATTAATCGCTAAAATAAGTTTATTAAGTTGTTCAAGTCCAGTTACATAGCAATTAATCTCATAAATAGCTTTATCACCACGATTAATAGTCTTAACTCCATCAACACTAACATTCATTGTCGAAACAGATTGAACCAAATCAAGCATATGATTCTCACTATCATTAGCATAAACAAGTAGTGAAGTCATATAACGTTTATTAGCGTTATTATTCCAACTAACTTCTAATGTTCTATCTTCCAATACATCAAGATTATGGCAATTAATTCTGTGAACAGTAATACCATTGCCTTTAGTGATATAACCAACTATCTCATCACCATAAACAGGATTACAACAATTAGCAAGATTAACTTTAACTTTATCAATTCCACTAACAATTATATCAGCATCAGTATTTTTACTAGTTACTTTAATATTCTTTGGTGTAGGTACATCTTCAGGTTTCTCAATGATATTAATAACACCATTAACTGTCGCCTTACCATTACCAATACTTAAATATATTTCTTCTAAGTCATCAACTTTTATTTCTTCACAAATTATTTTGATATTCTCATCATTAATAAAATCGTTAAAAGCAATTTTTCTTTTTCGTAATTCTTTTTCTAAAGCATATTTACCACGTTCAACATAAATTTCTCGATCATTCTTTGTAAAGAAACTTTTAATCTTATTCCTTGTAGTTGCTGCTTTAACCATATTCAACCACTCTTTAGAAGGTGTTGAATTTTTATTTGTATTAATTTTTACAATGTCATTATTCTGTAATTCATGATTAAGTGGAACTATATTATTATTAACAATAGCACCAACAGTAGTCTCTCCAACTTTAGTATGAATCTTATATGCAAAATCAAGTGGAGTTGCTCCCTTAGGAAGTTCAATAACATCACCTTTAGGTGTGAAACAATAAATATTATCATTCAAAACTTCTTCCTGAACACCAGTAACAAACTCTTCACTAGAAAGCTTATCTTGACTCAAATCAATAATTGATTTAAATAACTGTAATTTCTGTTCAGTAGAAGATTGAAAATTAGCAGTTACATTACTTCCCCCATTTTCTTTATATGCCCAGTGTGAAGCAATTCCATTTTCAGCTACTTCATCCATTTCATAAGTTCTAATTTGAATTTCAAACAAATAACCATCAATACCAAAAACAGTTGTATGTAAAGACTGATACATGTTAGCTTTTGGCATCGCAACATAATCCTTAAAGCGTTTAGGAAGTGGTCTAAATTTTGAATGAATAAGTCCTAATGCTAAATAACATTCTTGCTCAGTATCAACTAAAATTCTAAGAGCTAATAAATCATAAATATCACTGAATTTCTTACCCTTATCAAGTTTATTATAAATACTATAAATACTCTTAGCTCTACCCTTAATTTCATGCGGAATATGATGTTCATTAAGTAAATTAGTAACTTCCTGTTCCATATCATAAACTGCCTTATCACGCTCTATCTTTGTCTTATTAAGTTTTTCAACTATATCATAAAACACATCTGGTTTTAAATACCTTAAAGACAAATCCTCTAATTCACTTTTAATCTTATGAATTCCCAAGTGATGTGCGATAGGCGCAAGTATTTCTAGTGCTTCATGAGCTTTTACTTTTTGACGATCCTCTGGCATTGCCCAAAGAGTTCGCATATTATGTAAGCGATCAGCAAGTTTTATAATAATAACCCGAACATCTTCAGTCATACCAACAATTATTTTTTTATAATAATCAATTAAATATTCATTTTCTGTTGAGAAATGAATCTTACTAAGTTGTGTAACACCACGTACTAATTTAGCAATGTTACTTCCAAACTTTTCTTCTATTTCACTAATGTCTACACCTGCTTCAGAAACAATATCATGTAAAAGTCCAGCAACAATTGTCTCATAATCTGCATAAACCGAAATAAGAATCATAGTAACACTCATAACATGATTAATATATGGCTCCCCACTTTTTCGATATTGTCCCTTATGCTTTTCTTTAGCAAAATTATAAGCCTTGACAATAGTATCAAGTTGTTCTTTATCTTCAATATAAGAACTTACTTTTTCAGTCAACTCATCAATAGTAATTTTCTCTTCAGATTTTGACAAAGAACTCCACTCCTCTCAACTAGCAATTTATTCCTTTTATTTTCTTCTCTTCTAATTCATCTTTATATACTTTTTTCTTTTTCTCTTCTTTACCTAAATTTTTCTTTTCAAGTAATACAAATACTGATGTTGCGATAAAGATAGATGAATATGTACCAGCAATTAAACCAAATAGCATTGCCATATTAAAATTAAGTATTCCACGAGAACCAAGTATTAATAAAATAATAACTGGTACTAATGTCGTTACACTAGTATAAATTGTTCTTGTAAATGTTTCTTGAATACTACGATTACAAATATCTTTAAATTTATCATATGTAAGTTTCTTTCTATCTTCCTTCTTCAAGTTTTCTCTAATCCTATCAAAAGAAACTATAGTATCATTAATTGAGTAACCAATAATAGCAAGTACTGCTGCTATAAACATAGAACTAACTTCAAATCTAGTAATAGCAAACATACTAAACATAATTAAAACATCATGTACTAAAGCAAGAACCCCACCTACTGCATAACTAAATTTAAATCTAATAGATACATAAACTATAATTCCAAGTAAAGCTACAAGTACAGCTAAAATAGCATTCTTAACAAGTTCTTTTTGAACAATATTTGAAACAACACCAATACTTACTTTAGCATCATATTTATTTTCAAAGTATTTATTTACTTCTTTTACTTTATCTCCATCAAAAGTACTATCAACTCTAATATTAATTTCATCATTACCAATATTTATTAAAGTATCTTTATAACCTAATTCTTTCATATCAGAGGCTAAAGCTTTTTCACTTATCTTTTGATCACTAACTATAGTAATACTTGTACCAGCTTTATAATCGATTCCTAAATTAAGTCCTTTTACTCCAATTAATACTCCACCTACTGCAATTATTAATACTGAAACAATAGCAGTAACTGTACGATATTTTAAGAAATTAATCTTACTAAATTTATTAGGTTTAACTTTTTCATTTTTACTTACATCAGGAATATCTTCCTTCTTAACATTAATAAATAATCCAACTTTATCATTAAAGTAATCTGTTTTAACAAATAACTTCATTAAATATCTAGTTAAGAATACCATTGTAAACATAGTCACAATAATTGTAATTATTAACATAGTTGCAAAACCTTTAATACTAGATTCACCAAGTACAAACATTATAATTGCAACTATTAAAGTTGTTAAGTTAGAGTCAAGTATCGCACTAAAACTTTCTTTTGAACCCTCTCTAAATGCTGTTGGTAAACTTTTACCTTTTAATAATTCTTCTTTAATACGGGCAAACGTAATAACATTTGAATCAACTGCCATTCCAATACCTAATAATAAAGCAGCAATTCCTGGCAGTGTTAATACTCCACCTACTACCCAGAATACTCCAAATACTAGGAATGAATAAATCATCATTGAAACAGAAGATATAAATCCTGCAAAATGATAAACTAATATTAAGATTAAAATTATTGCAACAACAGCAATTATTCCAGCTACTAATGTAGTATGAAGAGTATCTTCACCAAATGATGCCCCTACTGTATTAGATGATAATTCAGTTAATTTACTTGGTAGAGAACCACTATTAATTAAATCAACTAAATTACTAACTTCTTCCATAGTAAAGTTACCTTGAATAATAACATCACTAGCAAATCCTTGTGATACAGTAGCTGCACTTAAACAATTAGATTCATTAGTACCACATAACCCACTTTCATTAGCATAACTATCTCTTAAATCATTATAATCAAGCCAAATAACAATCATATTATTTTCTTGTTGACTAATTTTATTAGTAACCTCATAAAACTTATCTTTATCTTTAACTGTTAAGGCAACAGCTGGATTACCTGCTGAATCTTGACCAATCTTGGCTTTTCCAGGCTGTAACACATCACTGGTCATTAATAAATTATCTTCAGTATCCCTAAAAGATAAAGTCGCAACTGTAGAAAGCTGAGTACGAGCTTCCTCTGGATTACTAACACCAGCTAGTTTTACTCTTATCTTATCATTACCTTCGATAATTATTTCAGGTTCACTAACACCTAAACTATCAATACGTTTACTAAGAGTTTTATAAGTTGCTGTTAACTTATCACCAGTCATCTTCGAACCATCAATAGAAGATGCTTTATAAAGTATTTCAAATCCTCCTTGTAAATCTAAGCCAAATTTTAAACTTTTAAATAATGGAACAAAAGAAAAACAAATTAAAACAACTAATAAAACTAATATAGTTGATCTAAATATTACTTTTTTTGATCCGTTTTTATTCTTCTTTTTCATGTAATCACCTCATAATATTTCTTCGTCCTCAATAAAGTATTGTGTTCTTTTACTCTGAGTCATTTTATCTTTTAAATATTTATCAAGCTTATCACTAGAAACATGCAAAATATCATTAACAATATCAGAAAGCATCAAATTATTTGAACTTCTCCACTTGTTTTCAATCAAATAATTCCATATATCCATAATATTAATATATGTGTAACCAAGCTTATCTAATTCACTCTTTTTACTATTAAGCGCTGGCTTAACTCGCTTAAATAATTCTTCTTGTGAACTAAACTCATAATCCATAAAAGACCACACCCTCTTTGAATCAATACTATTATATCTAATAAAGAAAAAAAATTAAAGTATTTCTTTAATTTCTTTTACTTAATTAATCTTTTTTAGCTCTAGGAAAACTATGAAAGTAAACATCTTTTAATCTATCAGTAGTAACATGCGTATAAATCTGTGTTGCTTTAATACTTTCATGACCAAGTAATTTCTGAACTGTTAATAAATCACACCCTTCATTAAGTAAATGAGTCGCAAAACTATGACGAATCATATGTGGAGATATTTTCTTATTGATACTAGTTTCCTTTATCAACTTATCTAAAATATATCTAACTCCTCGCTCTGTTAATACTCCACCATTATTATTTAAGAATAAATAATCAAGTTTATCTTTATTAAGCCTACAATAACCATCATTTAAATATAGTTTTAAAGCCTCTTCACAATATTCCCCATAAGCCACAAATCTTTCTTTATTACCTTTACCTAATATTAATATTTTCTTCTCACTGAAACTAATATCTTTAACTTTAATATTAACAAGTTCTCCAACACGCACTCCTGTTGCATATAACATTTCAAGTAATAACAAATCTCTCTGTCCCAAAGGAGTTCTTTTATCTGGAACTAGGAATAATTCTTCTAATTCGTTATATTCAAAATATCTAGGTAATTTCTTACTCTTTTTAGGACCACTAACTAAAGAAAAAACATTAGTACTAACAATTTTTTCATTAGCTAAATATTTATAAAAGCCTCGTAAAGAACTAAGTTTTCTACTAATAGTAGCATTATCATCCCGCTTTTTATCTTTTAAATACATAAGAAAAAATCTAATATCACTATACTCAATACTTTTAAAATCTAAAGCTTCAGTTTTTAAATAATCTAAAAACTCTAAAATATCATGACTATAATTAGTAATCGTATAATCTGAATAATTCTTTTGATACTTTAAATATTCTAAATAATCATCCAATTCTTTTACTTCTTCTTCCATAATATCCCTCATAATAATTATAATAATTAATCAAAAAAAAAGAAAGATTAATCTTCCTTATAGTCACAACTAGAGCATTTAATCTTTCCATTTTTTTCAGTTAACATTTCACCACATTCTGGACATTTTTTACCAATTGGCTTATCCCAATAAGCAGTCTTACATTTTGGATAGTGATTACATCCATAGAAAAGTTTTCCTTTACGACTTTTTCTCTCAATTATTTTTCCATCACAATTAGGGCAATCACAAACTTCAACTACTTTTGTCTCTTCCTTCTTTATATATTTACAATTTGGATAATTACTACAAGCAACAAATTCCCCATATTTACCATTTCTAACTACTAATGGATTACCACATTCAGGACATTTTTCTCCTGTCTCTTCTGGTGCTTTCTTTTCCATATCCGAAAAAGCATCTTTTACTCTTGGTTCAAATAAATCATAAAATTTCTTTAAGACTTCATTCCAAACAAGATCACCATCCGCAATCTTATCCAAATCATCTTCCATATCACGCGTATAATCTGTATTAATTAAATCACTAAAAAATTCCTGTAATTTATCAGTAGTTTCAATTCCCATTTTAGTAGGTTTAAATTTCTTTTCTTCTAAAGTAACATAGTCACGTGATTTAATTGTATCAATAATAGTAGCATAAGTAGATGGTCTACCTATTCCTAATTCTTCCAATTCTTTAATAAGCTTTGCTTCAGTATAACGAGCTGGTGGTTGTGTAAAATGTTGGCTCTTTTCAACATTAGTAGTACTACATACTTCATTATCACCTATTTCTGGTAAAATTTTATCTTCTGAAGATTCATAGTCTCTATAAACTTTCAAGTAACCATCAAAAATTAATATACTACCAGTAGTCTTAAACTTATAATCATTATTATCAAATATAATAGTTGTCTGATTAACTACTGCATCACTCATTAAAGATGCTAAAGTTCTTTTATAAATCAAACTATATAGTTTAAACTCATCATTACTTAAATATTGTTTAACTTTTGTTGGTTCTCTTAAAACACTAGTAGGTCTAATTGCTTCATGAGCATCCTGAACATTATCTTTCTTCTTAGCCTGTTTAACATATCCAACATATTTTTTACCAAACTCTTCTTCAATGTATTTCATTGCTGGTTTAACAAAATCATCTGAAAGACGAATAGAATCAGTTCTCATATAAGTAATTAAACCAACAGTTTCATCACCAAGATCAATACCTTCATAAAGTTTCTGCGCAATACTCATTGTTTTCCGAGCTGGAAAACCTAATTTAGTAGAAGCTTCTTGTTGCAATGTTGAAGTAATAAATGGAAATTTACTTTTACGATTCTTTTCCTTTTTCTCAATACTTTCAACAGTATAATCTGGACTAAGTCGCTCTAAAACATAATCTACTTCTTCTTCACTATGAAGCTCTATGTCATCACTCTTATACTTAAAAAGTTCTGCTTCATATTCTGGAAAAATAGCTACTATCTTCCAATACTCTTCCGGAATAAATGCTTCAATTTCTCTTTCCCGATCAACTATTAGTTTTAGTGCAACACTTTGTACTCTACCAGCACTTTTAGCTCCAATTTTACTTTGTAACAATTTACTTAATCTAAATCCAATAATCCTATCAAGAATTCTTCTTGTTTCTTGACTCTTTACCAAATTATCATCTATTACTGTTGGTTTATTAATAGCTGCAATAACTTTATCTTTTGTAATTTCATTAAATAATACTCTTTTATAATTCTTATCTTTTATACCCAAAGCATCTTTTAAATGCCAAGCAATAGCTTCTCCTTCACGGTCTGGGTCGCTTGCTAAAAAGACCATGTCACTATCTTTTACGTCCTTCTTCAAAGATTTAATTACACTACTCTTACCTTTAATAGGTACATAATTAGGTTTAAATCCATTATCAATGTCAACCCCAAGTCCAAATTGACCAGTAGTTGCAAGATCTCTAATGTGTCCTTTTGAAGATACTACTTTATAGTCATTTCCCAAATATTTTTCAATAGTTTTACTCTTACTAGGGCTTTCTACTATTACTAAATTCTTTGCCATGAAACCAACTCCTCAAATATCAATACTTATACTAACAAAATTATATTTTGTCAACTATTATATTATACGAAAAATTTTTCTTTACACTTAAAGATTATGTTTTTCTAAATAATCAGCAACAGGTCCATAACTTCTTCTATGCTCATCAATAATACCATATTTTTCAATTGCTTCTAAATGTTTTTTAGTAGGATATCCAACATTATTTTTAAAATCATACATTGGGTATTTTTTATCTAATTCATACATCATCCGATCTCTCGTAACTTTTGCTAAAACAGAAGCTGCACTAATTGTAATACTCTTTAAATCACCCTTAATAATAGGTGTAACAGGTATTGAAATATCTAACTTCATCGCATCAGTCAAAACATGTTCAGGTAAAACACTACAATTATTAATAGCCATTATCATAGCTTCTTTAGTCGCTTCATATATATTAATCTCATCAATTCTTTTTTCAGATACAATACCTATTCCATAACTAATAGCTTGTTTTTTAATTTCTTCATAAAAATAATCACGTTTTTTTTCACTTAACTTTTTACTATCAGTAAGTCCATCCAAATTAAAATCTTCAGGTAATATACAACAAGCCGCAACAACAGGACCAACTAAAGGTCCACGTCCAACTTCATCAACACCGCCAATTAAAGTAATGCCTTTTTCTCTTAATTCTCTTTCATACTTATAATTATCTAATGTTTCTAAATATAATTTAAGTTTTTTTATAACTGCCTTATTATCACTTTCAGTATCATTAATCTTTAAGTCTAAACAATCTTCAATCATCATAAATGAATAACCATCTATCTCATCATACCTATCTATATAATTATCAATAATTTTAATTTTATCCAAAGAAATACTCTTTTTACTATAAACTTCTATTAAATCACAATTTCTTTTTAATCCATGACAAACTATACTAGCATCGCCAACAACTATAAATTCATCACTCTTCAAGCCACTATTTCTTAATTCTTCTAGTATTTCTTTTTTTGTCATAATATCACCATCCTAATTTTCTACTAATATTTAAAAAAAAGCAAGTCAAAAATAAAAAGTTCAAAACTGAACTTCTATTTTATCTGTCAAATGTAACTTTTCCAAAAGCGCCGTTTTTCAAGTCTCTAATTATAATATCTGATACCTTTTCATAATCAACAACTCCCCCTCGAGATAAAGCACCACGTCTTTTACCAATTGTTTCATACGCTTCTATCATATCATCATCTAATTCTGTTATTCCATATCTTTCTTCTAATTTTTCAGGATATAACTCATATAGTTTTCTTAAAATAAAACAAGCAATATCATCTAAATTAAGTATTTCTTCTTTTATTGAAGAAAAAGCTGCTAAAGTACGAGCATTATCTTGATTTTCAAACTTTGGCCATAAAATACCAGGTGTATCTAATAACTCTATATCTTTATTAACTCTTATCCAAGAAAGACTTTTAGTAAAACCTGGAGTATTTCCAACACCAGCTGACTTTTTACCAACCAAACGATTAATTAAAGTACTCTTACCAACATTAGGAACTCCGACTATTAAAACACGAGCTGCTCTCTCACTCATACCTTTAGAAATTCTAACATCATTAATACCTTTCATAATATCCTTAGTAGCATTAAGTAAATTATTAAGATTTCCATTCATCAAATCAACAGAAACAACTTTATAACCATCTTCTTCGTACCGTTTCAAAATATTATTAGTTGCATCAACATCACATAAATCCATCTTAGTAACAACTAAAACTTTAGGTTTATCTTTTATTAAATCATCAATATCAACAATCTTACTAGATATAGGCATCCTAGCATCAATAACTTCATAAACAATATCTATTAAATTTAATTTTTCACTAATTTCTCTCTTAGTTTTAGCCATATGCCCAGGAAACCAATTTATATTAGTTTTATTTTCATTCATTTGGATCAACTCCTTTATTTTTT
>CAZVUP010000003.1:0-68230 GCA_964630365.1 uncultured Muribaculaceae bacterium
CTAAGATTAACTTGGATCCTCAAAAAGTTAGAGGTAAATGTTTAGAATGGACAAACTTGGAAAACGTAGATATGAGTGGAAAAGATTTTAGTGGTTGTGAACTTATGGGTTGCAATTTAACAAATAGTCATGCTGTTTTAGATTTAAATTCACTAGATGTTGCTAGATTATGGGGATGTAAGTTACACGGAACAACACTTATAGTTGGCGAAGATTTTAGTGTTGAGCAATTAGAAAAACAACGTGTTGAATTAGGGGAAGTTAGATTAGATGATTATAGTGTAGCTAAGCAAAAAATTAAATCTATTTTTGAAAAGATAAATGGTCAATAAACATTTAATAATATGTTTATTCTTTATGTCACAAATTATAAAAAAGTCTCTTGAAATTATTGAGACTTTTTAATTTATTGTAATTATTGTTTTATTTTAACTTTAGCAGAATTAATAATTTTAAGACTTTCTGCAATTTGAGGTTCTAGTTCTTTTATTTCATCAAGTGAATAATAATCTTTACCAGTATGTCCTTCTACGTAGTCACATACATCTTTAAGACAAACATGATAATTGTTTTCTATTAAATAATTGTTATACGCTTCGTTATATATATAACTAATACCACTAGAATACACAATTAATTCTTCACTTTCTAAGTCATATAATTGACCGCCATACTCACCATCAACTGTATCAAAAATATATTCTTCTGCAGTATATGTTTCTTTATCAAATAATAAATAAACATTTTCTGCTTTATAAAGTTTTGTTGCAGTTTTACCTCTGACAATGTATTTGTAATAATCATCTACATTTGAATATTCAGAGGGGATAGGATAATGTTCAGGAACTGCATTTTCATCTTTATTATTAGAGCAACCTGCAGTTCCAATTATTACACCAGCTAGTCCTAATGCTAATAATCTTTTTTTTAATTCAATCAATTTATTTTTGTTCATATAAAATTCTCCTACAAATAAATGTTAAAGTATATTATAGCATACGTAATTAATAAATCAATTATTTGATATAAAATTTGAAAAATATTTAATTTTGTGATATTATATACTGCAATTCAGTAGTAGGGGTTGAAAAATATGTTTAATACTATAAAAAGAAATTTATATTTTAGTAGGATGCAATTATTATTTGATAAAGGAGTTCTTGATGAGAAAATTGTTCCATTTGATGATGAATTTTATGAAAAATTAAATCATACTTATATTTGTGGTTTACCAGTTTCTATTCATATAAAGTATCTAAAGCCGAAAGTAGCTCCTGGAAAGTGTAATGATAGAAGTTTGTATATGTTTTTTTGCTTTGATAATGCTATTTTAGTTCGTGGCAGTAATAAAGATTTAGAATTAAAGTATGGTAGAGAAAATGCTGGTCATGGGTGGATAGAAATAGGGGATTATGTATATGATCCATCTTTGATGATGAGATTTGATAAAGACTTATATTACGAATTATATCAGCCTAAGGATATTATAAAATGTAGTAAGGAAGAATATTGTTCTGATACTGATTGCTTAAGATTTTATGAAGATGTTAGAAGCACAACTCTTGATGATTTTAGACCACATGGTAAGAAAAGAATAGACTTATCTACATCAATGCCATTAGTAATTGGTATTGCCAAAAATTCAGGTAATCAAGATTTTGTTAATGAATTAAATACATTTATTACAGAAATTCAATATGATGAAGAAGAAATATATAATGAATTATGTGCAGAGATGCAAAAGATGAGAGTTTTTTCTATGAATAACAAATGAACTTAATGAAGTTCATTTTTAGTATAATGTTTATTGCTTTATTATTATTGTATGTTATAATAAACAACTAATGGAGGGTTTATAATGACAATTGCACAAGCAGAAAGATTTTATGAACAGGATAAAAAGGATTATGAATTAGGAAATAATAAAGAATTTTTAAGTTGGTTAAAGAGTTCAATAACTGATGGCTATCATTGTTTTATGGGAATAGATGAATTAAAAAAGATGATTGATACTATAGTTAATTGGTATGAGATAAAATATCCAGAAAGAGAACTTGAGTTCTATGAAGGGGTTAGATACTTTGGTGAAGATTTTCAGAATATAAAAAGAATTTCTAAAGTTATGGATCTTAAACAATTATTATTTAGATTGCCGCATAGACAATATTCATTGATAGAGTGCGGATATAGAGCACGTGGTTGGAGTCAAAGCCTTGTTTATGATAAAACTGGAAAATTAGAATCTAAAGCATCAATATATATGCATATTGATAAAAAGAATGCTGAACAAGATATTATGCTTTGTGAAGAATTACCATACTTTTTAGTTAGAGCTAATGATGTTACTGGTGAAGTTTTAGTTGACTATGATGTAAAAGAATACTTAGATGGAGAAAGTAATTTAAGTTTAGAACAGTTGCTAAAATTATTCGAGGAAAAGTATGCTGATGAATTAGATTTTAAAGAATTAAAAGAATGTGTATATGATCATGATACTGATATGGAATTAAGGCATAGAGTTTTACAATTAGTAGCGCTTAAATTACTTTATTCAAGAAATACTATTCCAGAAAGAGGGTATGAGAGAGCTAGGAGATTTATAAATGAATTTAATAAAAAATTAGGACTTACTTTATCTACTGAAGAAATTGATGAAATAATGAATAGAGATTATAACAATGGAGAAAAATGGGAATTAGTAACCAAGACTTTTGTGGATGAAAATGGTGAAGAACATTCATATTGTACTGTTGAAAATGTTGCATTAAAAGAAGAATCAAAAAAAATAAAACAATTAGCAAAAATGTTTAATAAAAATAGAAATAAGAATTAATAGAAACTTATTAAGAGTAAAATTTATTTTACTCTTTTTATATATGTAGTGATATATGTATAAAAATAAAAGTTGTAATGGCAAAATCTTTAATTGAATTTCGTTTTCATTTAATTAAATTGTTTTTATAATAATAATTATGATAGAATGAACTATGTGGAGTGTGATTGTAATGAATTATGATGATATTATTTTAAAAGCTGTTAGAAAATATAACTATAGTGAAGAAGTAGTTTCTTTGCTAAAAAGAATAGTTCCAGCTATTATTAAATATTATGGTGAAGATAGAAAAGATTATGTTTTAAATGCATTACTAAATTATGAGATTCATATCGAAGGAAAAGATGAAAATAGGAAAGAATATCTTAATTCTTTTTTTGGGACTAATGAAGAGTGGGAAATGCCAATTACGGCAGGTGCTTTTGTACATAAGGGTATAAAAAAAGAAGGGGATAAAATTCTATCTAAGAGCATTAATTATATTAGAACTAAATATTCACAAGATTATAAAGAACCTGATTTTAGTTCTTCTAAAATTATAAGTGATATTGTTCACGAATTGTGCCATGCGGTAAAAACATCTGATAATATTGAAAAAAATGGTGATGATATTTTGATTCGCTCTGGGGTTAGTAAGGAAATTTATCATTATGATGGTGAAAGTTTTTCTCAAACTGGTGATCAGTATCTTGGCCTTGAAGAGGGATTAAACAGTTTGGAAGAAGCAGAAATTATGAGTATTATTTTGGGAGAAGAACAGGAGTATGGTGCTTATAAAACATTAACTACTGCTGCAAGAAGACTTTTAGAGGATGAAAAATTGGCTTATTTATTACGCAGATGTCAATTTGAAGGAGACTATGAATGGATTGATTATTTAGGCGAAGATGCAAAACTAGTAATTGATTGTTTTGATGCTATGTATAATGCTAATTATTCTCCATCTGCTGAAGTTCGCCAAAAATATGATGAGGCAATTGACATTTTTTTAGATTTTCTGCAAAATAGAGAAAAGAAAAACAATTTAGATGAAATGCTGGAAAGTTCTCATGAAAGTGTTGAAAATGAGAAACATATAGGTGGTTATTAGAGGCAATAATTAAAGATTTGGTGATATTTTATCTGAAATACATTAAGTCTTTTTTTATTGGTTTATTTTTGTTATAATAAGTGATACTTGGTATTTAGGAGAATTTATGAAGAAGTTATCTAATAAGCAAAGAAAAAATATAATTAGTAGTATAGTTGGTGATTTAGAAATTGTTGATTATCCACCAAAATATCTTAGTGATTATCTATTCTATATGAAGAAGAAAAGAGAGTTTGCACTTAATTGCTATGCATATGCTATGCAGTTTAAGTTTGATGCTCATGATTTTGTTTATTTGCATGAGACTTATCCGTATAATCCTGGGGTCATTGGTGGAATTAAAAATTATAGATTACCTAAGGATTATTACAGTCTTATTGAATATTTTTTGCAGGATTGTAAAGTGCTAGGAATAGATGTTGATTTTTCAACGTTGGATGAGAAAATTTATGATGATGAATATAAGATTGCAATATTGCTTGGTAATGATATTAATCAAATAACCGGTGTTCCTAATTATCATTTTGTTAGACAAAATTCTGATTTGACTTGGTCAGAGATGGAGTGTTTTGAAGGAAATGTCTGTCATGCTAGGGTAAATAAACCATGGTATAAAACATTAGAAATTGTTAAAGTAAAAAAGCTTACTAGAGAAGGTGATTAGATGTTACAATATTATTTAGAAAAACTAGGATGTAATAATTTACCAGAATTCATGATTAAGTATTTAGATAGTCCTAGTATGAAAAGATTAAAGAATGTTAGTTGTTTTTGTGCGATGGATTATGCATCGAAAGATGTTTATAACTTTCGGGAAAGAATTTCTCGTTTTGATCATTCTCTTAGTACAAGTTTATTGACATATCGCTTGACTGGGTCAAGAGAGGCTACTTTAGCAGGACTTTTTCATGATATATCAACACCATGCTCTTCACATGTTATTGATTATATGAATAGAGATTATGAAAGACAGGAAAGTACAGAAGAATATACCGAATCAATTATTATGAATGATAAATACTTGGTTTCTTGTTTAGAAAGTGATGGTATTAATCCTTTAGAAGTTATAGATTTTAAAAAGTATTCTATTGTTGATACAGAAAGACCGAAACTTTGTGCGGATAGACTTGATGGTATAATATTACCAGGAATAGCTTGGACTAAGAATATCACTTTAGAAGATATTGATAAAATAATTGATGATATAGCTGTCTTTAAAAATGAAGATGGTGAAGATGAAATTGGGTTTAGAACTTATGATGTTGCTTTACGTGCTTTACAGTTAAGTGATGAAATAAATGATTATTGTCATACTAATGAAGATAATTATATGATGCATTTACTAGCAAGTATTATGAAATATGCAATAGATAAAAAGTATTTCTCATATCAGGATTTGTTTGTTTATGATGAAGAATTTTTATTTAGTTATTTAGATTCAATAGCTGATAATTATTTACAAGAGATGTTAGCTACTTTTAAAAATATAAAATTTAGTGATATACCATATTCACCATTGCCAAAAGTTAAAAGTAAAGAGTTAAATCCAATGGTAAATGGTGTTAGAATAAAGTAGGAGGTATTTATGGAAGTTGTTGGAACAATGTTTTTTAGGGATAATAAGGTATTAATTGATAAGCCAAGGAGAAAGGCCACGTATCAAATGGTTGGTGGTGGAGTTGAGGAAGGCGAAACACCGCTTGAAGCTGCTATTAGAGAGTGTCATGAAGAATTAGGTAGTAAAGCAATATTTGATGAAGATAAGTTTGAACTTGTGATGGATTTTGATGAAGTGGCTACTAGTGATGGAAAAACACCAATTCATTTTTATGTATTTGTTTATAATGGTTCTTTAGAAGGTGAACTTGAAACAAGTGATGAGATAGAAGGATTCTTGTGGTATGATACTTCATGTGTTGATGCTGTACTATCAAATACTTTGAAAAATGAAGTTGTACCATATTGTTTAAAGAAAAGTTATATTAAGTAATTTATATATCAAAATTCAGATAACTATTTGAAAAAGATATTATATGGTAATACTTAATGATTATAATATGTGTAAATATTGATTTTTAAACTAGATTAATTAAAAATTATCTAGTTTTTATATTATTTTGTATGTTCATTATTTTTAACCAAATATTTTTCTTGCAAATTGATAATCTATGCATTATACTTTATATAGTAGGAAGAGTGATGTAGAATGAGTAATCTTGAATTAGAATTATTGTTTATTTCCCACCACAACGTGGGGGGGGGGGTACTTAGATAGCCTACTAAGTCAATTTTTTGTTGAAATAATATGACTATAAAACTAGTAGTAATACTAGGTTTTTATAGTCTTTTTTTTGGAGGTTTTATGAATAAAAAAATATTATTGTTTTTAATAGTTGTAAATTTTATATTTGCAAAAAATGTTTATGCCTATAGTGTGGATCATCCTATTTATTGTTGTGGTTCTGTTACAACTTTAGTATACAACGATGAGATTATTAAACAAGATATGAATGGTAATCATTTAGATGGAGCAACATTTGTGTTAAAAGATATTAATGATTCAATTCAAATCAAGTATTCTTCTGATTATGATGGTAGGCATCGATTAAATATTACTGAAAGTGTTCATTGTGATGAATGTCATCAAGCTAGGACGAAAAGTTTTAACAAAAATGATGATAATTTAACTGTTAATAAACTTACAAAAAATATTTCTACTAATAATGCTTTATCAAGTATTGAAAAATTAGTTATTAAGCAGTTTGATAATATTTCTAGTTATGAAGATTTGAAACAAAAAGTTTCAGATGTGTATTGTCAGGAATTTACAGGTGGGCATGTTCACGGAAAAACAACAGGTAGTTATATTGATAATGATTCTATAAAAATTGATAAATTGGCTGATCAATATTATGATCCGAGATCTTATGATTATTGCAGTAAGAGAATTGTTTATCCAATGATTGTTGAAGAGACTATAGCTCCTAAAGGTTATATAAAAAGCAATAAATACGTTGTTTTATTACCAATAGATGTCACTTTTTATGAGAATTATGATGGAAATGATATTAATATTAATTATCCTCAAATGCTTGATGGTATATCTATTGAATATTATAATTATGATTCTAATTATGATTATTCAAAAATGTATAAACTTTCTAATGATGAGATAACTAGTTTTGAAGAAAAATATTTAGTTACTGGTATGAATTCTGATGAGTATTGTGAACCAGTAGTATGTGAAACTGTCATTGGAGCTAACTGTCCACCCGAAAAATGTTATCCAACTGATCATGTTATAAAAAATAGTCCTGGTGAGGTAAAACTATCATTAACTAATTCAATAAACGGAAGTGATTCAACTACTGTTAAGAAGGGGGGAAAGGTTAAATATCGTGCACAATTAAAAAACAGTGGAACTGCTGCTTCTTATAATAATGTTATTACAACTGTTGTGCCTCCTGATATTGAATATATAGATGGTAGTGCTAGTAATGGTGGAACATATAATGATGAAGATAGAACTATTACCTGGGATATTTATTCATTAGATGCTGGTGAGAGTACTGATTTGTCGTATGATGCAACGGTTATTAGAAATACAAATATAGATAAAATACAATTGCGGTCTTCTGTAGTTAGTGATCAGGTTCAAAATAAAGTTGATTCAGCACCAGCAATTATTAATGTTAAGGGTGGTTTTGTTAATCCAAATACAGGATCATTAATATCTATTATTTTGAGTTTAATGACAATAATTTTATTTTTATTTCTGAATTTTAAATATTTTAGAAAAAAATCTATTATTAAGGAGTGAAAAAATGAAAAGAATAAATATGGTTTTAGTATTATTAATTGGTTTATTGTTATTACCTAATTCTGTAGAAAAAGTTGGAGTTGATAGTTTAAAATATCAGACACCTGCAAATTCAGCGTTTGATGATGATAATTTTTATAGGTGTGTTGTTGACAATTATAATTCTACTGTAAATCATCAGCATTCTATTCAGGATTATGCCCGAACTACTTCTATTAAAGACAACGTTAAGGCAGCAAAGCTTGCAGATCATTCTCAATACTATTATGATGATGATACAGAGCAAGATTCTTCAGAACTTACTGTTTCTGACTCTTTAACGGCTGAACAACTTCAGATTATATATACATTGAATTGCGATCAGTATGGAATAAATAGTACTAAGGGTATAGAAAGATTGACTAATCTTGAAACGTTATATTTACGTGATAATAATATTTCAGAAATAAATTTGACTAAAAACATATATTTAAGTAATGTTTATTTAACTAAGAATAAATTGACATCATTGAATATAAGTAAAAATAGCAATTTATATGTTTTAGATGTTTCTGGCAATCCACTTAATGTTTTAGATGTTAGTAAAAACCCAGGTTTGGAAACTGTTTTTGTTGATGATACTGTATATGTTTCTGGGGAAAACAGGATTAGTGGTTATGTCACATATACTGGTAATAACTTTTTTAGAGGTTATGATTTAGAAGTTGGCAGTATTAACAATGTATTGTATGATTATGAAACAGAATCTTATCAAAATCTTTATCTGGGTGAAAGTAGAAGCTATGATTTGACACTAGACGATGGCGTATACAAATTGGCTCTTTGCCCTGATTATTATGATAATACATTACTTTGTGGTGATGATTTGTTGTATAATATGATGGAAGAAGCAAATGAAATAACTATTAACGGGAAAAAGTTTGATTATAAGGCATGGAAGAAAAAAGTAGGAGAAATAGTAGATGGCAGATCATATATAGTTACAGAATTACCAAAAAAAGAAAATGTAATTAAATTTAAAATGAGTAATTTTGAGTATAGTCAAAACTATTCTTCAAGAAGAAATCAGTCTTCTGGGGAGATAGTAGGACAAAAAGCGAAAGAAGCTTCTAGCCAGCAATCTACAAGACAGGCAACATCTACAAGACAGTCAACAATTATTAATGATAATGTTAATGTTATCAAGCTTGCGGAAGTTGCTAATCCGGGAATTACGCATCAAGGAGTTCAATCCGATTCAACAATAAGTACTGTTCAAATGGATGGTGTTTATACATTTAGAATTGTTAATCCTAGTGGAAGGCAAAATGTTGTTTCTACAATTGTTAATAATCCAAAAACAGGTGCTTTATTTTCTACAATATTATCTGGACTTGGGGTTATATTAGCTGGATTTTTAACAATTAGATATTTTAAGAAGAAAAAAAGCTTTTAAAAAAATACGTTTATTTACGTATTTTTTTTAATATTTTATTTTTATATATTGATTTAATCGAAATATGTCGTTATAATTATATTAGACAAAATAGGAGAGGTGACATCTTACAATATATAGTTTCAAGTGGTGGTTTGATGAAGAATGATGTAGAGGTTAAGGCTGAGAAAATTTATAAAAGAAAAGTATTTAAGAAGATAGTTAAGATTTCTTTTTTACTATTATTAATTCTTCTATCGATAATATATTTGGTTCTGTATATTGTTTATGAAGGTGGAAGATTTACTGTTTCCTTAGATAAGAATTTGTCTAATAGGAAAAATGTTTTCTTATCAGAAAATGGTAAAATTGAAGATAAGACTCGTCAATTAGGAGCAGAAACTATTGATTATATGGATAATATTTCTGTAAAGTGGTTACCTGATGATATTGATAATGAAGGCTATGGAGCACATAATGGTAATAACTATATTGCTTATACGTTCTTTGTTGTTAATGCAGGTAAAGAGCTTGTAAATTATTGGTACGAAGTTGATATTGATGATACTATTTTGAATGTTGATGAAGCTGTTCGAATTATGGTGATTCGAAATGGTAAGAAGACAATTTATGCTAAGAAAAATAAGAAGACAGGACTGGCTGAAGAAGGAACTAAGAAGTTTGCTTCTAAATCGATTGCAGTTCTGGAACAAAGAAAAAATTTCAAACCCAATTCAAAAGATAAATTTACAATAGTTGTTTGGATTGAAGGGGATGACCCGGAATGTGAAAATGATTTGTTGGGTGGAGAAATTAAAATGCACATGGCTATAACAGAAGAACATGTTGATAAAAAAAGTAAGAAATAAAGGAGTTTTTTTATGACAAAAGTGGAAGCTAAAAGAAATAGAAGAAGAAGAAAATTATTTTTTGCGATTATAATGATATTATTTGTAGGTATTGTTTTAACTGCATCAACTTATGCATGGTTTACTGCTAATAGATCAGTAACGGTTGAGGCAATTGATGTAAATGTTTCGACATCAGAAGGTTTACAGATATCTGTAGATGCTGTTAACTGGAAATCAATTGTTACTAATGCCGATATTACTGGTGCTAGTTGGCAAGGTGTTGTTAACCAATTACCTGCTACTACTGGTAATGGGGCAACTCCATCAAAGCCAGTATCAACAGTTGGAGCAATTAATTCATCAACAGGATTTATGAATATGTACCTAGGTAAGATTGAAACATCTGATACTGATGGTGATAATATTTTAACAGCTGTAGCTGATCCTGAAGCTAATGGAACTTCTGGAAACTATGTAGCATTTGATTTGTTCTTTAGATCTAGTAAACAACAAATGATTTATTTGACATCAAACTCAAAAGTTGTTGCTAAAGACGATTCTGCTAGTGATGGTATTCAAAATGCTGCTCGTATAGCATTTATTAATCAAGGTAGTGTTGCTTATGGTGCTGAGCCAGCAGATGCAAGAGCTAAAAAAGATGGTAACTTAGTAATGGTATGGGAACCAAATGCGGATGTTCATACTGAGGCTGGGGTTAATAATGCTCATGATGTTTATGGCCTTACTACTACAGTTGGACCTAATGCTGCTACACTTACATATCGTGGTGTAAAGGCACCAATTGCTAAGACTGATGAACAAAAATTAAAAGGTGATAGTACAAATAATGCTAATTTCTTTGGTGATATAAGTACAACTCCAACAACTAAAGCTGGTATTCCTACTACTGGATATTTACAACTTTTACAAGTTGCTGAAGGTATTACTAAAGTTAGAATTTATATGTGGGTTGAAGGTCAAGATGTTGACTGTGAAGACCATGCATCAGGTGGATCAATTACTTATAACTTACAATTTAGTATTGATGATAAACAAGGTGCTTAATAATAATATTTGAGAGAGAATTTTCTCTCTTTTATTTTGTAATAATATATCTATTATGTTAAAATGTATATAGAATACCTGAGGTGATGATATGGATAATACTTTAGAATTAGAGAAATGTTCTGATGAATATTTATTAACTCTATATGATATTGTTAATAAACATTTGAAATATTTGGGTGAAAGAATAATTGAACTTGAAGATGAAGAAGAAGTTTCAGAAGAAAAGGAAAGTGAGTAGTATGGATACATCAATTGTTAGAAAAATAGAAATAGATAAGAATCATATTGAAAATTTTCCTTTAGAAACAGAAGATGGTACTAAAAGAGCAAAAGAAAAATATCATGTCAATCAAGTAAATCAAAGAAATAGTTATGTAAAAAAAGAAATAGAATTATTTGAAGTTTATAAAAATAATATTGAAGAAGAATTTCGAAAACGTTTGAAACTAAAAATGCCTAATGATAAGAGTGAATACTATGCAGTAAAAGAAAAAGAAATATTGAATCTGTTAGATACTGTTAAATTCAATGCTGATATTAGTAATAGTTTTAAACTAGATATTGATTTTATTTTAGCTAAAATTAATGATGAAACATCTTTGGAAGAATTAAATAATCTTATCTTAGAGTATATTAATAAATTTAGAGAATATGGCATTAGTCTTGGAATTGATGATTTTAAATATTCAATGTTTACTGAAGAATATATGTTAGCTTTTTTTGCTGAAGATGGGGATAAACCAAAAGAGGTTTTTGATAATATTTATTTTAGTTGCCCGGATTTAATGAAACATTTAAAGATGAATTTAAGAGAAATAATTCATAAATATGATAAAGAACTTAAATCCTATGTAGACAAGTTAAAGAGTGATTGTGATTTTACTGAATTAATTAATAAATATAGTTCGGAAAAAGAAAAATTTAATAATGAACTTATGTCTGATGAGTTTAATAATATAAATCTTTTCTTAAATAATGATTTAAATATTGATAATTATTTAGATGATTGTTCAACTCTTATTAAAAATTATAATGATTTATGTGTTAGTGGAGATTATAAATCGTTGAGTGTCGAAGATAAAGAAAGATTTAATGGTGAAATTGGAACTTTATCTGGAGTGTTGAGGGAATTATCTAGCTATTATAAGTTTTTACCAATAATTAGTAACTTGCTTGATAGATATAAAGATAAAGCAACAATTAAGAATACCTATTCTAGTAAAAAGAAGGAATATGATAAAGAAAATAGTATTAGAGAAAAAATATATAAAGATTATTTACGTGCTAAAGGAATTGGTTTTCTCGCTAAAAATAATCCTTTGAAAATTAAGAATGCAAAACTTAAGATGAATGAGCAAGTAAGAAAACTAATTAATCTTCATGATGAATTATTAGATTTAGAAATTACTAGTAAGATTTGTGAGTTGGATGAAACTGCTAGTATATATGATTTCTTCTATAAAGCATTATCTTCATTTGATTATTTAGAAAAGATATTTAGTGATAAAGAAAATTATCCTGATAGTTTAGAAGAGAATGTATTAAATTATTTTAAATTTTTATATAATTCTAGTAATTATTTTATTAGAAAAACTAGTGCTTTTAGTGAGGATGATATTTCAATAGTTATTGCGGAAAAATATAAATTATCTGGGATAGCTATTAATGCCGAAGAAATTAATAGTGAAAATATAGAAGAAAAGATAAAGAATGTTGAGTTTATAAGACGAGTGCAAAGTATTGATAATTCTGATATTAGTAGGGATTTTATTAATAATATGTGTAAGATGAATGAAATAGTTAAAAAATTAGATGAATAATATTCATCTTTTTTTATTTTTTTTGTTTTTCTTAGTTGTTTATTATGGTATAATGAAGTATAAGGATAAAAAGATTGGTGGTGACTACAAATGAATAAAATTAAGAATATTTTGAAGAAATGTGCAACTGTATTTTTAGTTTTATTAGTATCGTTATGTATTTATACTTTTGTAGTTACAGATATCCTTAAAAAAGATTATGTTAATGTCTTTGGCTATACTTATTTTGTTGTTGCGAGTGGTAGTATGTCAGGGACAATTGAAGTTGATGATATTATTTTTGTAAAAATTACTGATAAGGTAAAAACTGGGGATATTATCACTTATAAAAATGATGAAGGAGATATTATAACTCATAGATTAGTTGATATTAATGGCGATAGATATATTGCTAAAGGTGATGTTAATAATGTTAGTGATGATGCTATAACTAAAGATGCTATTATTGGTAAAGTTGATAAGATTATTTCTCCAAGCTTTATATTAAAATCAATTGCAATATTTTTGATAATATTTATATTTTTAGCATTAGTTAATTTTGATAGTATTATTAAGAAATATATAGTTAAAGAAAAGAATGTTGATACTAAGCCAAGAGGTAAGTTGCCTGATGAAATATTTAAGAATAATAGTCGTGAAGAAGAGGTATCTAGTGGTTTGACAGTAACTATTACTTTTAAAGCTATGGAAGAGTTAAATAAAGAGCATAAAAAAGAGGTAATGCGGGAAGAAAGTATAGAATTATTGGGAGAAGAAGGTTCTATAATGCTTGCACCTAGTAAGAGTGATAAAAGTAGACGTGAAGAAGAGACTATTGATGTTGTTCTTTCAATATTAAAATGTAAAAAGGGCAATAACTTAAAATCAAGAATGAATAAGAAATGGCTATTGAGATATCAATATATTTATAAGCTTTGTTATTTACTTATTTTAAGAAATACGGAGCAATTTGTTGAAGAGATTAATAATCCACCTTTTAAAGAAATATATGATTATGATTTGGAAAGAGTTGGACTTACAGAAGCAATTAGAAATAGGATTTATGAAATGCCAATTTATATTTTTATGTTTATTTTAACCTATACTGTTTTATATAATGATGATGAAATGTTTGATGGAATATATAAAATATTGAAATATAAAGTTATGGTTGATTCTAGTAGTCAGTTTAAAGAAATTTCTAAACATGATACTAATTCAATAAAACAAATAAAATCTTTAATTTCATTTATGAGAAAGATATCAAACAAGTTTGATAATAAAAAGGTTTTTGAACTTGAAAAAATTGAGAGGATTGCGAAGATAAGAAGTTATTAGTACTAGGAAGTGAGAGTTGTGAAGATAAATAGTGTATCTAAAAAAATATTTATTTATATTAGTGCAGCTCTTACTCTAGTATTAGTAGCTTTTTTTTCATATTCTTTGATAACTGGAAAAATCTCTTTTGGTGCGCCAGAGGATGGTTGGGATGGAGTTAGTGTTGCGGCTTCATTTAAGGCAGGTAATGGAACTCAAGATAATCCATATGTTATTTCAACACCAGAAGAATTTGCTTATTTTAAGAATGTTATTGAAGGTGATAACTATACTTCTTTTTCTGATAAATATTATATATTAGATAATGATATAGATCTTAATAATAAAGAAATTTCTAGTATTGGAAATGTTAATTTAGAAGAAGAAAGAGTCTTTAGAGGACATTTTGATGGAGCAGGATATAAAATTAGTAATATCTTACTTTTAAATAATGGTTTATTTACTAAGACGGAAGATGCTTCAATTGATAATCTAATTTTAGATAATATTGAAATAAGAGTAGAAGATAATAATGATATTGGGTTTTTAATAGGAGATGTTTCTTTATCAGAAGATAATACTAGTAGTTTTAATAATATAGTTATTAATAATTTTAAAATAGATATTTCTAATATTGATAGAGTTATGAATATTAATATTTTGACTTCTAAAGTAGTGGAAAAAGTTAGTTTTAAAAATATCTTTTTAAAAGGAAAAATAATTAATAATGAGTTAGATAATACTATAGGTCTTATTAATGGGGAAATATTAGGAGATGTTTCTAATATAATTACTGATATTTCTTTAGATGGATTTGACTTTAAAAGAGAAGAAATTAATAAACAATATTTTGTTTTAGATGATGGTATTTATTTGGATAATAAGATAGTAGATACTAAGGAATTTTTAGATGTTTTTAATGATGGATTAGTTGATTATTATTGGGATTATACTGATGCGGGAATTATATTTAAGAAAAAAGAAGAAGTTATGAATAAAGTAAATGAAACTCCTAAATTTTCTTTTTCAATTAGAAGAGCTCCTAGTATAAGTTTACATGCATCAGGAATTGAAAATAATATTGTTTATATTAATGATTTAGATAGTGATTATAATCATTATATGGGTCTTAATTATACTACTTCTAGTAGTGAGACTTTACCAACTGGAGTAAATCAAGGAATATATAGTAATGATAATTTAGTTAAAGTATATATTCATTATAGTAGTGTTGATATTAATGATGATTCTATTTTTGGAACTGTTAGTAATACTGAGGCATATAAAGATATTTATTATTATAAATACTATCCCGTTGTTGATGGTTATGTTAGTTTTGATTTAATTGATAATCCTTGGGCTAATAGACCTAATGGTAAAGCATTTAATGGTTGGGTTGCGATTGATGAAGCAGCTAAAGTTAGTTTAGATATGGATACTTATACTAGAAAGGTGAAGGTACCGGCTACTGGTGGAGAAACTATTAATTTAGAGTTTTTAACTTCTTGGACAGAAGCAACTACTGTTACTAGTAATTCCTTTACTAATTTAAAAAGTAGAGGAATGGTTCATTATGCTCCAACGACAGAGACTATTTATGAAGACATGTCTGTTTATTATGTAGAAAAAGAAATTGGTTGGAGAACTAATTATCCTACAGGGCAAAATATTTATACAACTGGTGGTACTTTAATTACGGATACAAGATGTGGTTCATTCTTTGGTTGTAGTTATTTAATTAAAAATGATACATCAGAGTATGATGCTGGTACTACTTATTATGAACTTACTTTTTTGGCTAATGGGAATGCTAATGTATCAAGACATACAGCAACTTATACGGTTGTAGTTACACCATATTTTAATAATGGAGAAAATATGGGTGGTAATTTTGAAAAAGTTACTGTAGGTAATGGTGGTAGTCTAGAAGGTTTATATAATAATACTGGTAATATTCTTAGTGGTTCATGTACAACTAATAGTTGTGTGGCATATAAATTAGTTCAATATTATGATGAAAATGGTAACTTAAGTATTGTTGATAGTAATAAAGATTATTATTATTTGGTTACTAGAGATACTAATATAATGGCTTTATCTTCAACTGTTTCAGATGTTAATGGGTCTAAGCCAGTTACAATTACGGGATTAAATAATGGTGTTTTAAGAAATGCGACAATTAGAATTGATAGTTCTAATTATAGTTTAAGTTTAAATGCTGATACTAGAATTGAATATATTAATATTCAGTCTACGGCTAATAATTCATCATCATTAACTTCTAACTTTTCATCTTCAATTGGTAGTAATGTTATTGTTGCTAATTACAATAATTTAAAAATAGGTAGGGGAATTAATGTTACTAATAATAAAAGAATATCTGGTGTTTGGGGTGGAACAGCTCTAAGAACATCATATACTCAAGGTAGTAGTAATTCTTTAACTAGATATTCATTGATAGTTGAAAGTGGAGACTATAATAATATTTATTTTTCTGAATCTAGTCAAGCTGAAGGTACACTATTTGTAGATGCTTATTGTATACTTGGAAATGATATAGATAGAATTAAAAATAATAATAGTTCTTTAGATGTTAACTATTCATTTCAGGGTAATGCTGGTAAAGATTTTGCAATGCGAGGAGTTAATGATTTATCACGACTTTATAATATTACTGTAAAAAGTGGTAGTTATGGTACGGGAAAAAGTGGAATTTATTCTGGTATTTATGTTGGAGGACGTGGTGGTTTAGTTCGTGGAAATAGAAGTATCATTGTTGAAGGTGGCTATATCTATTCTTTAATTGGTGGTCTTGGTCCGTTAGAAGAAGTTAAAAATTTAAATGCTATTTATATTAATTTAAAAGGTGGATCTACAGACATGGTTTTTGCGGCATCTGGTAGTGGTGATACTTATGGTAATAGAATTGTTAATGCTACTGGTGGTATTGTTAATTATGCAATTTTTGGTGGTAGTAATGGTTCAACTATTACAGCAACATCTTCAGATAATGGTATTTTACATGGTGATACTTTTGTCTATGTTGGAGGAAATTGTGTTGTTGGTGATACGAGTATTACAGAACCTTTATTTGGGGTTGATCCAGGATCGGTTTTTGGTGCTGGAAATGGTAATACTAATAAAGATACTTTAGGTTCAACTGATAATGCTAGTATTGTAATTGATGGTAATGCTACTATTAATGGTAATGTTTATGGTGGTGGAAACTTTGGTTCTGTTGGGGCATTAAGTGATTCTAATACTTGTCAAACAAACATTATTATTAATGGTGGAAATATTAGTGGTTCTGTCTACGGTGGTGGTAATAACCGTGGTAGTGGAAGTGATGATGTTTCATCAACTGTTAATATTGCTGTTAATAATGGTCATATTTCTTCATCTGTTTATGGTGGTTCTAGAACTAAAGGAATCATTTATGGAGATACTAACGTTACTATAAATGGCGGTGATATTGATGCCGATGTTTATGGTGGTGGTGAAGGTGGATATACTGATACTAATAACTATGGTACTTATGTTGCGGATAATGTTAGTGTTGTAGTTAATAATGGTAATATTGATGGTAATGTTTATGGTGGTAGTGCTTATGGTAGTGTTAATACTTTAGTTCAAAATGCTACAGCATCTACTTCTACTACAGAAGTTACAATCAATGGCGGAGTTATTCATGAAAATGTCTTTGGTGGAGCTAAAGGTAGTAGTGATTATACACCACAAGTTGCCGGTGATATTGAAGTTAATGTAAATGGTGGAAATGTTGGGGCTGTTTATGGAGGGTTTGATGCTTCAGGTAGTCCAACTGCTGGAGATGTTGTTTATTTAACTGATGGTATTATTGGTAATGCATATGGTGGTGGTAGAAACGCTAGTCAGGCTACTACTGATATTAGGTTGCAAGGAGCGGATGTAACGGGAGATTTATTTGGCGGATCTAACTTGAATGGTACAATTAATACTTCTAATGTTACGGTTACATCAGGAACAGTAAGTAATATTTATGGTGGTAATAATATTGATGGTACTACTGTTACTTCTAATGTTAATGTTACTGGTGGCGATATCAGTGGAGATATATATGGTGGTGGTAATAAAGCTAGTACCACAACATCAAATGTAGTAATTACAGGTACAACTGTTAATGATATTTATGGTGGGGGGAAAGAAGCCGGTGTAGATACTACTAATGTGGAAATAAATAATACTACTAGTGGTACTGTTTATGGTGGCTCTAATATTTCTGGTAATGTTAATAGTAGTGATGTTTCAGTAAATAATTCTACGCTTACAGCGTTATATGGTGGTAATAACCAAGGTGGTAGAGTTGAAGATGCTACATTAGAAGTTAATAATTCAAATATTGGTAATGTCTTTGGTGGTGGAAATAATGCACAAACTGGAGATAGTCATGTTACTGTAAATAGTGGAAATATTACTAACTTATTTGGTGGTGGAAATAACAGTGGTGGTTATACTGCATCTACTTCTGTTAATGTCACTGGTGGAGTTATTGGTACTATTTATGGTGGAGGAAATGAGGCACAAACAGGAAGTGCTACAACAACACTTGGAAGCTGTCAAGCAACAGATGTTTATGGTGGTGGTAATGCTGCTGGTGTTAATTTAAATACAGAGTTAACTATTAATTCAACAACTGTTAATAATAATATTTATGGTGGTGGTAATGAAGGAGTAGTTAATGGTAATACTAAAGTTTATGTTCATAATGGAATAATTAAAGGTAATGCATTTGCAGGAGGTAATGGTAGCAGTGCTATTGTTTATAAAAACTCAGAAATAACGATAGATGGTGCTAGTGTAATTGGGACAGAAAGTTCTGTTGCCCCTAATGGTGGTTGCGTATTTGGTTCAGGTAATGCAGCATCAACTGGAAGTAGTAGTACGAATAATTCTAAAGCAACAGTAAATCTAGTTGGTGGAAAAGTATATGGCAATGTCTATGGTGGACCTAAGATGGCAGTTGTTTATGGTACAACTGATACTAATATTGGTTATGCAGCAGTTAATGATAATACTTTGACTAAAGACGATATCATTATTTCTGGTACTGTCTTTGGTGGTGGTGAGTCTAATGCTAGTGGTAGTGAGACTTATGACTGGAACTTTATTTCAGTAACACAAGGGATTGATGTTAATATCAATGGTACTGGTTATAATGATAATAATTTAGACTTTATTATTAATGGTAGTATCTTTGGCTCAGGTAATGCTTCTAGTTCTTCAGGTGAGTCAAATATTTATATCAAGAATTTAGGTACGTTAGAAAAACCAAATAAAAGTATTTCTATTCAAAGAGCAAATTACTTGGAAATTGATTCTTCTGTAATTGAACTTTCTGGTACAACAGATAGAACTAATGAATATTCAGATATCTTATATTCATTTAATATGATTGATAAGATGGTTATAAAAAATGGTACGACTTTACTATTAATGCATAATGCTAATATGTTAAAAGAATTATATAGCGGTGTTGATAGCGGTGGTACTTTAGTACCGGCAGTTGTGGATATTGATGATGAGAATAAAACAATTACTAAAAATGTTGATAATCGTATTTATATGAAACCAGGACAAAACTTGAATGTTACAATTAATCAGGCTGCTACTGCATATGGTAAAGTTACAGGTATGACGTTCTTTGGTATGTATAGTCAATATGAGAATGGTCATTATAACTTTGGGCTTTATGATAAGAATGTTAATTATGGTGATGCTGGATCTGCTTCAATGATGGTTGTTGGTGGTAGTTATGTTATTGGTTTACATAGTGTAAATCACGATATTACAAAAGATGGATTTTATTCTAATTATTTGGATGAAGAATTTACAGAAGTTTCAACTGCCTATATTGATCCTAGTGAGATAGGTGAGACTGGTTATAGATGGATTATTGGTTTTGAAGCTATAAATTATAGTTTTACGCTTAATGCTTCAAAGTATTCATCTTTGGGTACTAATGAACTTCAGTTAATTGATTTTGCTGATGGAAGCACAACATTTAGTGTTTTAGATTTTGATGCTAGTGGCTTAAATCAAGGAGTAAGCTTAGTTGATCCAAATAATGTTCCAAGAATAGGGGCAACACAAGCTGAGGCAAATAGTGTATTTGGTCTTGCGATGAAAGCAGAAACACAAGAATGGACAGGACATGGAACAACAAAATATTATAGTAGTAGTCCACGTTATGATGGTACTCTAAATTATAAAACCGATACAAGAAAGTTACCGCCATCATTGATGTTTTACTTATATCATACTAAAAATATTGATGCCCAAGGTCCTCTTGGAACAGTAGTTGTTACTTTAAGAGCAGAAATTCCTAAGAATGCTATTGAATATGATATTAAATATATAACAATAACTATTGATTTAGTTGCGAAAAAATATAATGATGCTGATAGTTATGATGCTTCTATTACTTATGATAAAAAGTATGAAATGCCTTCATCAACTTCAGTTAATATTACAAATCAGAGTCAGTTTACAGCATATTTTTCAATGATTGCTAATACTAATGATTTTGAAGAATTTTATGGTCATAATAATAGTAATTATCGTGTTTTAACTAGTAATAATCCATTACCTGTTGGAACATTAATTACAATGATTGATAATGCACAAAATAGTAGTCGACCGGAATATTATTATTTTGAAGTTACTGATAGCGTTTATAATAATTCACTTACACAGTTACAAAACGATCATGAAGTTAGTTATCGACTTAGTGATTTTATAAAAATGGATAGTACTAGTACTAATAATACTTATAGTGATCAAGATGCTAATTTAGCTTATTATGATTCAGATATAGGTATAGTAGATGAAGAGTTCTTATTCATATTTGATTTTAAAGAGACTACTGTTACAGGAAATCATCCGGGTAATACGATTCTTTTTGAAATGCGGAATAATGAAGATAGAACAGTTTATAATGTATTAGGTATTAGACAAAGTTTAATGGTTTATAATACTTTTGAAAGTAGTAATGTTGTATTACAACAAAATATAGATTTTGGTGAACCATATATTTATTATGGAATTGATCATGAATATGGATACTCAACACTTGTTCAGTATAATGAAACAGAAAATAGACAGCCAGTAATTGATACTAATTATGAATCTAGTAATATGGGTATTAATATTTCACTTCTTGATAGAAATGGTGATGCTGTTAGTTCAAGTTTACTTATTGGTACAAGTATTAATATTAATAATCAAGAATATTTTGCTGATGGAGATGGAATATTTAGAATAAAACTGGCTGATAAAGTTACGAACTTAAGTATTAGACCAAAAATAACTGCTACTAAAGATTTACCAGTTGGGGAGTATACACTTCGTTGTACACTATTCGCATCAAGTGATGGACTTCATAATTCAGTTTATGAAAATTCTGTAACACAAGAATTTACAGTTCATGTAGTTGGTAGTGATAATGCTATTGTTGTAGATAGTAATGATTTAGAAAAAGTAGTAATTGGGGAAAATGGTCTTAATTTAAATGATAGTAAGACTAATACTTATACTGTTACTTATGAATCAGAGCTTAACAATCCAAATTTAAGAGTAGAAATTTATAAGAGAAAAGTTAATGATGTTAACTCAACAGAGTATGAGTCTATTCCATTTAATAATCTATTTAAAGAGAGATTAACTGCTACAACAGGAAATGAAAAATATATAAATATTGGTAATTCTAATACTGGTAATGTTAGTTTTACACTTAATGATACTTTAATAAGTGGTACTTATAAAATAGTATTTAAGCTTTATGATAATAATCAAATTATTGATGATGATGTAAAGTATGTAATTGTCAAAAAAAGTGTCGAATAAATATTTTAAATTAATATCTTTTATGATAAAATTAGGATGGTGATACTAGTGAAGAAAGTTTTACGTTTTTGTTGGTCATTTATAGAAGTTGTTATTATTGTTTATGCAATTATTCTTACTTCATTTATTTTAAGTAGAAATAAATATGGCTATACACAATTTGGAGATTATACTTTTTATAATGTTAGTTTAATTGGGGAAACTAATATTGATAATGTTAAAAAGGGCGATTTATTAATAGTTAAGAATTCTAATGATATTAATAAAGGTGATTTGATTTATTATTATGCTGTTTTTGATGATAATTATCTTATTAAAAGTGATGTAGTAGTTGATGCTAAAAAGGAAGATGCTGCTGCTTTATATACTGTTGATGATGGAAATAATTTAACTGTTTCTTCAAATAAAGTATTGGGTAAATACTCATCTGTTTATCCTAAGTGGGGTAGTGTACTTACTGTTTTAGAGAGTAGAATAGGATTCTTATTCTTGGTACTTTTACCAATCATTATAGTGTTCATTTATCAAATATATGAGTTTGTTATTATTCTTCGTTATGAAAAAGTTGAAGATGATGAAGATGATGGTAGCGATAAAAAACTTTATGATTTGAAAAAAACTGAATCTAATTATATTAAACAAGAAGAGCCAGTTAAAGAAGAAGAACCTGTTATTGAAAAGGTAGTTGAAGAGCTTGATGATTCCCCTGTTACAGATGAAGTTGAATCTCTAGAGTCTGACAATAAGAAAGAAGAGGAAGAAATAGAAATATTATAAGTAGGAGAAATCCTACTTTTTTTGTTTGTCCAATTATTGTTTTAGGTGATTATTTGTGATACAATCTTATCAGAATAATGCTTGATTATAATAGGTGAAGTGTATGGGTAAGAAAAAATATATTATATTTATATTCATAATTTCAATAATAGCACTATCATATTTTGCATATGATAGTTTTGCTGGTAGAATGGATGAACCAATTCCAAGTATTGAAATAAAATCGGAAAATGCTAATTATGATAGTGAAGAAGCTGGTGCTTGGAAAGTTACAAAGTCGGCTAAATGGAAAAATAAATGGCAAGCAAAAGTTACAATTGATGTTAATACTGTAGCAAAAAGCGATAGTTTGTATAGAGATTATGTGTTGGTTTTAGATACCTCTGTTTCTATGGAAGGTAACAAAATAAATGTACTTAAGAATAATGCTCGAGAACTGGTTGAAGACTTACTTACTGATGATGGAAATAAGGTGTCTTTAATAAGCTTTAATACAAATTCAAGTGTTTTAAAGGAGTTAACAATTGACAAAGAAAGTTTATTGCAAGAAATAGATAGTTTAATTGCATATGGTGATACAAATTATTATAAAGCATTAGTTAGTGTTGATGAAGTATTAGAGCATAATACAAATGATAGGGATGCGGTTGTCTTATTTTTAACTGATGGATATCCAAATTTAAACACTCCTAATGAAGTTGCACAATATAAATATTTGAAAAATAAATATAAAAATGTAAGTTTTGTTGGTATTCAGTATGAAATGGGTGATAAGATTTTGTTACCATTAAAAAACATTACTGAAAATCAATATATAGCGGATATGGAAAATCTTCATAATGTATTGTTTGATGCAGTAAAAAAACATCTTAATTATAGTGAGTTTGTAGTTACTGATTTTGTTGATGATCGTTATTTTGAAAATGTTAGTAATATTAGTGTAACAGTTGGGAAAGTTGAATTAATCAATAATAAAATTGTGTGGAATGCTAATAATTTGGTTTCTGGTGATTTGAAAAGGCAACAATTGACTTTTAATATAGATTTAAGGCGTAGCTATCAAAATATGGGTGGAATATATTCTACTAATAATGGAATGAATATCAAAACTAAAATTGGTGATTTAGAAGATAATATATCAGTTGATATAACTCCAAAATTGAGTGATAAGTATATTGTTAGTTATGATATTAATGCTCCCGGTAACTGTAATCTTTCAAATTTACCAAATAACGAAGAAAATTTTGTTTTTGATATTGTTAAAATAAATGATGTTAAATATAGCTGTAATGGTTATCAATTTAAGGGCTGGGAAATGAAAAATGATAATGTTATAAGCGTTAATGATGATTATTTTGTAATGCCTGAAGCAAATGTTGAATTTACAGGTGTATGGTCAAAGTTAAATGTTTCTAAATCAGCTGATGGAACTATTTCTAAAGTTCAAACTTTATATGGTGTTATGCAAGATCAGGCTGTGTTAGATAATATTAGGAGCGATTTTGTAACGTCAAATGCAGGAATTAATTTTTCTAGTATTGCTTCTAACTCAAATGGAAAAGGTGTTTATGAAGTTTCGTCTAGTAAAAATGATGAATACCCAACTTATTATTATAGGGGAGCTGTTCAAAATAATAATGTATTATTTGCTGATGTGTGTTGGAAAGCAGTAGTATCTACTCCTACCGGTGGTGTTAAACTCGTTTATAATGGTTTGCCAAAAAGTGATGGTAGTTGCAATAATACTGGTGTTGATAGTCAAATAGGTACTAATTATTATAGTAAAACAGTTAGATTTGCTGATGTTGGTTATATGCCTGGAATTCATCATGCTTATGAGAATAAAGATATAAGTAGTGCTTGGTATACATATATTGGACGTACTGGTTATAAGAAAACTATTTTACTTGAGAAGAAAAATATGCGTGCTACTAATTATTATTATTCTGATAGTATAAATTGGGATGAAGAAAAACAAAAATATGTTCTTTCTAATGTAAATGAGTCATCTGTGACTCAATTAACATGGGAATCCAATTATTCTAAGTTAGGAGGAAAATATACATGTTTTAGTACAACTTCAACTGAGTGTAGTACTGTTTATTATATTTCTAAAACTTTCACAAATAGTACTTATTATATTCAATTGTCTGGTGGTAATTTGAATAAAAGTCGAATGATTGGAAACAATCCAGTTTATGATTCTGAAACAAATATGTATACGCTTAATAATGTAGTTGATGTTTCGACTACATGGTATCCTAATTATGGTCGGTATGCAAATAGAGAATATTACTTTTGCGATGATTTAGTTTCAACTACTTGTAGTAAATTGTTTTATATTTATACAGGTGATTATACAACTGCTACTGGTGCAGATATATCTAATGGTGAAACTTATGATGAATTATATAATCAAGCTAAGCAAACTAAATGGTTGTTTGGAAATGATATTGATTCTAATGGTAAACTTTTAAATACTATTGAGTTGTCTCCGGTTGATTGGAATAAAAATTATGATAAGATAGCTAATAATCATTATACTTGTTTTTCTGCTAGTGATGTTTGTGATGGTCAAAGTGTTCCATATATTTATTACTCAAATTCCTCAATGGTTAGATATATGCCTGTTCCAAAAGGACAAAAACTTGGTGAAATATTAGATGATTTATTAGCAATAAATTTGGAACATACATCTAGTACTATTAAGGGTGATACTGTAACGGAAGGGACTATTGACTATTGGTATTATAATAATATTGAATTAAAAGGTTTTAGTAAATATATAGAAGACACAGTTTATTGTAATGATCGTAGTGCAGCACAAAAAAATGGATGGGAACCTAATGGTGGTGTTACTACGGGATATTATTTATATTTTGGTCCATATAATCGTACTGCAAAACCTTCAACTACTTGTCCTAGAAAATTAGATAGTTTTACAGTTTCAGATAGTATTGGTAATGGATTATTAACATATCCTGTTGGTCTACTTACTGCTGATGAAGCTCGTTTAGCTGGGGCATCATCTGGTTCGAATATTTCACAATATTTATATACTGGACAGGAATATTGGTTAGGATCTCCTTACTCGTTTCATACTAATGGTATTGATTTTTGGCGAGTATCAAGTTCTGGACTCATTGGTACAGCAGATGTTTATCAAACTAAAAAGGGCGTTAGGCCAGTAATTTCTTTAAAACCTAAATCAATAATTGCTCAAGGTGATGGAACTAGTGCATCTCCATATCAAATAGAAATGGAAGATTAGGAGGTAATTATGAAGAAAAAAATAGTTATAATTTTAATTGCTTTCTTAATTTTAGGAGGATTTGTAGCCTTTTTAGGAATTAGTTTTGCGGAAAAGATTCCAACCTCTATTCCTAGTATTGAAATAAAGTCTAGTAATACTAATTATGATAGAGAAGAAGCTGGTGCTTGGAAAGTTACTAAATCAGCTAAGTGGATAAGTAGAGGGAAAGCACGTATTACTTTTGATATTGATACTATAATTAAAAGTAATACTGACTATAAAGACTTTATTTTAGTTTTAGATACGTCTGTTTCAATGGAAGGTAATAAAGTTAGTCAAGTGAAAAGAGACGTAACAGAACTTATTAATGATCTTTTAGCGGATTCTGAAAATAGAATTGGATTAATTACTTTTTCAACAGAATCAAATATATTATCTGGATTATCTAATGATGTAGCTAATTTAACTGATAAGGTACAATCTATTACAGCAATAGGTGATACAAATTATTATAAAGCCCTTGTTAATGTTGGTGAGGTGTTAGAAGAAAGTGCTAGTGATAGAGAAGCAGTTGTTTTGTTTTTAACTGATGGTATTCCTAATTTAAATACTCCAAATGAAATTGCGCAATATAGATATTTAAAAGATAAATATGAGTATGTTACATTTACTGGTATTCAGTATGAAATGGGAGATATTATTTCTCCTGCTTTAAAAAGAATATCTGATACTCAATATATATCAGATATGGATACACTTCATAATGTGTTGTTTGATGCAGTTAAAAACCATCTTAATTATGATAGTTTTAAAATAACAGATTATATTAATAGTGAGTATTTTACTGTTACTAATGATGTTACTAAAACAGTTGGCGAAGTAAGTATTAATAATAATGAAGTAGTCTGGAATATTGATAATTTGATTTCTGGAAAAAGTGATAAAGAAACAATGACTATTGATATAGAATTAAAAGATTCGTATCTTGATTATGGTGGATCATTTCCAACAAATTCAAGTACTAAAATTGAATCTAAGATAGAAGATAGTATTGAAAACGTTACTACAGAAAATTCTCCAGAATTAAAAAATAAATATTATGTTAGGTATGATGTTAATACTCCTAGTGGATGTAATATTAATAATATTGGTGCAGAAAGAATAGCAGTATTTTCTGTTTTTACAACTAATGATCAAGAAATGAACTGTCCGGGTTATGAATTTAAAGGATGGGAGTTAATGACAGAAGAAGCTGGAAAGATAAATGATAATCATTTCGTAATGCCTGAAAAAGATGTTGAATTCATGGGAACTTGGTCTAAACTTGATATAAAAAAATCGGCGGATGGAGTAGTTTCAAAAGTTCAGACGCTTTACAATATTATGAAAGATCAGGCAGTACCTGATAATATAGCATCTACTTATGTATCATCTACTAATGGAATTCGTTTTTCTAGTAATGCTTCTAATACAAATGGAAAAGGAGTGTATGAGGTAGCTTCTACTCATAATGATGAATATCCAATTTATTATTATCGTGGAGATATCGATAATAATAATGTTTTGTTTGCCGATATGTGTTTTAAGGCTGTTATTTCTACATCCACTGGAGGAGTCAAGTTAATATATAATGGATTACCGTCAAGTACTGGAAATTGTGATAATACAGGTACTAATTCTCAAATAGGGACTAAAGCTTTTAATACAAATTGGAGTAGTCCTGGTGATGGGGGATATATGTATGGAGAAAGATATCCTTATAGTAGAAAAGCAATTAGTTCTGATTGGAAAGTATATGTAAACAAAACCACAACAAATAAGAATGTTTATGAATCAAAAGATGTAGCTACAACAATTTATTATTATGGTGATATGGTTACTTGGGATAATGCAAGGAATGAATATGTACTTTCTAATTCTGATAATAGTGAATTATCTTTATTAACTTGGGAATCTAATTATAATGATTTAATAGGAGAATATACTTGTTTTAGTAGTTCTGGATCATCATGTGAAAGTGTTAACTATATTGGTGGAGGAACTGCGAGTACAGCTTATTATATTGCTTTATCAAATGGAAATAATATAGATAAATATAGGTATGTAAGTAATGATATTTCATACAATTCTGAGACAGGAATGTATACTTTAAATAATCCTGTTAATGTAGCATCTACTTGGTATAAAAATTATAATTCCTATAAAGGATATTATTTCTGTAATGATTTAAATTCTACAGTGTGTAGTACAGTTTATTATGTAGATAATGCAAATAATATTGTATATAATTATTATTTTAAAGCTGTATCTATGTCCAATGGTGAAACTTATGATAGTTTATATCAACAAGCACTTAGTGTTAAGTGGCTATTTGGAAATCATACTGATGAAAATGGTGTGTTACAAGATACGATAGAAATATCTCCTTTGACATATAATTCTCAAGGAAAAAATGAAATTAGTAGGAATCATTATACATGTTTTACGACAGGTGATACTTGTAGTGGTGATAAAGTTTATTATGATTATTTATATTATAATGGATATACTTACTATATTTCTTTACCTAAAGGGAAATCAGTGGAAACGGCTTTATCTGAGATGCTGGATTATAATACTTATTCTAGTACAATAAAAGGTAGTAAAAATACAGTTGGAACTGTAGATTGGTGGTATTATAATAACATTGAGTTGAAAGAATATGGCAATTATATTGAGGATACAATTTATTGTAATGATAGAAGTTTGGCATATTCTAATTATGGAGTTTGGAATCCAAACGGGGGCAATGGGTTGCTTAGATTTGCAGCTAGTTATAGAACTTCTAATCCCACTATAATTTGTCCAAGAGACACTGATAAGTTTACAGTATCAGATACTATTGGAAATGGTGCGTTAGACTATCCAGTTGGTTTATTAACTGATGATGAGTTAAGATTTGCTGGGTTAAATACATATTTAAAAACAGGAAGTAATTATTGGTTACTATCGCCTAATATGTTTGCTGAATGGGATGCATATGGTGATTATTTAACGAATACAGGAGGTATGAACTGGAAACGTGAAGATTCTGCACTTGGTGTTAGACCAGTAATATCTTTAGCGCCTAATGTTAGAATAGATAAAGGTGATGGAACAGTTAATAATCCTTATCAAATAGAAATGGAGGAAGATTAGTATGAGAAAAAAGAGTATAAAGAAAATACCTATAGGAATGATAGTACTAGGGGTATTTGTTATTGGAATTATAATTTATAAGTTATCTTCTTCTTATTCATTACTTGAAAATGGAGAGCGTGTTAAACCTAATAGTGAATTAACTTATTATATTGATGTTATATATGATGGTAAGGATGAGGATGTTATTACGTCAAATGACAGTACTACTGCGAAAGTATATAGTGATTATATTTATGTAGAAGATAAACTACCTGAAGGCCTTACTTTTGTTAGATTTATTACAGCCGATGATGGAACAGTAGGTGCGAAAAGAAGAAATAGTGAGGCAAGTTGCCCTGGTCATGTTGTTGGTGATGCTGCCGGTTTGCATTATGATTCTGTGACAAATACAGTGTCATTTAAAGTAAAAAGTTTACAAGCTGGTTGTAAATTGACAGTTGGAGTTGTCACAAAGACTCCGGAACTAGGAGATGCTAAACGTAAAGATTTTTATAATACGGCTAGCGCTAGAGAAAATGAATTATCATTATTTTCTAATACTGTGCATGTTTTTATGGGTAAAGAAGATATGGATAAGTATGAAGTTGAATATCAATATAGTGGAACTGTTCCTGAAAATGCTCCTGATCTACCTATAACAAATAATTACATTAGTGGGGCTACAGTAGGTGTTGCATCTAACGTTAATCTTAGTGGTTATACATTTAGTGGTTGGTCTACTACTGATGTAGAAGTTAATAATGGGATATTTACTATGCCGGAGGGAAAAGTTACTTTTACTGGAAGTTTTACAGAAAATCCTAAATATAATGTTTCTTATCAAATAAATGGAGAAGCACCTGTTGGATATGTTGCCCCTGATACTAAAAGTTATAATGTTGGAGATGATGTTATAATTGATAGTTTAGTTACAGGAGAATTAGTTAATGGATATAGATTCTTAGGTTGGACAATTGATAAAAATATTGATATTAGTGATGGTATATTTGTAATGCCAAGTTCTAATGTTAAATTAACTGGAAGTTTTGAAAAGGTTACTTATACGGTATCTTACGAATTCCAAGGAAATGTTTTACCTCCTAATGCAGCTAGTTTATTACCTGATACTGCAGAATATTCAGGAGGTGAAATAGTTACTTTGGCTGATAATCCTGAGGTTGATGGTTATAATTTCTTGGGATGGTATGCGAATGATACTTTTGAAATGCCAGAGAGAAATTTAACAATTTATGGTGAATGGGAAAGAAGAGCAGGGGAATTTGTGCCTAGTATTGAATCGACTGTTGTTAATCAAAAAGATTATTATAAAGAGTCTGATAATATTGATATAAAAGTAACTATAACCAATAATAATGATTTTCCACTTGAAGATGTTATCATAACTAATGATGGTAAAATAATTGAATTTACTGAAAATTCTAATTGTGATATTAAATCTAATGATTATGTTGTTATAAATACAATACCAGCTAATAGTAGTGTTGATTTATATGCAAAAGTTCCTGCTGGTGATGCTGAACTTCAAGATTATAATTATAATTTTGAGCTTGTAGGAGCAATTACGGATAATAATTATTCTCTAGATACAAGTCGTGAATATAAATCATCTGTTCAGTTTAGAGTTGCTAATATAAAACTTAATGTTAAAGGTGTAAATCCTCGTCACGAAGATTTGGCTGGTGTTAAGTATGGATTATATAATGATGCTAATTGTACGTCTTTGGTTTCTGAAGGTGTTATGTTTGATATTAAACCTAATAATACATATTATGTAAAAGAAATAACTGGTCCTAGTGATAATCAATTTGAAAAATATAATGATATTATTAAGATAGTTGTTAATGAAGAAGGAAGAATTGAAAATGCTGAATATGTTGAGGGAGTTAATACTATAGAGGTTATTCATCATAAAAAAGAAGAGACGGTTATAGATAAAGTAGAAGATACAATTTATAATGTGGTTAATAATCCATATACTAAGACAGAAGGTTTTAAAAAGACTAAAAATGTAGGAATTTATTTCTTGCTTATAAGTATTATTTCAGCTTTAGGAATTATAGGGTTGAAATTTAGAAAGAATCAATAAAAGTAGGAGAAATCCTACTTTTTTGTTGGATAAATATTTTTTTCTTTTGAATAATAAATTGAGGAGAGAAGATATGAATTACTATGATGAGATAAAAGAAAAATTAATTGATAGTGAAATATATTCAAAAGTAAAAGATTATTCTAAAGAAAGAAATAGGGTTATTACATACTTTGAAATAGGAAGATTATTAAATGAAGCTGGTGGAAAATATGGAGATAATATAATAGGGGAATATTCTAAAAAGTTGGTTGTTGAAGTTGGTAAAAAATATAATCGAAGTACGTTGTTTAGAATGAGGCAATTTTATAATATATTTAGTAATGAAAAAGTCGCACCATTGGTGCAACAATTAAGTTGGAGCCATTGCCTAATTCTTTTACCAATCAAAGATATTAATAAGATTAACTATTATATTGAACAAGTATTAAGTAGAAATCTTTCTAAAAGACAATTAGAAGATATAGTTAAAAATAGAGAGTATGAAAGATTGCCTAATAAAACTAAGGATAAATTAATATCTAAAGAAAAAATTGAAGTAAAAGATTTAGTTCCAAATCCTATTATAATAAAAAATAAGAATAACGTGGTAATAATAACAGAAAAAGTATTACATCAATTAATATTAGAAGATATTGAATCATTTATGAGGGAACTTGGTGATTCATTTAGTTTTATAGGTAGTGAATATAAGATTAAAATTGGTGATAGGTATAATTATATTGACTTATTACTATTTAATTATAAGTTTAATTGTTTTGTAGTAATAGAACTTAAAGTGACTGAGCTTAGGAAAGAACATTTGGGTCAGATACAAATATATATGAATTATATAGATGAAAATTTAAGGAATATTAATCAAGATAAGACTATAGGTATAATTATTTGTAAATATGATAATAAGTATGTAATAAAATATTGTTCTGATCCAAGGATCATGGTAAGAGAATATTTTTTATATAAAATATAAACATATGAAGTGTTTATTTTCTTTTGTTTATTTGTTATAATTATAGAGTAGGAGTAGATATGAAAGATAATAAGAAATTTACAATTATTTTTATTGTTTTATTGATTGTTTGTTTTCTATATTTAGGGGCTAGTAGTACTTATACGGCTTATGAATCTTTAGTAGATGGTAATGTTAAAACTCCAACTGCTAAATTTAAATTATATATTAATGGGATTAGTGTTACTGGTGATGGAACATTATCTGATCAAATAATAGTAGATAATGTTACTTGGACTTCTACCCATACTAGGGATGAAAAAATATCTCCTGGTAGTTATGGAACTGTTTATTTAGAGCTTGATCCAACACAATCTGATGTAGCAGTAATGTATAGTTTTCAATTTATTGATAAAAGAATTGATGATGATAAAGTTTTAACTTTTAATAATATTACTGCAGATAGTAGTATTGTTAGAACGGCAAAAGATACATATAGTGGGATTGTTACTTTAGATGATATTAATGATGGTAAAAAGATTAATATAAGTGCTGATTTTATATTTGATTATTTAAATGATATTGTGATAACTGATGACTATGAAGCTCCTTCTTTTGAAGATTTATTTGAAATACATTTTCATGCAGTTCAATATAGAGGAGAAGAATTAGTTCCTTATACGGAGTGATTTATGAAAAATATGAGTATTAAAAATATTTCTTATTTTGATGAGAAAAGAAGATTTCTCATTTTTGGTGCTGGATTATTTTTAATGCTTGTTTTAGCAGTTTATTTACTTAAGATTGCTTATGCTAGGTATGAAGTTCAAGCTAGTATTTATTCGGATATCGATCAGGCATTATATGTTTTTGAGGCAGGAGATATGAGTTTTAATTTAGATCCTGAAGGTATTGTTCCTAAGAATGGTAAGTATGTTTATAAATTTTCAGTAGCTAATTTTAATGAGAGTAAAATAAGTGATGTAGATCTTATTTATAATTTGAAAGTTATTACTACTACTAATTTACCTATTACTTGTGAAATTTATCGTAATAGTCCTGATATTAGTACTGGTACTAATTTAATTCAAGGATCTAGAGTTGTTACTGATGAAGATGGAGCTTGGTATAAGATATATAATGTTGATGGTACTTATGAACTTGATTATAGTGATAAAACTACGGATGTTTATTCATTAGTTATAGATTTTCCTCTTAATTATGCTAATGACACTACTTACGCTAATAGTATTGAAAGTATTGAGATAAATCTACATTCAGAGCAGATGATATAGGAGGGGTTATGAAGTATATTAGAGAACATAAAATTATTAGTATATCTATTCTCTCTGTCTTAGTAGTTATTTTATTAATAGAATATACTTTTGGTAGATATATTAAAAATATTGTTAATAATTATATATTGGAAACTAAAGCTTTTTATTTTAATAGTAGTATTTTAAAAGTTAATGATAAAAAGATGTCTATTAGTAACTGGGATGGAGTTAATTCATATACACTTACAATTGATTTAAATAATAGGAAGAATTCTACGCGTTATACAACATCTGATATTAGTTATAGTATTGATGTGGAGTGTTCTAGTGATGTTATTTGTACATTGAATAAGGATAGTGGTGTTATTAGACCAGAAGATGGTACTGATACTTATCAGATTACAGTTACACCACAAAGAAACTTTTATGAAGGAGATAGTGTTGTTGTAAAGACATCTGTTACTTCATCAGCTCCATATAGGAAGAGTATGAGTGCTACTTATACTATTGAAGTTTTAAATAGTGATTTTTCTTATAATATTAAAGATAGTGCTGGTGCTAAATATATGACTATTAACTTTATAAATTCGATTGCTTATTATGAAGTTAGTGAGGCTTTTGGAAGTTATAGTGTAGGAGATCATATTAGTTTAGCAGATTATGGAGAACTAAGTGCTAGTGATAAAGACAAGTGCTTTTCAGCAATTGTAACAGTAGAATATGATCCTCATGATTTATTAGTTGATATGACAAATGACTTATATATACATAGACTTAGTAGTAATTATGAAACTGAAGAGATAAATAATTATACGTATGTTAAGAAGTTTTCTTTTAAAGTTAATCCTAGTTCTAGTAGTTCAATTATCTTTTATAAAGATGATATGAGCCAGGATTATACATACCCAGTTGTTAATAATAATTCTATTATTAATGTTACTGTTCAGAAAGCCAGTTAATATGATATAATTTGATGTAAGGTAGTGATTTCATGGATAACTTAATAACAATTTATATGAATTATAAAGTAGATAGACTTGTTGAATATGGTGCTTTAATTTATGAAGACTCTAAGTTTATTCGTGAAGTCTTTAAAGGTTATTTTGATACTTATATTGACAATTATTATTATGGTATTTTTAATACAGTTGATACTGATACTTATAGTTTAGAAACATTACAAGTTGAACTTAATGGAATAATGTCAGATATTATGGATGATTATCGAGGTTATGAATTAAGAGTTAGTAATGAAGAATTTGCGAAAAATATGAAAATTATTAGAGATCTTCGTGATGTTTCTTTCGAAATAATTAAATTAGATAATTTAAGTGGTACAGATAGAGAAGAACTTGAGGGAGAAGTTTCAAAAATAATTACAGAAAGTTCTATTCTTAGTGATTTGATAGGTAATAGGATGAGTAAATTAGTAACTCTTGTTCGAGAAACTAATACTAATTCTAGTAAGTTATTAAATTATGAAGATGAATTTTATTCATTAGAAAAAAAGAAATTTGTTAATAGTGAGATAGAATTTATTTCTTTAAAGTGGGATATTAGAATTTTAAATAATTATAAGAAAGCAATGATTAATAGAATTTTTGGTGATAAGAAATTTGAAGTTAAAAAGCTTAAATGTTTAATTCAAAAGGTATCATTATATATACTTAAAAAAGTTTTAAATAAGGAAGATGTTAAACCAATATTTATAGATTTATATGATAGTAGTATAGTACGGGGAATTATAAGTCGAGAAATATACTTATTACTTGATAATCCTTTGTTTCGTAAATATGTAATAATGGGTGTTAATTATAATAATTATTTAATACATAAAGAAGCTTTTTCTGAAGATTTTCAGTTTGCATGTAGGCAGGATTTTTCGCATATTAATGATATTTATAAAAAGGTTGATGACATTTATAAGGAAGGAATTTTTAATTATTTATTAGTTTCTAAATGTCGAGATACTGATTTAGATTATTTTACTAGTTATGAAGCTGATGGATTAGAGGTATTGATTTTAGAGGAGGAGTAGGATGGATACATTTATAAGATTTTTATTTGAGTTTATGTCTGTATTCTTTAAAGGTATTGGTCTTATACTTGGTGGATTTGTTAAAGGTATTGTGCAAATGTTCAATATTAGTGAATATTTGTATACTATTGAATTCTATCGTAAGGATTTTTCGGGCGGAGAATGGGTTTTAGTAATTCTAGCGATACTAGTAATATTAGTTCTTCTTGGATTAATAGTATTATTAGTTGTTTTCTTAGTTAAAAAATATCTTAAATTTAGAAAGACATTAGTTGAACAAGAATCACTATTAGAAGAAGTTGGAGAGTTAAACCGTGAAGTTGCTTCTTTGGTACAAGAAAAAGAGAAAATTTTGGCAATGAAAGTATCACAACTTGGATTAAAGCCAGGAGAAGAGGATACTGTTGAAGAGGCTGATGTTAAGGATGAAGAAGTATTAGAAGAAGGTGACTTTAGATTTTCTAAGTTACATGCAATTGATTTAGAGTTTAAAGATTATAAAGTTCAACAATATAATAATACTTTTACTTTAGAGGAGTTAGTTGAATTATTTAGAAATTTTGCAGCTTCTAAATTAAAACTTTATTATACGACTAATATGATTAGATTGTTTATTTCGGGATTGTCTGCAACAAAACTAGTTATTTTACAAGGTATTTCTGGTACTGGTAAAACTTCACTTGCTTATGCTTGGGGTAAATTTATAAAGAATGATGCGATTATTGCATCTGTTCAACCATCTTGGAGAGATCGTACAGAATTATTTGGTTACTTTAACGAGTTTACAAAAAAGTTTAATGAAACTGAAGTGTTAAAGGGAATGTATTTAGCTGGTTATACTGATGATGTTTATGTTACTGTACTAGATGAAATGAACATTGCGCGTGTTGAGTATTATTTTGCGGAAATGTTATCTATCCTTGAAATGCCATCAAGAGATGAATGGATTATTGAACTTGTACCTAGTACTTGGGAAAGTGATCCTGTTAGATTAGAGTCAGGTAAGTTAAAAATACCTGGAAATATGTGGTATATCGGAACAATCAATAATGATGACTCGACATTTGCAGTTACTGATAAAGTATATGACCGTGCTATGCCAATAGATATTAATGATAAAGGTCAAGTATTTGAACCAATTGATACAGAAGCAATGAATATTAATAGTTCATATTTAGAAGGATTGTTTGCTGAAGCTAAGAGTAAATATCCATTGACTGAAGCAATGGAAAGTAAAATTAATGAGATGGATGACTATGTAATTAAACATTTCAGAATTGCTTTTGGTAACCGTATTGTTAAACAGATGCGAGACTTTGTCGCAACATATGTTGCTTGTGGTGGTACAGAAGTCGATGGTGTTGATTATTATATTGCAAGAAAAATTTTAAGAAAGTTTGAACAATTAAACTTAGCTTATATTCGTGATGAAATTGATCCATTTATTGAGTTCTTAGATAAAAGCTTTGGAAAAGAAAACTTTAATGAGTGTAAAGAATATTTATTAAGACTTAAGAAGATGGTTTAGTAGGAGGCATTTATGGAAGATGAGGAACTTGAAAAGTTAGAAGAAGAGGAAGAACTTGATGATGAGGGTTTATTCTTGAATAATCTTAATTCTACCTTATTTATAAAAAGGGATTATGATTTAAAGTTCCTTGACTATGAATGGGTAGATAAAATAGAGGATGTTTTACCATATCTTGATAATATTTTACGTAATCCTAAACGTTTCATTATTAATGAAGAAGAGATTGTTAAGGTTGAGTTATCAAGAAAAGTTACTGTTGAATCTGTTATTCATTTAACGCAACATACTAATTTGATTCAAAAGATTGAAGATAATGGTGATGTTAAACCTTCAAAGATTTTAAATATTAATAAAGAAGAAAGTTTAGATACTTATGAAAATAGATTTATTTATACTTTAATAAATAATTTAAGAACTTTTTTTGAACAGAGAACTGAAGAAGCTAGTGGTGAATCATATTGTTTAGATAAAAATCTTTTACAGTATGAAGCAAATTCAAAAGTACGTGGAGAAGACTTAAAAATATCTGTTGATTTAAGTGATAGTTCTAAAGAAATAAAAGAACACTTGGGATGGCGAGGTAATGTTTCTTTAGAAGATCGTCTTAAGATGATAAAGACGCAAATAGATGGTTTTTTTGGAACAGAACTTATGAGTATTCTTAGTAAGTTACATGTACCACCGGTTAGAAGCCCAATTAAGAAGACTAATGTTATTTTAAAAAATCCTAACTTTAGAAAAGCTGAAGAATTATGGAATTATATTCAGTCATTTGAGAGTAAAGATAAACGTGAACGTGATAAGAGAGACTATTTTGATCGGGGAGTTTTAAAAAATGAATATGATCAAGCTTTCTTAATGGCCTATATGGCTAATAAAAACTTTATTAATAGTAGTCGAACTGGAACTGAGACAGAAATTATTAATTTGATGTTTAAGAGATTAGTTGATAATTTACTTGATACTGATAGTGAACTTAATGAGGATAAATTAAAAGATATCTTTAATAAACAGTTAGCTAGTATTAAAGAACAAAATATAAAAAAATCGAAAAATATTTTTAAGATTATTGATAATAGATTAGATAGAGAAAATAAACATCTTGAAGATATTTTAGGTAAATTAAGAAGAGATGGTTAGATGCAAAAAATATTGGATAATAAATTTTTTAAAATAGGATATGGAATAATTAAATATTCTTTTCTTGCGATAATTATTTTATATTTAAGTTTTATTTTAATTCAAAGAATTACTGGTAATAAGAGTGTATTTGGTTATCGAGTATTTACTGTTGCGACTGGATCAATGGCTGGTGTTTATGATGTTAATGATGTAATACTGGTTACAGATTATGATACTGATAAACTAAAAGTTGGGGATGATGTAGCATATCAAGGTGCTGGTTCTTTAGAAGGAAAGCTTATTACTCATAGAATTATTAGAATAGAGGATGAAGGTTCTGGTCGTGTTTTTACAACGAAAGGTGTTAAATCTGATGTTGAAGATCCTAGCATAGGAGCAAATCAAATACTTGGTAAAGTAGTTGGAACTGTTCCTGTTATTACATGGTTAAATCATGCTGTTAAAAGTCAATTAGGATTTTTCTTATTAGTATTTTGTCCATTAGTTTTAATTATTGCTTTAGAAGTTACAGAAACTGTTATTGAATTAAAAGTGGAGAAAAATGAGATTAGAAAGATAGAAAAAAAGAAAAAAGATGATGATATAGAAATTCTATAAGGGATGGTTAGATGAAAAAGAAAGGCAAAAGTAAAAATTTACGTAAGGCATTACTGAGAAAAAAATATATTGCTTTGCTTTTAGCACTATTTACATTTTGTGTTAATATTTTTGCGTGGTTTGCTTTTTCAACTAATGCTCAATTAGAAATAGATGGTACTGTTGCATCTTGGGATGTAGATTTTAAAGATAGTAATGGGGTTTCTTCAAGAAGATTTGTTGTTGATGTACCTATGAAACCAGGAATGGATGATTTTAGTAAAGTATTTGAAGTTTATAATCGTAGTGATGTGCCAGCAAAGTTTACTTATGATGTTGTAGGTTTAAAATTATTTGGAAATAGTATTAACATTGATAATATTGCTGATAAAGTTAATTACCTAAAAACAACATATCCATTTGTTATTGATATTTCATCTGATAAGGATACTCTTAATATTGGAGAAACGGCGGAATTTAGTGTTGATGTTACTTGGGAGTTTGAAAGTGCTGTTGAAAAGTATTACAAAGTTTTAGATTATTATACTTATGATTCTTCTTTTGAATACTTCTCTTTAAATGATAATATATATACTCCAACACCTCTAGCAAATGAAATTGCTTATAATAATTTAAAAGCTAATCTTTATTTAGGTAAAGATGATATTGACACTTATTTTGGCATGCAATGTGGTATATATGAAAAAAGTACTAATTTACCATGTTTAGTCGTTGACATTAATTTAGTTGTAGAACAAGATAGTTGAAAATCAACTATCTTTTTTAGTAAAATTTTGTTAAATAGGAAGACAAAAAAGATACTTTTGTTGTATTATTAATTAGAGAGTGGGTGATAAAATGAAAAAAGGGTTTGATAATAAAAAATATGTGAAAATACAAAGTAAAAAAATTAGAGAAAGATTTAAATTGTTTGATAAATTGTATTTGGAAGTAGGGGGTAAATTATTTGATGATTCTCATGCAGCTAGAATATTACCTGGATTTAAAAGTGATGTTAAAATAAGTATGTTTCAAGAATTGAAGGATGACTTGGAAATTATTTTTTGTATTAATGCTGGTGATATCGAAAAAAATAAGACTAGAGGAGAATATGGCATTACATATGATGTTGAAATTGAAAGATTAATTAATGAATCACGAAAAAGAGGTTTTTTAGTTAATAGTGTAGTCATTACTTTATATAAGAATCAAGCTAGCGTTGATACATTTATAAAGAAGCTTAATCGTAATGGCATAAAAACATATATTCATACTTTTACTAAGGGTTATCCAACAGATGTTGATACGATTGTAAGTGAAGAAGGATATGGTGCCAATCCATATATAGAAACAACTAAGCCTCTTGTACTTGTCAATGCTCCCGGACCAGGTAGTGGAAAACTTGCTACTTGTCTTTCACAAATTTATCATGAAAATCTTCGTGGTGTTAATGCTGGTTATGCGAAGTTTGAAACTTTCCCTGTTTGGAATTTACCACTTAAGCATCCTGTTAACATGGCATATGAGGCAGCTACTGCTGACTTGGAAGATGTTAATATGATAGATCCTTTCCACCTAGAAAAATATAATAAAATGGCTATTAATTATAATCGTGATATTGAGACATTTCCAATTTTAAAAAATATTTTAAGTAAAGTTTCTAAAAAAGACATTTATAATTCTCCTACTGATATGGGTGTTAATATGGTTGGTTTTTGTATTACTAATGAAAAAGTAGTGGATGATGCCTGTAAAAGTGAAATTGTTAGACGTTATTATAATGAAAGAAATAATTATAAGATTGGTCTTTGTGATGAAAACACTTATAAAAAAATAAAACTTTTAATGAATGAGTTAGGGATAGATGAGACATACCTTGATGTTGTTAAACCGGCTCTTGAAAAAAGTGAAAAAGAAAATTTACCAGTAATTGCTATGAAAGTTGGAAGGAAAATTATTACTGGTAAACAGACTGATTTACTTACTCCAGCAGCTTCTGTTGTTTTGAATGCTATTAAAAAATTAAGTAAGATGCCAGATGATCTTTTCTTATTATCGCCAACTATTTTAGAACCAATTCTAAAATTAAAGAAAGAGTTGGGTACAGGTGATAGGCTTACATTACAAGAAGTTTTAACGGCACTTAGTATTTCTTCTGCTACTAATCCAACTGCTGCTAAGGCATTAACACAATTAACTAAGTTAAACGGAGTTGAGGCTCATGCTACTTATATTGTAACTGGTAGTGATAAAAAAGCTCTTAAAGATTTAAAAGTTAATTTAACATGTGAAAATGAGTTTTTGAGGTGATTATAATCACCTTTTTCTATGATTTGACATACGAAAATTTGTTTGACATATTAAATTTAGGAGCATTTAGTTGTTGGATGTCTACCTCTTTATCTTTTAGGAGAAGGGAGGTTTGATAAAATGAAAATTAAAACTTTTATCATAAGCGTTTTAAAGCTCATTTCTATCATTTTATTCCTTTTAATCATATTGATTATAGTAATAAAAAAAGACATCTAATTCAACCATTGAATTAAATGTCGCTTTGAGTTATCAAGGTAGACATTCAGCACTGGAAACCTGAATGTTCCCTTTTCTATTTTATGCAAAATTTCTTGCTAGATACATAATATCATAAACTAGTACTAAAGTCAAAACTATGCTTTTTTTTGTGTGAATTTAAATGTTACTTTTATTTTTGTATTGGCATTAGTACTTTTAGCAGCATATTTTGTATCATCTTCATTATTCATAGTTTCTGTTGAAGTATCATCATTCCATTTAAAATAGACTCTAATACTGGTATCACCAGTATTTTTTTGAATATCCCCAGTTATTTTATTGTTTGTTGAATAATTTGTTTCTGTTTCACCAATTTTATATTTGGTGATTTCTAAATCAGTTAATGGAGTGTTTTCGTTTACTTCTGCGGTCATTTCATAAGTAAAATCAACGTCTACTTCTTCAGCATTTATAACTATATCAAAATAACCTGTTCCACCAGGAGCTAAAACACCTTCTTTTGTATAAATATCACTATCAAGTGTTGGTGTAATATCATTACTTAATTCTTTGCTATACTGGACTGTTTCATTATTAATTTTAATTTTCCAACTGGCTATTTCAGCATTGACATTACCTGAGACTTGCTTTTTGTATTTTGAATATGATGCTCTTGCTAAATAGGTAAGTGATAGTCCAACTACGATGACAAAGATAATAATGAAAAATAGATCATTTTTTCTTTTCATATACTTCACCTAGTTTAATTTTATCATAATTAAATAATTTTTAGTAGCGTTTTATGATAATTATTTGATAAGATAGGGGTGGTGATATTATGGAACTTGAAAATCAATTTCGTTACTTAGTAGGTGGTTACTATGGAGTATCTTTAATGGATGAATATTCTTTGAAGGAGTTCATTTTAAAAGACATTGAAAATTATATAAAGGATTTTATTGAGATTAATCCAATAGATAATTTTGATTATAGAAAAGAGGCTTTGATAGTTAAGGATACTGTTAGTGAAAGAGTAAAGTTACAGGATGCTTTATTGGTACTTAATAAAATGAACGGACCAATGGATTTAGTATTTTTAATAAAACAAAAATTAAAAAAATATACTCATAAGTGATAATTACTATTATTGTGGGATTAAATAATTTACAAAACTTTATTTTAAGAATATAATAATTGCTTAAGAGGTGGCATATGGGGATTATAGGTTGGTTATTTTATTTTATAATTGGGATTATTTACTTTATTATTTTAAGTTTTATCGATAAGAAATATGAAATTACAAAGATACAGAAATTAGTAATATCTTTGATATTGATGTTAGTAGTAAGTGGTTTTTGTTTTCGAATAGGTATTAATTATACTAGTGATATATTTTTATCATTTATCTTTTTAATGATTGTGGATGTTATTTATAATAGTTATTTTATAGAAAGAGATTTTTTTGATAAGAATGAACAGAATATAAAATACTATATCATGTTAGTAATTATTGGATTTATTATCAATCAAGAATTTATTAATAATGTTACTGCTGTCTTTTTAACTGGGGATGATTTAAGAATTATTCTTTGGTTTTTAGCAATTATTTTTATTTATAATTTTGTTAAAGAAAAGAGTGTTTTTTCTAATGTAGTTGTAAATAAAGATAGTTTTATGAGTTCTAATAGTGTTGTAGTTAGTTATGCTAAATTAAAATATAAGTATCATGATATTTGTAATTACAATAAGAAAGATATAGATAATTTGATGTATACGATTATGGTATTTGAAAATAGTAAGAGAAGTAAATTACTTAGGAAATATGATTATCTTATGTTTAGACTTACTGGTAATAAGAGAAAACTTGGTATAATGCAGGTTGAGACTAATAAGTTTATTACAGATAGTGATAGTATAGAATTAGTTTATAAAAAAATTGATAAATTATATAATAGTAAAACTAAGAATAAATGTTATGAGGTATTAAAAGGCTATAATAAAAACAATTATGAATATCTTAAATATATATTTGACATAATAAAAAAAATCTAGTTTAAAATATCTTCAAAGTATGTTATATTCTTATTAAAGGTAGGGATATAAGTATGAGAAGATTAACTAGATTTTTATTTTTAGGTTTTTTAATAGTTATATTTTGTACGGCGTGTAATGGTAATATTACTAGGGATATTAGACATGCTGGATTTAATATGGGTGGAGAGTTTGTTTGTAATGATTTTTTACCTAGTGATAAAGATGATACTAGTTATGATGAAATTAGATATATGACTGGTAATCATATCATTAATAGCGAAGGAAAAATTTATGAATTGTCATTGTCTCAAAAATTTGCAAATGATGAAAATTGTAAAGATGCTGCAACGGATATTTTTGTACAAGCAATATTTGATGATAAAATTGTAAAAGGAATTGATGCTAGATATTATTATTTAGTTGCTCAAAATGAAACTCCTGTTTATACAGCTGTTACTGTAAATGATAATTCATATGATTTATATGATTTGTTACTTAAAGATATAGATATAGTTAAGGTTACTACTGTTGATAGTAGTAATGGGATATATTATGTTTTGAAGACAGATGGTAATATTTATTCTTATAAGGTTTCTAAAGCAGATAGAGATGCTCCTTTGACTGTGAGTGAGATGAGTATTGTTTATAATGAATCTCAGTATGGTAGAATTATTGACTATAATTATGCTGGTGAAAATTTAGGAACTTTTATTCGAACTGAAAACAAAATGTATAGAATGCGTGCTACTAATTTTGAGGATTGTAGTAAATATGCTGATGTTAAGTGTACTTATGAATTGCAAGAGGATCCAATTTTTGAAACTTATCGAGATGTAATTATTTCATATAATGGTAATATGCTTATTACTAATTATGGACAAGAGTTTACAGTAGCTTCTTAATGGAAAGGGCTGTTTTAGAAAGAGTGAGGCTTAGCCTTTTTCTTTTTAATGTTTTATGGTATAATATGCAGAAATTGAGGTGGTTTAATGTTACTTAGTAAAGAATGGGTTGATTATGAACTATTAGATGCTTCTAAAGGTGAAAAATATGAACGTTGGGGAAATGTTTATTTATTAAGACCAGATCCACAGGTTATTTGGGATAATGGAAGTTTATTAGAAAGGTATCATAATAAAATTGATGCTATTTATCACCGTAGTAATAAAGGTGGAGGTAGTTGGGAAAATTTGAAAAATGTTCCAGCTACTTGGCAAATAAATTATAAAAATTTGACATTTAATATTAAACAAATGGGATTTAAACATACGGGACTTTTTCCAGAACAAGCTATTAATTGGGAATTTATGATTTCTAAGATAAAGAAGGCTAATAGACCAGTTAAGGTATTAAATTTATTTGCTTATACTGGTGGAGCAACAGTTGCATGTCTTTTTGCCGGTGCGCATGTTACACATGTCGATTCATCTCGAGGAATGGTTGATTGGTGTAAAGAAAATGTTAAGAGTAGTGGGTTTGAGAAGTATCCTGTTAGGTATTTAGTTGATGATGTTGTAAAGTTTGTGCAAAGAGAAATAAGACGTGGTAATAAGTATGATGCTATTATCATGGATCCACCTAGTTATGGTAGAGGAGCTAATGGTGAAGTTTGGGATATTGAAAAGAATCTTGATTATTTAATTAAAATATGTTCAGAAGTTTTATCTGATGAACCATTGTTTTTCTTGATAAACTCTTATACTACTGGTTTATCAGCAACAGTTCTTTCTAATTTGTTGGAGTTAAATATTAGCAATAAATTTAAAGGTAAAATTAGTTGTGGTGAAGTAGGTTTACCAATTAAAAATACAGGCTTAATATTACCATGTGGGATATATGGAAGATGGGAAAATAATGAATAAGTTGAATATTTTGTATGAAGATAATCATATTATTGTTGTAGTTAAACCATATAATGTTTTGAGTCAGGGAGATAATACTGGCGATGTATCAATTATGGATATGATAAAGGAATATTTAAAAAACAAATATAATAAGCCGGGTAATGTATATTTGGGGTTAGTTCATAGATTAGATAGACCAGTTGGTGGCGTTATGGTTTTTGCTAAGACTAGTAAAGCCGCTGCTAGACTTTGTTCTAGTTTTAACAAACATGAAATATGTAAAAAGTATTTGGCAATAGTAAAAGGGAAAATGGTTGGTAGTGGTGAACTTGTCGATTATATTGACAAAGATAAGGCTGGTAATGCTTTCATTAGTGATAATGGAAAGAAAGCTATTTTGGACTATGAAGTGTTAGATTACAATAAAGATAATGATTGTAGTTTAGTGTCTATTGATTTAAAAACTGGTAGACATCATCAAATAAGAATACAGTTTTCTACTAGAGGACATTATTTATTAGGAGATCAGCGCTATGGAGTTCAGGACAATAAGCAAATTTCTTTGTTTGCTTATATGTTAGAATTTATGCATCCTGTTACAAAAGAAAAAATGTCCTTCTGTGTGTATCCTGAAAGAGAAAATTATTGGACAATTTTTACACTGTAAATAAAATGTCTATATAATAAAATGTTTGCAATTGCGAACTTTTTTTGTTATCATATTTTTAGAATATAGAATAAAGGGAGTAGATTTTATGGAAAACTTTAATATATCGTGGTTTACAACTGTACCAGGATTATTTATTACTGGAGGAGTTGTTTTATTAATAATTGCATTGATTCTTTTACTAATTAGTAGTAGAAAATCTAAAAAGGAGAAAAAAGCTCAGGAAGAAGCAGAACAGGCAAGTGATCAAAATCCTACTATGGCAGTACCTGATGCTGGAACTGGGGTAGCTCCGCAACCTGTTATGGTTGATGCTAATGGTGGAGCAGCAGTAGAACCTGTTATGGTTAACCCTGTTGCAGATCCAGTGGTTCAGCCAGAACCAGTTGCTGTTACACCTGTTGTCCAACCAGAACCAGTAGTTGAGCCGGCTATAGTAGCTCCAGTTGAACCAGTGGCAGTTCAACCTATTGCACCAGTGGATAGTAATCCAGTTATTACTCCGGTTACACCAGATTTGAATCAAGCTACTCCGATTGAGACTGTAGCACCTGTTGCTACACCAGAACCAGTAGTTGAACCTGCTGTAGTAGCTCCAGTTGAACCAGTTGTTTCTCAGCCTGCAGCAACACCTGTTGTTGAAAATCCTCAACCTGTAGTTGAACCAGTTCAACCAGCTGTAGAGCCAATGCCAGTTGTTCAACCAGAACCAGTTATTTATGGTGGCGCTAACCCAGCTGTAACTGATATAAATTTAAATCAAGATAATAATAATCATCAAATATATGGTGGCGCTGATCCATTATTTAATACTCAGCCAATGCCTAAGGTTGCTCCACCAGAACCAGTACAACCAGTAGTAGCTCCAGTTGAACCAGTTGTAACTTCAACTGAACCTGTAGCAGCTGTTCAACCTGCTCCTGTAGTTCCTCAGACAGCGCCTACAATGGAACCAGTAGTTCCTGCTGCACCTGTTGTTCAACCAGAGCCAGTTGTTCCTCAGGTTTCTCCTGTTAGTCCAGCACAACCTATGCCTGCAGTTCCACAACAACCTGCAGCACCTGTTGGAATGAATGTTCAATAAGTTTAAATTTAAAAAGCATTTAATGCTTTTTTTCTTTGTCCTTATTTAATTTGGTGATATAATTTATTTAAGGTGGTCTTATGAAAAAAATTTCTATTTTAGCTTTACACCTTGGCTTTGGTGGAATTGAAAAATCGATAGCGACTTTAGCAAATATTTTAGCTAAAAAATATGATGTTGAAATAGCTAGTGTATATAAATTATATGATAAATGTGTTTATGACTTAGATAAAAGGGTTAAAGTAAAATATCTTAATACTGATTTAAAGCCTAATCGTAGTTCCTTAAAGAGTGCTTTTGCTAGTAAAAATATTTTTCGTATTGTAAAAGAAGCTTTTTATTCTTTAAAAGTATTATATTATAGGCGAAAAACTATGATTAATTATATAGAAAATTGTGATAGTGATGTAATTATATCCACTAGAGATTTATTTAACTATTGGTTAAGTGGATATGGGCATGATGGTGTTTTAAAAATTGGGTGGGAACATAACCATTTTCATGAGAATTATAAATATGCTAATAATGTATCTAGAAGTGCTAAAAATTTAGATTATTTAGTTTTAGTCTCTGCTGAGTTACAAAAATTTTATGCTGAGCAATTGCATAATAGTAATTGTATGTGTGTATATATACCAAATTCTATTGATAAGATGCCTGATAAGCGGGCAAAACTTAAGAATAAAAGACTTATTTCTGTGGGTAGACTTTCACCGGAAAAAGGATACTTAGATTTACTTAAGATATACAATGTTTTTTATAAAAAGTATCCAGATTGGACTTTAGATATAGTTGGAGATGGTGTTGAACGAGAAAAAATGGAGAAGTATATTGCCAAAAACAATTTGGAAAAGAATGTCACACTTCATGGTTTTAGAGGAAAAGACTATATTGATGATTTATTACAAAAGTCTTCAATTTATTTAATGACATCTCTTACTGAATCATTTGGAATAGTTTTGATTGAAGCTATGAGTCATGGTATACCTTGTATAGCCTTTGATTCTGCTGAAGGTGCTAGAGAAATAATTAATAGTGGTTATAATGGATATCTTATAAAAAATAGAAATAGTGAAGCAATGATGATGAAGATTGCCGATTTAATTAACAATGAAGAGGAAAGAATAAAATTGGGTAAGCAGGCGCGAGATAGTGTAAAAAAATATGCTAGCGATGTAATTGGGGATGAATGGATTACCCTTATTGAAGAGAGTGATATTTATGAGTAAAAATGTGTTGTTTATTGCTTCTACTGGAGGTCATTTAAAAGAATTATTACAACTTGAAAGTATTTTTGAAAAATATGATTATAATTTGGTTACAGAAAAAACAAAATCTAATTTATATCTTAAAGATAAATATAAAGATAGGGTTCATTTTTTGATTTATGGTACTAAGGATCATATTATTACTTATCCTTTTAAGTTGCTTGCTAATTGTTTTAAAAGTTTATGGTTATTTTTTAAACTTCATCCGGATTATGTTGTTACTACTGGTGTTCATACCGCTGGTCCGATGTGTTGTATAGCAAAGTTGTTTGGAGCTAAGATTATTTATATTGAAACTTTTGCTAATATTTGTACAAAAACAGTTACTGGTAAATTATTATATCCTATTAGTGATTTGTTTATAGTTCAATGGGAGAGTATGCTCAAATTATATCCAGATGCTACTTATGGGGGGTGGATTTTTTAATGATTTTTGTAACTTTAGGTACACAGGATAAAAGTTTTAAAAGGCTTTTAGAAGCAATTGATAGAGAAATTGAAAATGGTAATATAAAAGAAAAGGTAATTGTGCAAGCTGGACTTACTAAATATGAATCAAAAAATATGGAAATATTTGATTTGCTTCCGGCTGATAAATTTGAGGAATATATTGATAAGAGTGATTTAATAATTACGCATGGTGGTGTTGGGAGTATTCTTACTGCTATTAAGAAAAATAAGAAAGTAATAGCAGCAGCAAGATTAAAGAAATATAAAGAACATACTAATGATCATCAAAGACAAATAGTTAAAGAGTTTTCAGAACAAGGATATATTTTAGAACTTAGAGATTTTAATAAATTAGGTAAATTAATCGAAAAAAGTAAAAGTTTTAAACCGAAAAAAGTTCATAGTAATACTAATAATTTTATTAAATTAATTGAAAACTATATTGAAGAGACTGATAATGTATCTTGGTATAATAAATATAGAGAAGTATTGTTATATCTATTTTTTGGTGGGTGTACTACTTTAATTAATATTGTTGCTTTTTGGTTATTGAGATTATTAAAAATAAGTACATATGTTAGTAATGGTATTGCATGGTTTTTATCTGTTTTATTTGCATTCTTTACTAATAAACTATTTGTTTTTGAAAGTAAAGGGAAAACTTTTAAAGAATCTCTTAATGAATGTTTTTCATTCTTTGGATTTAGAATAGTATCTTTACTATTTGATATGGGGATAATGTATTTGTTAATAGATGTATTAAGTACTAACGAATTGTTTGCTAAAATTGTTTCTAATATATTTGTAATTATTATTAATTATGTTTTTAGTAAACTAATCATATTTAGAAAGAAAGGGGAAAATTAATATGAATAAAAAAGGATTTACGATGGTTGAACTTTTGGCAGCTCTAGTTATTTTGGGTTTATTATCAACTTTGGCAGTAACAACAATTACTAGAACTATAGAGAAAGGACGTAAAAAGACTTATATTGCTGATGCAAGCAATATGATTGCACAAGCGGAATATTTGGTTAAATCAAAACCGGCTGAAATAGGTAGACCGCCTAAAGGTGGCTGTATTGTTATTTTCCTTAGTTATTTCAATTCAGATGATTTTGAAAGTGCTCCTCATGGAGGTAAATATGATGGAGATAAATCTTTTGTTGTCTATAAGCGAAATGATGATTCTTCTTATGAATTTTCAGGAATGTTAATTGAAGAAATGAAAAAGGGTGGATATATGGGAGTACAATTAAATGATGCTGTAGAGTTATCTAAAGGAATAGGAGATATTGTTGGTAGTGAATGGGCTGATGCCAGTAATGTTCAGGCCTATATTAATAATCATCTAGGTAGTGGCTATTGTAATAATACTTTAAGCGTTGCTAGTGGTACTATAAAACAGTAGAGAAGTAATTCTCTTTTTCTTTTATCTGTACAAAAATGTTTATTTTTGATAGAATTATACTAGGTGGTAATATGAATATTAAGAAGATAGCATATGGGTTAATGACTTTAAGTTTTATAATGATAATGTCTGGTGGCGTATCTAGTTTTGTTTATGAATTAAGAGCAGATAGAGAAAAAACTTATAATAGAATTAATTTAGTAAATGATGAGTTTGAGATATTCAGTACTAATACATCAGTTTTTGAAGAATTTCGAGATGAATTACATGGAAATGTTCTTGATAATCTTTATATTGAGTCAATGTATCAAAATGATGCTGTTGTTAAAAATAAATTATCAAATTATGAAAATTTAGTTGATGAGTTAGAAAAAAATGCTAAATCTTTAGATAAATTATGTACAGATGTATATTATCCAGATAGTGTTGCTAATAGTAAATGTAGTAATTATAAAACTATTTATGAGCAGGTTGTAAATTATTTTGTTTCAGATATAAATGATTATAATAAAAGTGTAAAAAAATTTAATGAGTATCAAAAAGTGATAGATCCAAATTTAGTATTAAAAAAATATAGTACTAAAAAAGATTATATTGATTTTGATAATGATGGAGAGTTTGCTGGTAAAGAAGAGGAGTAGTTATGGCAAAGAAAAAAAAGAGTACATATAAATGGCCACTTAAACGAAAAATTCTTGTTATTCTATGTTCTGGCTATATTGTTTTATTCTCTTCTTTTTTATTTCTTTTTTATGGGCCTTGGGATGGTTTTAGGAATTTTTGGATTACTAGTGCTATGACTACGATGAATCATCAATATTTAGCTAAATGGTTTTTTAGTGATAAATATATAGAGAAAGTTTTACGTGGTAATAGTATTATAGAAGTTTCAGAAGTTACAGATTCTAGTTTAATAAAAATGAAAAAATATACTACTACTATTTATAGGAATCAATATGAAAAAAAAATATTGACTAAGGATGATGATAATGATTTATATAAAGTTATTAACATTTCTGGTAAAGGATATCAAGGTTTTTTGGTGGCTATCTATGATCCTTCTAGGGTTCATATTGCGACAACTGCTTATTTGGGTAAGCGTGGTGAATCAATATTAAATGTAAGTAAGAGGGAAAATGCAATTATTGCGATGAATGCTGGTGGGTATTATGATCCTGATTGGAATAGCAATGGTGCTCTTCCACATGGAACTGTTATTTCTAATGGAAAAGTTGTTAGTGATTTTTCTGATGCAGGTATGGCCGGGGGTTTTATTGGTTTTGATAATGAAAATAAATTGATATTAGGAAAGATGTCAAAGGAAGAAGCTGTGGAACGTGGTTTACGTGATGCAATAGAATTTGGACCATATCTAATTATCAATGGTAAAAGAAGCTTTATAAAAGGTAATGGTGGTTGGGGAATCGCACCTAGAAGTGCTATTGGTCAGCGGCAAGATGGGATTGTATTATTTTTAGTTATTAATGGAAGGTTAGCCAATAGTATCGGAGCTGATATGATTGATTTATGTGATGTAATGGAAAACTATGGGGCTTATAATGCGGCTAATCTTGATGGTGGTTCTTCTTCTGAGTTGGTTATTAATAATAAAATTGTTAATACGCCAGTTGCTGGTGGTGAACAAGGATTAAGAGATATGCCAACTTTTTGGATTGTTAAATAAATGATAAATTGTTATAATAGCTTATTAATGGGGTGATAGAATGCTTAATTTACTTGCTACAACATGTGATGATATTGCACTGGCTAATATTTTGGTTATTGTTAAAAGAGCTCTTACTTTATTGCAAATATTTGGACCAATTATTTGTATTATTAGTCTATTAATTATTTTTATGAAAAGTGTTGCTAATCCGGATGATAAAAAGAATACTAAAACTATAACTAATATAGTATTAGCTTTAGTTATTATGCTTTTTGTTCCTGTTATTGTTAATGCTGTTATGGGGATAATTGGTGATAATACGAATTTTACAAGTTGTTGGAAAAATGCTTCAGATGTTATCAATAATGGTAATGGTAATCCAGATATTATTGATGATTTTGATGATGATGATCGTGGAACACCATTGATTGATCCAAGTAAGTATGAGGGTAATAAGGCCGTTCCAAAAACTGAAGAAGGGACTGGCACAGATTCTCAAAAGAGTAGTAGTATGGTGTTTATTGGTGATTCACGTGTAGTTCAAACGTATGAAACTTTATCTGGAAAATGGAGTAATGATGCCAATTATTCTGTTGGAGGAGTTCATAATTATGATTCTACTGTTTTTGTAGCAGAGGGTGGTAAAGGAATTATTTGGCTTAGACAAACCGGTATACCAGCTGCAAAAAGTTATTTTAATAGTGGTAGTGCAGTTGTAATTATGATGGGAGTAAATGATATTACAACTATTGATATTGCTAATACTTATGCATCATACATTAATAGTAATGTTGATAATTGGACAGCTAATGGTAGTAAAATCTATTTTGCGGCTGTGACACCATGTAATGGTAATTATGCATCGTTAAATAGTTCTATTGATAACTTTAATAGTAATTTAAAATCAATGCTCTCTAGTAAAGTTGGTTGGATTGATGTTGATGTCTATATAAAATCACAAGGATACCAAACAACAGATGGCTTGCATTACAATCCTGATACATATACGAAAATTTATAATTATATAAAAAGTAAAGTGTAATGGTTGTATTTACACTTTTATTTTGGTATAATTTTTTAAGATGGAGAATAGGTAGTATGGCAAAAAAAGGTAAGAAGAGAAAAAAACATCAATTATCAAAAACGGAGTTTATCTTTAATTTTATAAGCTTAATTTCAATGATAGGAGTTGGAATTTATTTTGGATATAGAAGCTTATATTATTATAGTAAACAAACGCAGAATATGGAAAAAGAAGCTAATACTTTGAATGGCTTTATTACTGGATATGAAGTTGTTAGTGAAGGTGATGGGCTTCATCAAGATAATGATGGGTTTTATTTTAAGGGAAATGTTATTAATAACTATGTAGTTTTTGCGAACAGACTTTTTAGAGTTATACGAGTAAATAGTGATAATACAGTAAAAATTGTTAGTGAAGATAATGTAGCATCATTCATGTGGGGTGAAGATGATAAATATAAAAAATCTAATTTAAGAAATTGGCTAACTAATACTGATGAGGAGTTTTCAGGAGTTTACTATAAAACTTTGCCAAATAAACTATTAAGTAAAACTTCTTGGAGTGATGACACTATTGAAAAAACAAAAATCCAAAAAGGCGATAAAGAATATAAAGATTTTGTAACAATACCAACTATACATGATTATACATTGGCTGGAGGTAAAGATAGCTTCTTTAATAATAAAAAAGTTTATTATTTGCTGGGACATGATAAGGATAATAATAATTTGTTTGTTGATGAAGAAGGAGTAATTCAAAGCATTGATAATATAGAAGGATATGGTATAAGGGTAGTTGTTACTTTGAAATCTAATTTAAAAGTAAATAGTGGAGATGGTACCTTGGAAAACCCTTATATCGTTGATATTAAAGGTAATAATTATGTTGGTAGTTATGTTAAACTTGGAAACGATATCTGGAGAGTAAATGAAGATAATTCAGGATTACTTAAACTTGTTGCTTATGGTAATGAAATTATGAGAAATTATGGTGATCGGGAGAGTTATTTTGATTTGAGTGATAAAAATAGTATTGCATATTACTTAAATACTTCGTATCTTAATAGTTTAAGTTATAATAATTTACTTATTGATAATTATTATTATACTGGAGAAATTGGTGATGAAGTTGGCTATAAGTATTCTAATATATATGCTAATTTTATTGTTTGTAAAGTTGGATTACTAAATATATTTGATTATAATCCTATTAGTGAATTAGATGATTATTTCTACATGAATACAAGATCTGATAGTGGTGGTATGCAGTATATTGGTCGAGCAAGTGGCTTTTTGGAAGAAGCAGATGTTCAAGAAGGAAAAAGAATTGTTCCTGTTATAACTATAGATAGTAAAAAAATTAATAATGGATCTGGAACTCTAAATGATCCATATACTCTGGAGTGATATGATGAAAAAGAAGAAAAGAATAAGATTAAAAATTGGTAAATTTACTATTCTTATATTTTTATTAGATTTGATTGTTATTGATGGATTATTTGTTATTAAAAGCGAAAAATTTAAAGCTTTTTGGATACCTACAGCAATGACTACAATGTCTCATAAATATTTAGCTTATACTTTATATGATGAAGACACAGTAAATACTGTTATGAGTGAAAATTATATTGAAAAGAATAGTGAAGAAATTAATCTTGATGCAATTGTTATTGGTGATACTAAAGAAAAAAAACATTATAGTTCTAAATATGAGCAAGAATTATTTACTAGAATGGAAAATAATGAGGTTTATAAGATTATTCGTATTAATGAGTCCAAGTATAAGGGCTATTTAACTGTAATATATGATCCTAGTGATGTAAGTTTAGCTGTTTCTGATAAACTTGGAAAAGCTGGTCGGTCTGTTAATACTTTAGTAAAAAATAATGCTGGACTAGTTGGTATTAATGGTGGCGGATTTGAAGATTTAGATGGTTGGGGTAATGGTTCTATACCATACGGAGCAATTATAAAAGATGGTCAACTTATTTGGCAGCATGCTGGAGGTAGTGGTGGACTAATTGGGTTTACCAAAGATCATAAAATGTATTTGACTGATAAAAGTCCGGCTGAAGCTATCGCTGATGGTATGGTTGATGCTGTTGAATTTGGACCTAATTTAATTGTTAATGGTAAAGTTAGTAAGATACATGGTGATGGTGGTTGGGGAACAGCACCAAGAAGTGTAATTGCTCAGAGAAAAGATGGCGTTGTATTATTTTTAATAATTGAAGGTAGATTGCCGGGGTATAGTGTAGGTGCAACAATGAATGATGTTATTGATATTTTGCTTAAATATAAAGCCTATAATGCAGCTAATTTAGATGGTGGAGCATCAAGTACAATGAGTGTTGAAGGTAAACTTTGGAATAGGCCTAGTGCTGGTGGTGAATATGGTGGAAGAACTGTTTCTAATGCTTGGATTGTAACAAACAAACAAAACAAGCCTGCACAAGCACCAAATAAAAATAATTATAAGTAGGGATTCCTACTTTTTATTTTTACTTTTATTGTTTTATATTAAAAAAAATGATAAAATGTTTCTAGAGTAGGTGATATTTTGAATAGTAAAAAGAAAACTGGTAATAACTTTGGATTGTGGATTATTATAGGATTTGTATTCATTTATGTTTTAGGAAACATTATTTCTGGTATTTCTAGCCTTTTTAATGATGATGGTGGCTATGTATATTCAGATAAAAAATTTAATTTGATATCTAGCTCGGAGAATATTATATTTGATTCTGAAATAAAGGACTTTGCTAAGAAAAATAGAATTGATATTAATATTGAATATGATGATACTTTGAAGATTACAAAACGTTTAAACGCTGGAGAAGAGTTTGATGCTGTTTGGTTATCTAATTCTATTTGGATGTATTCACTTGATTCTAGTAAAGTTAAAGTGACTGATACTAAATCGACAAGTATTAATCCAGTTGTTTTAGCTATTCGTAAATCGAAAGCAGAAGAATTAGGGTTTATAGGTAAAGATATTTATACCCAGGATATAGTTAATGCTGCTAGTGAAGGAAGGTTAAATTTTAATATATCTAATCCAGTTACTACTAATAGTGGTGCAAGTGCTTATTTAGGTATTTTAACTTCTTTAGCGGGGAATCCTGAAGTATTAACTACAGAGATGATTAATGATCAAGATTTAAAAGAAAAACTTAGAAATTTCTTTATGGGTGTTGAAAGATCTGTTGGAGATGAAGATTCTTTAGAGGAATTTTTCTTAAATGGTAACTATGAGGCAGTCTTTACATATGAATCAGCTATCATTAATATTAATAAAGAACTTGAAAAAAATAACAAAGAAGTTTTATATGCATTATATCCTGTAGATGGAGTTTCAATTTCTGATAGTCCAATTGGGTATATTAATCATGATAATGATAAAAAGAAAGAAGAATATGATAAATTAGTAGAGTATTTAACAGGGAAAGATGGTCAAAAATTATTGGCAAAATATGGAAGAAGAACTTGGTTTGGTGGAGTTACTAATAAAGCTGATAAGAAAGTTTTTAATCCTGACTGGGGAATTGATACGACTAAATATATTTCACCTTTGAAATATCCTGCTACTGCAGTAATAAAAGAAGCTTTATTCTTGTATCAAAGTGCTCTTAGAAAACCTGTTCATGTAGTCTTTTGTTTAGATTATTCTGGTAGTATGTCAAGTTATAATAGATATAATAATCTTGTGGATGCTATGGATTATATTTTAACTGATAGATCGGCAGCTGATTTATTACAATTCTCTGATGACGATATTGTTGAGGTTATACCATTTGCTTCAAATTATGATGAAGTATGGAAGGGTAGTAATGAAGATTTATTATTACAGATTAAGAGAAAATCACCGAATGGTGGAACAGCACTTTATCCAGCAACTCAGCATGCTTTAGAACTTTTAAAAGATGAAGATAAAACTAAGTTTAATACATCTGTTATTGTTATGACTGATGGTGAAGGAAATGTTGGCTATTTTAGAGATTTAGAAATATATTATAGAGAAAATAATTTGAATATACCTATATATTCTATTAAGTTTGGAGCTGCTGATGAGAAACAACTTCATGATTTACAAGTATTATCTAATGGAAAAGTTTTTGATGGGACTACTAGTTTAGTAGATGCTTTTATGGAAGTAAGAGGATATAACTAGGGGGTGCATGATGAAAAATAAAGAAATTTTTTCAGCAGCGATAGGTGGAGCATTTTTTGCAATACCATATTTAGCTTTATCGGCTCCGTTAATACCATCACTTGTGATAGGTGCTGCTGCATTTGGAGCGGGGCAATTAGTTCTTGGAGAAACTAAATTAACACTAAAAGATACTAATAGAAATTTATATGAAACATTAGAATATTCTAAAAGGCAGAATAAGCATATTTTAGAAATGATACCTAATATTGAGGATGAAAAGATAAAAAAGGAATTAAATGAAATACATGATTCTGTATCAAAAATAATTAATACTATTTCAAAAAATCCTGAAAAAGTAAAACAAGCAAATAACTTTTTTGATTATTATTTACCAATAACTATTAAATTAATAGATCGTTATGATGAAATTGAAAATCAAAAACTTTCCTCTTCAGAGAGTAAAAAGTTTTTAAAATCTACTAATGAGATGGTTAGTGAGATTAATTCAGCTTATAGAAAAATATTAGCTCAATTATATCAAAAAGATATTTTAGATATGGATGTTGAAATGAAAGTTTTTGATTCTTTATTAAAATCTGATGGAATAGATAGTTCTGATCTGAAAGTTAAGAAGGAGGAAGATCATGAATAATAAAAAGATTATAGGAATAGTAATTTTTGTAGTATTGATATTAGCAATTATTGGAATTAAATTTTTCAGTAGTGGAGATGGAGATAGTATTAATGGTTTAACTACTGTTTATGTTGCTACTGGAGGAGGAAAAGAAGATTTTCTTGCTGATTCTGATGTTGTAAAAATTCTTAGAAAAAAGTACAAACTTAATGTTGTTTTTGATAACTGGAGTAATGGTAAAACAGTTCAATTGCCTCTTATAAGAGAGTCTGTTGGACAAGGTGATCATAATATTGCTAATCTTATTTCTAATGGTAATAGTAGCTATACTATTCATTCTGAAGGTGTTTCGACATATGATGCATTATTTACTTCTGATCAGAGATTTTATGATTACTATAAGTTGTATCCTAATAAAGAAAAGAATGAAGCTGATCGTTATAGTGTAAAAGGTGGTAATCTTACTTTAAATACGCCAATTGTAATATATAGTTGGAAAGAAGTTGTTGATGCTTTAATAAATGAGGGAATTGTTACCGAAAAAGAAGGTGTTTATTATATAAGTGATATGACTAAATTAATGAATTATATCTTAGAAGGTAAGAAATGGTCTGATATAGGTATTAATGGTTTATATGGTAATCTTAATATTGCTTCAACAGATCCTGTTACATCAAGCCCAGGTGCAACATATTATGGACTTTTACTTTCAGTATTAAGTGAAGGTCAAGTAACAGTTGATAATATAAAAGATAATTTGCCAAAATTAAAACAATTTTATGTAAAATCTGGTTATATGAATAATACGCCAGCAGATTTATTTGATAGATATTTGAAAGTTGGTATGGGTGGTCAACCAATGATCGTTGACTATGAGAAGAGTATTATTGATTTTGCAAATTCAAGTCCAGATGATTTTGAAACTGTTAAAGATCAAATAAGAATTCTTTATCCATCACCAACAATTTGGAATTCACATTGTTTTGCTTATTTTACTGATAATGGAGAAAAATTGTATAAGGCATTTGATGATAAAGAAATTCAGCAGATTGCTTGGGAAAGGTATGGATTCCGTACCGGTATTACTGGTGGGGAATATGATGTTTCATCAATTGGTATTGGTGTGCCACAGACTATTACAAGTACAGTATCAAGTTTAAAGATGGATACTTACAATGAGTTGATAGATTATTTAAAGAATGGAGAGTAAAAAAATGAACGAATTAGAACTAAAATTAGAAAGTGCAAAAGCTGAAAAGAATGTTGAGGGATTAGCTAGTAGTAGTGAAAAAGTTACAGAAGAAAAAATTGAAGAATCATTAAATTATGATTTGTTGAGTGCTGAAGAGAAAAAAGCAATTGATGAATTTGTAGAGAAGATTGATGTCTTTGATTCAACACAAGTATTACAATTTGGAGCAGCATCTCAGAATAAAATTTCAGAATTTTCAGATGAAGTATTAGAAGATGTAAAAACTAAAAATACAGGAGCTGCCGGTGAATTACTAGCTGATTTAGTAGCACAAATCAAATCATTTGATGGAGCTGTTACTGCTGATAAAAAAGGTTTGGCTAAGTTATTTAGTAATGCTAAAAAAGAACTTGATAAGTTGATTGCTAAATATACAAAGATTGAAAAAAATATTGATACAATCGAAGGTGGATTAGAAAAAGATAAAATTCAAATGTTAAAAGATATTGCAACATTTGATACAATGTATGAAAAAAATCTTACTTATTTTAAAGAAATATCATTATATATTATTGCTGGTGAGAAGAAATTAGAGGAATTAAGAGAAAAAGTATTGCCAGAATTAAAAAAGAAAGCAGAAGAGTCTGGAGAACAAATAGATGCTCAAAAAGTTAATGATATGGAAAATACAATTAATCGTTTTGAGAAGAAAATATATGATTTGAAAACTACAAGAATTATATCTATTCAAATGGCTCCACAAATTAGATTATTACAAAACAATGAAGCTGAACTTGTTGAAAAAATTCAAAGTTCTATTACTAATACAATCCCACTATGGAAAAATCAAATGGTATTGGCTTTAGGTATTTCTAATGCAAAAAGAGCATTAAAAAATCAACAAGCTGTTTCTAATTTAACTAATGAAATGTTGAAGAAGAATAGTGAAACATTGAAACAAGGGTCAATTGATATTGCTAAAGAATCTGAAAGAGCAATTATTGATGTTGAAACACTTAAGAAAACTAATGCTGATATTATCGAGACTTTAGATGCTGTTATTGAAATTCATAAAAATGGACGTGTTCAAAGACAGGCAGCTGAAAAAGAACTTCAAGAAATTGAAAAAGAATTAAAATCAAAAATGTTAGAAATTAATATGAAGTAATAAGTCGCCGATATTCGTCGGCTTATTTTTGAGGTGGTGCGTATGAATAAAGATTATTTAGCAGATGTTTATAAAGATTTTTTTGGGGAAAGTACTCTAGCTTTAGAAAAAGAAGAAGAAATAAAAGAAGATTTTAATATTGAAGAAATTGATTCATTATTAATAGAAGAAGAATCTAAAGATTTATTAAAAAAAGTAATTACTTATATTAAAGATTATGTTGAAAAGAAAGAAAATAATTACTTAGATTTTAATTTTATTATTCAAAGTGATAATAAAGAAGTAATTAAAAAGATAGAAGATATTTTAAAGACTGTTAATTCTAAATATAAATATTTAGATGGTGATAAAGCTAGTAAGTGTTCTTTCTATGATAATGATACTTTAGATAAAATTAGAGAAGTATTTAATAGTAAAATTATTATTCTTAAGGACTTAAAAGGCTTTGAATTAAGAGATGATAGTTTTAAGAAGAGTTTCTTCCATTTATTAGGAGAAAATCTAGATAATAAAATGATTATTATTGAAGGTGTTAAAGAAGAAATTGATTATTTATTTGAATATGATTCTTTACTTCGAAATAATAAATTTCCTTTTGTTTTAATTGGAAAAGATCCTGATGTTTTAGATGTTTATCATGAAGTTTTAGGTATTACTAAGTTAAGTGAAGAAGATGAATTCTCATTAAAAGTATTAGACTATATTTCTGATACTTATCCTAAGAAGTATATCGATTATATTAATTATAGGGATAATTTATGTCGAGAAATAGCATTAAACCATGAAGTGCCTAAAGTTGAGAGTGAAAAGAGCCTTGATGAAATATTTGAAAAATTAAATGAATTAGTGGGACTTGAAAAAGTAAAGAAGACATTGCATGAATTAGTTGACTATATGAATTTACAAAAAAAGAGTACTGATTTAAAACTTAATAATATTAACTTGCATATGGTTTTTTTAGGCAATCCAGGAACTGGTAAAACGACAGTAGCAAGAATTATAGTTGATATCTTATATAATTTAAAATATATTAAGCAAAATAAATTAATAGAGGTTAGTAGTAAAGATTTAGTAGCAGAGTATGTTGGACAGACGGCTCCAAAGACAATGAGTGTAGTAGAAAGAGCAATGGGTGGAGTTTTATTTATTGATGAAGCTTATGCCTTAGCAAATGATGCTGGACAGAATTCTTATAATGCTGAAGCTATTGCTACTCTTATTAAAGCAATGGAAGATTATCGAGATGAGTTAGTAGTTATTTTTGCTGGTTATACAAAAGAAATGCAGGCTTTCTTAGATTCTAATTCCGGAATAGTTTCAAGAATTGGCTATACCTTAGAATTTGATGATTATACAGAAGATGAACTTGTTAAAATATTCGAAGGAATGATGAAGAAGGCAGGATTTACTGTCGAAGATGATGCTTATTTAGAACTTAGAAAAATTATTCGAGAAAATAAAGATAACAAGAATTTTGGTAATGCTAGGTTTGTTAGAAATGTATATGAAAAAACTATTATTAAGCATGCTGCTAATACAAGAAATAAGAAGCGAAAGAGTATTTTAGCGACTATTAAGAAAGAAGACATTTCTTGTGAAAATATTAGAGGTTAATGTGTTATAATTTTAATGGTAGGAGGTTATTAATATGATGAAGATAATGGATGGAAATGAGGCCGCTGCTCATGTATCATATAATTTTACAGAAGTAGCTGGAATATATCCAATTACACCAGCTAGTCCTATGGCAGAGCTTACTGATAAATGGGCTAGTGAAAACAAACTTAATTATTTTGGTACACCTGTTAAGGTGGTTGAAATGGAAAGTGAAGCTGGAGCAGCTGGAATGGTTCATGGTTCTTTGCAGGCTGGTGCTTTAACAACTACATATACTGCTAGTCAAGGTTTATTATTAATGATTCCAAATATGTATAAAATAGCAGGTGAGATGCTTCCTTGTGTAATAAATGTTGCGGCAAGAAGTTTAGCTACGCATGCTTTATCAATATTTGGTGATCATCAAGATGTTTATGCAGCTAGAGCAACAGGATTTGCAATGCTTGCTTCTAGTTCTGTGCAACAGGTAATGGATTTAACGGGAGTTGCTCATTTGTCAGCAATTAAAGCTAGTTTACCATTTATGAATTTCTTTGATGGTTTTAGGACTAGTCATGAATTACAAAAAGTTGAGTTAATTGATACTGATAAACTAAAAAAACTAATTGATGAAAAGGCTTTAGAAAAATTTAGAGCCAGAGCAATGAATCCTAATAATCCAACAATTAGAGGAACAGCACAAAATGAAGATATTTATTTTCAAGCAACAGAAGTTAGAAATGAATATTATAATAAATTACCAGATATTGTTGCTGGATATATGAATGATGTTAATAAAATAACTGGTAGAAATTATAAGCCATTTAATTATTATGGTAGTAAGACCGCTAATAAAGTAATAGTTGCTATGGGATCTGTTTGTGAAACTATTAGAGAAACTGTTGAATATTTAGTTAAAGAGAAAAATGAAAATATTGGATTAATGGAAGTACATTTATATCGTCCATTTAGTTCTAAGTATTTTTTAAATGAATTACCTAAGACAGTTAAGAAAATAGCTGTACTTGATCGTACTAAAGAAGCCGGTGCTAGTGGAGAACCATTATATTTAGATGTTGTTAAAACAATAAAAGAAGTAGATGCTAGAGTAAGTGTTTATGGTGGAAGATATGGTTTATCTAGTAAAAATACAACACCAGCTATGATAAAAGGTGTATTTGACTTTTTAGATACAAGAGATGTTCATAATAACTTTACTGTAGGTATAGAAGATGATATTACTAATTTAAGTATTTCTTATGATCCTAAATTTATGGTTCCTAAAAGTGATGTGGAATTCTTAATTTACGGATATGGTAGTGATGGTATGGTATCAGCTTCAAAAGATTTAATGAAGATTACAGGTACTTATACTAATGCTTATGTACAAGGATATTTCCAATATGACTCTAAAAAGAGTGGTGGAGTTACTATTTCAAATTTAAGATTTGGTAAGAGCCCTATTACATCTACTTATTATGTTGAAAAAGCAAATATTGTTGTTTGTACTAAAGATGCCTATTTAAAACGATTAAAGATGCTTGAAAAGATAGCTGAAAAAGGAGTATTTATTTTAAATACGAATAAAACTCCTGATGAAGTTTTAGCTGCAATGAGTAATCATGACAAGATGATTTTACAAAATAAAAAGATAAAGATGTTTATTGTTGATGCTAGTAAAATAGCATTTGATGCTGGTCTTCCTGGTAAGATTAGTACAATTATGGAAACAATAATTTTTAAACTAGGAAAGATTGTTGATTTTGAATTTGCTATTCAAAAAATAAAGGAAAATTTAGCAACTAAGTTTGCCAATAAGGGTGGAGGATTAGTTGAAAAGAATATAAAAGCAATTGATTCAGCACTTGAATGTTTAATACCAGTTAAAGTTCCTTATGTAGATTTTGATAAAGAAATAAGCCCTAAAAAGAGTCTGTTTGAAGTTATAGATTCTATGGAAGGTGATAGCCTACCAGTTAGTAGTTTTGTTAAAATGCCTAATGGTGAGTATGAAGCAGGAACATCAAAACTTGATAAGAGAGATAGTAGTGATATGGCTCCTTGCTATAATCCAGAAAATTGTATTTCTTGCAATATGTGTAGTTTAGTATGTCCACATGGAGTTATTAGACCATTCTTATTAGATGAAAAAGAAGTTATAGATGCTAATGATGCTGTAACTAGACATTTAATTGCTGCAAATATAAAAGATAAAGATTATAAATTTACAGTAGGTGTTAGTTTGCCTGACTGTACAGGGTGTGGTTTGTGTAGTGAAGTTTGTCCTGGTAAAGCGGGTGCTAAAGCTCTAGTTATGAAGATGAAACATGAACTACTTGAAGATAAGAGAGATGAAGAATATAAATATTTATTTGATGAAGTAAAAGAGAAAAAAGATGTTATGCCAATTAATACAGTTAAGGGAAGCCAATTTGTTAAACCTAAATTTGAATTTCCTGGAGCATGTGCTGGTTGTGGAGAAACGCCTTATCTTAAGTTATTAACACAATTATTTGGGGAAAGAATGATTGTTGCTAATGCAACGGGATGTTCATCTATTTATGGTGCTAGTATGCCTTCTATGCCATATAGTATTCCATGGGCCAATTCATTATTTGAAGATAATGCTGAATTTGGTTTTGGTATGAGGGTAGCTGATAAGGCTATTAAGAATCAAATAGTTTCTTTAATTGAAAATAATATGGATTTAGTTAAGAAGAGTGAGGCTGATATCTATAAAGCTTATTGTAAAGAAATAACCGAAGAAACAGCAAATAATTTACTTAGTATTATAGATGATACCAGAATAGAAAGATTACTAAAATTAAAGGATTTTATAAGACCTAAATCAGTATGGATGATTGGTGGAGATGGTTGGGCTTATGATATAGGTTATAATGGAATTGATCATGTTTTAGCTAATCGTGAAAATGTTAACATTTTAGTATTAGATACTGAAGTATATTCAAATACTGGTGGTCAAGCTTCTAAATCAACAAGAAGTGGAGCCGTTGCGAAATTTGCGGCTAGTGGTAAAGATGGTTCAAAGAAAAATTTGGCTAAAATGGCTTTGGCTTATCCACATGTTTATGTTGGTACTATTTCATTAGGTGCTAATCCAATGCAAGCTATTAAAGTCATGAGAGAAGCAGAAGCTTATAATGGGCCTTCAATAATTATTGCTTATGCTCCATGTATTGCTCAAGGAATAATTAAAGGAATGAAAAATAGTATTAATGAGGAAAAAGCTGCTACTGAAGCAGGATACTTCCCATTATTCCATTTCAATCCAGAGAATAGAGAATTTAAGGTTGATAGTAAAGCTGATTTTTCTAAATTTGATGAATTCTTGTTAGGTGAAGACAGATATAATTCACTAAAGAAACTTAATAAAAATGCTAATGTATTACTTGATAAAAATAAAAAAGAAGCAGAAGATACATATGAATATTACAAATCACTTGAAAGTAGTGTTGAAGAATAAATATGCTGAAAAAGCATATTTTTCTTTATTTTTTTTAAGTTTTGTGGTATAATCTAGGTAATTTGAAGGGGAGTGGTATTATGGCAAGAAAAGAAGATTATGAAGAATATTTTGATGATTATTATGAAGATGATAATTATAGCGATGAATATGAAGATTATGATGATGATGATACTACTACAAAGGTAGTTGTTAAAAAAGATAATAGTAAAACATGGGTTGATATTTTAGGTTTTATTTCAACATGGTTTATTAGAATTGGTGTAGCAATTGCCATTATATTATTTATCTACTTTATAATTACTTTGAAAATAGGAAAAGCATTCTTATTCTTAATTGGTTTAGCAGTAGCTTTTGGATTCGGATATTTATTTATGTATTGTTTAGATTGGCTAACTGCAAACAATTAATTTATATAACAAAAAAAGACGTCGGCCACGTCTTTTTTAGTTTTTAATCTAAGAAGCTGTCCCCCTGAGGCCAGCTTCCAAAAAGAATAAAAAGGGGTTGGCTAGTGTGATACTAGCGACCAATTCGCCTAATTCCGAATTGGTAGTTCTTATACTAATCGAAAAGGTTATATTTGTCAACAAAAAATGCAAAAAAAATTATTTTTTTTTAATAAATTTTTTTTGCTAAAATTAGTGTTTATAATCAATGGATATTTATATAAAAAGAATTTATAAGATAATACTTTTATATAATTTCTAAATAATAAAAATATAGCTACTTTTTCTTTTAAAAAGAGTAAAAATGTGATACAATATGCCAAGAAGGAAGTGGTGGTATGGCAGAACTTAAAGATGTTAAGGGAATTGGCCCTAAAAGTCTTTCTTTATTAAATAAAATAGGTATTAATACAATTGAAGATTTAGTTACCCATTATCCTTTTAGATATGATGTTTTAAAAAGAGATAATTTAGCTGAGATAGAAGATGGAGAGAAAATCATTATTGATGGAAAAGTTGAAAGTGTACCAATTTTGATGCGCTTTAAAGCAGGATTAAATAAGATGAATTTTCGTCTTGTAACAGCTAGTGGAGTAGTTGGAGTTTCAATTTTTAATAGAGCTTTTTTAAAAAGTAAATTGTTAGTTGGAACAGATGTTATAGTTATCGGGAAAATTGATAAAAGTAAAAATGTTATAACAGCTAATGATTTAAAGATGGGAGCACTTACAAATAGTGTTAAAATAGAGCCTGTATATCATTGTACAAGTGGTTTGACTAGTAAAAATATGTCTACATATATAAATATGGCTTTACTTATGTATGGCCGTGAAATAATGGATTATATTCCTGATGAATATCGAGATAGATATAATTTTGTTAATAAAAAGACGGCTTTGAATATTATTCATAACCCTAGTACGGCAGAAAAATTAAAAGAAGTAACAATTAGGTTAAAATATGAAGAATTATTTCAATTCATGTTTAAAATTAATTATTTAAAAATACAGAATAAAAAAGAAAAAAATGGTTTAATTAGAGAAATAGATAGAGATAAGCTTGATAAGTTTATGAAAAAAATACCATTTGAATTAACAAATGATCAGAAATTAGCGATTGATGAGATTATTACTGATTTAGAGTCACCTAGTAGAATGAATAGACTATTACAAGGGGATGTAGGTAGTGGAAAAACAGTAGTTGCTTTTACGGCAATGTATGCTAATTATTTATGTGGATATCAGAGTGCTTTAATGGCACCTACGGAAATTCTTGCTACACAGCATTATTTAAATTTGGAAAAATTCTTAAAAGGCAGTAAAGTAAAAATTGCTTTACTTACAGGTTCAACAACTAAGAAAGAAAAAAATGAAATATATAAAGGTTTAATGACAGGAACTATAAATATGGTTATTGGGACACATGCTTTAATCCAAGATGAAGTTATTTACAATAATTTGGGTCTTGTTATTACAGATGAACAACATCGTTTTGGTGTTCATCAAAGGGCTAATTTAAAAAACAAAGGAATTAAACCTGATGTTTTATATATGAGTGCTACTCCTATTCCTAGAACTTATGCATTAACTATCTTTGGAGATATGGATGTATCTACTATTAAAGAAAGGCCTAAAGGCAGACAAAAAATTGATACAGTCGTTAAAAAGAATAGTGAAATTACTGATGTATTGGAAATGATGTATGAAGAATTAAAGAAAAAACATCAAATATATGTAATTGCTCCTCTTATTGAAGAAAGTGAGAATTCTGATTTAACAACGGTTAATGAATTGAAAGATCAGATGAAATTGGCTTTTAAGGATAAATATAGAATTGATATTGTTCATGGCAAAATGGCAAGCGGTGCTAAAGACTTAATAATGGAACAATTTAAAAATAATGAGGTACAAATACTTATTTCCACAACTGTTGTGGAAGTTGGGGTAGATGTTCCTAATGCGACAACAATGGTTATTTTTGATGCTGATAGATTTGGTTTATCGACATTGCATCAATTAAGAGGTCGTGTTGGACGAGGAACATCAAAGAGTCAATGTATTTTAATAAGCGATAGCGATGCAGAAAGACTTAAGATAATGGAGAGAGAAGATGATGGCTTTGTTATTGCTGAAGAGGACTTTAAATTACGTGGACATGGTGATTTGTTTGGTACTAAGCAGAGTGGTGATATGACTTTTAAAATTGCTAGTATAAAAAATGATTATAAAATTCTTCTACAAGCGAAAAAAGATTCAAAAGAATATTTGTTAAATAAAGAATCAGAAGATGATGAAATAAAACAATTATTAATAAACTCAATAACTAATGGTTAATATCTTTACAGAGTATACTCTGTAAAGATAATTTTTTTTTATCAAAGCTAATTGACAATTTAGTATTTATCATATATGATTAAGATGCGTGATGTATATCACGCCGATATCTCTCACGATTTATGGTGAGAGTATATTCAACCGAACCCCCTGAAGACACTGTCGAGAGACAGTGTCACTTTATTTTATAAGGGTTTTAGAAACTTTGAATTTTTTCTAGATACCATACAGATACCAAAAATTCGAAAATATTTGATAATTTTAACTGCTTATTTCAGTTTGTATACGTTTATAGAATTTTGACAAAGATATAAAAGTATGATACTATGTATACAGATGAGGGAAACTTCATAAAATAAAAAAGGAACACTTAATTTTCA
>CAZVUP010000004.1:0-67852 GCA_964630365.1 uncultured Muribaculaceae bacterium
AGAATATAGTCATAATAAAAACAAAAGCCCATTTAAGTATTAAGTTAAGAGTCGGCATACCACCAGTATACTTATTAATAATAGCAAACATATTTTCTGGAAAATATTTAGCTATTAATGAAGAAACATCCTTTAAACCAATATTATTTCTAACAAAAGTTAAAATTCTTAAAAATATATCAATAATTGCCATGAAGAAGACAAAAGATGAAAATCTCTTAAAAAACATTATAACAACAATAATTAAAACTATTAAAACTATTAAATCAATATACATACACTACACCCTACTTACCTTTATAATAATATTTTATAGCTATCAGATATTTTTTTCAATAAAAAAAGAAAGATTATGATAATATTTTATCTCCTTCCTTAAGCATCGTTGTTATAAATATCCCATAACCTTTCTTAGTATCATCAACAATTACATAATTAACAACACCAATAATTTTATTATCCTGGATAATTGGAGAACCACTCATTCCCTGAACAATTCCTCCAGTTTTAGAAAGTAATTTATCATCAGTTATTTCAAATAAAATATTCTTTGTTAAATTATTTTCATCAATTGATAAAATATTTATACTAAATTCTTCGACTTTATCTAATTGAATAACCGTTCTAATTTTAGCCTCTCCTTTATGAATCTCAGAAGGTCTTGCAACTTCTAAAACATCTTTTGTACTAAAATCACCACTATATTTACCGAATATCCCATTAATTTCATTTCTATTAACTTCTCCAAAATTATCATTAATATCAAAATCAGCATTTTTTTCACCAGCAAGTCCATTAATACTTTTCTTTATCGAAGAAACAATAGCTTTATATATACTTCCCCCACTAATATCAAATTTAGAATAGCTAGCACTTTCTAATATTTCATGTCCTAACGAACCATATATTTTTGTTTCTGGATCAATATAAGAAAGTGTTCCAATTCCATTTATTTGATCTTTAACATAAAGTCCAGTTTTATATGCATGTCCTTCCCTACTCAAATTCATTTTCAATTTAACTTCTTCATCGTTTCTCATAATAGTAAAAACATAATCAGTATTACTATCTACAATATTATTCAAAGAATTAACATCAATAATATCTTGATCATTAATTCTAATTATTCTATCACCAATCCTAAATCCAGCATCTTTTCCAATATATTTATTATTAACTGCATAAAATCCTACTACATATACACCCTTGGAATGAACTTCAATTCCAATAGTTTCTCCACCAACAGCAACTCTATTAGAATAAGCATAAATATTTAATGGTAACAATAGCATACAAAAAAGAATTAAATATTTTCTCATGCCATCACCTCAATATTATTATCGACAAAAAATGCTAAAATATACAAAAAAAAGTAGTTAATCTTCGATTTGAAAATCAACCACTTCTCCATTATCTTTAACAAGCTTAGTAATAGCTTCTTCAGCATTTTTAAGCTTCTCATCACATTTTTTAGCAAGTTTCATTGCTTTATTAAACTCTTCAATAGCATCATCAAGTGGTACATCACCAACTTCTAATTTCTTAACAATTTCTTCTAATTGTTCTAAGCTTTCTTCAAAACTTAATTCTTTCTTTTCTTTCATATAAACCTCCTTAAGCATAATAAAACATACTATCAAAACTAATAAGTATCAAATATAAAACACATAGGCAACCTAAAATAATAATTATCTTTCCCCAAATATTTTGCTTAATTTTATGCGTTTTAATTAAATAAAATATTGAATATAGTATAAATAATCCTGAAAAGAATAATATTTCTTTATTAAAGTCATGTAATAGTAACTCATAAAAATTCCAAAGTCCTTCCCATTTTGGTTTGTAACAAATAGAAGACGTTAAATATTTAGATTTAATAGCATAATTACTACAACAAGCATTACCATTAATAATTCGATTAAACAAGAATATAAATCTTAGCAAAAATATAAAGGTTAAATAAACCATATATATTGTTTTTTCCCAAGTATATTTAAACAACTTTAGCATCAATATCACCATCACTAAATTCAATAGATATTAAATCATTTTTCTTAAGCTTTTTACTGCTACTAACTACTTTACCATTAACTTTAGTCATTGTATAGCCACGTTTTAAAGTAAGTAAAGGACTAAGTGTTTCTAATTTTGATATCAACTGTAAGTATTGATTACTCTTCTTATCTAATAATTTATATGGTTTTTGTAAAACATAAGAATTCTTTAATCTAATTAATTCTTTTTCTTTAATATTAGTTAAATTAGTAAGACTAAATTTTAATTTTTCTAATAAATTTGAAAAAACCATCTCTTTAGTCTGATAAATTAGTAACGGATTTTTAAATAAATTACGATTCATAATATCAGTATATTTTCTCTTCAATGATTTTATCTGATTAATAACTGAATTGTTTAATCTAATACTAATTTGACTAAGATATTTACTAACATCAGCAAGTTGTGGAACTGCCATTTCAGCAGCGCCAGTAGGTGTTGGTGCTCTAAGGTCCGCTACAAAATCAGCAATTGTAAAATCTATTTCATGACCAACAGCACTGATTATTGGTGTTTTAGCATTATAAATAGCTCGTGCAACTATTTCTTCATTAAATGCCCATAAATCTTCAATACTACCACCACCACGACCAACTATTAGTGTATCAAGGCCAAAACTATCAGCCTTCTCAATTTGCTTAACAATATCTTCTTTAGCTGATTCTCCTTGAACTAGAGCTGGAAACAAATAAATTTCAGTCAATGGCCATCTTCTTTTAATCGTTGAAATAATATCTTTTATAGCAGCACCAGTAGGAGCAGTAACCACTCCAACTTTTAAAGGAATCTTAGGTATTTGTTTCTTCCGAAGTGGATCAAATAAGCCTTCACTTTCCAATTTCTTTTTAAGTTGCTCATAAGCAATATATAAATTACCAATACCATCTTCAAGCATCTCATTAACATATATTTGATATGCACCATTAGCTTCAAAAACACTTATCTTTCCAGTCACTAAAACTTTCATCCCATCCTGGGGAATAAACTTAACATTACGAGTAGCAGATTGAAACATAATAGCATTAATTCGACTACCTTCATCCTTTAAAGTAAAATAAAAATGTCCTCTACTATGAGCTTTAAAATTAGATATTTCACCTTTCAAAAAAACCTCATTTAAGTTACTATCATTATCAATTTTATATTTTATATAACGTGTAAGTTGTGTAACAGATATATATTTATCAGTCATAATTTTTACTTCTCTTCCTCATGATATATTTTATCTAAAACACCATTTATCATTTTAGTTACCGCTTCATCACTATATTTTTTTGATAATTCAATAGCCTCGTTAATAGCAACAATAGCTGGAGTTTCTGAAAATTTGAGTTCATAAGCACCAACTAAAATAATAGCTTGATCAACTTTACTTAATCTATCAAATGTCCAATCAACTAAATATTTATTAATACATTCAATAAGATCTGTTTTATTTTTAAGCACACCATTAACTAAATCATTCACAAAATCATTTTCTATTTCTAATTGATCTTTTATTAAATCGTTAACTATATATTCAATTTTAGCATCATCATAAATTAATGTTTGATATAAAACTTTTATAGCTATTTCTCGAAGTTCACTCCTGTTTTTCATCTAAATCACCACCAATATTTTATCATATTCATAAACTATTTAAAAGAACAATAATAATAAAAAGATAAGTATGGCTTAAACCATACTTAAATCATTATCTAGTATAAGTTTCATAATTCGAATAATTACCATCAGCACAGTAACTATTATCATCAATACAACGTAAATATGTACGAACAAGACTATTATACTTTTCTTTCTGTAATCCAGCTAATATAAAAGCATGTGGCTGATCACTAACATTCCAGTAAAAATTAAATTTAGTACCAATTTCTTTTGCTTTATTTCTTACTTGAACAGCATTACGATAATTAATAATATCATCAGTCTTACTATGAATAATTAATACTTTATCACTAGGCCTAAAACCTCTTCCATTACCAAATACATTTTCATAAGTATCAAAATTAGAAGAATTAATACCAAAAACTCTATTATCAATTATGTATTGTTTAATAACATCATCAGTAACTTGACTATTATTTAATTCATTACCTTCATTATAGTTTTTAGCATCAACATTAATTCGCCTATTATTAATATAATTATTTATTAAATTTTCAAACTCCGTAGTCGAAATATTTCCATTAGCTAAATCACTTATCGTTTTTTGATCAACACTAAGACCCAATTCGTTTATAACTGATGTAATATTTCTTTCGAAGTTACCAGTTTCTTCTTCAGTATTTTGAACAAATAGATCTAAATCCATAGTATCTCCAGCGTTTATTAGGCCCTTAATCAACTCAGTAAGTGAAACATAACCAGAGTCTTCAACTAACCCTTTAAAGTGATATTTATTTCTCAAATCAGCTGTAAAATTAGGATTAGTAACCAACTGCATACCAGTATTAGCTCCAAGAGAAACACCATGAACAACTAAAGTATCAACATTATAGTTATTATTAAGCCATTTAATCCAGTCAAAAGCATCTAAGCTTTCTAAATAACCCCACGAATTAACACCACCACTTTTACCATGACCTCTTAAATCTGGTGCTAAAATATTATATCCACGAGTTACATAAGGGGCACCAACTTGATTATAGATTGCTTTTCCTCCTCCAGCATTACCATGCAATAACAAAACCCATTTATTACTACTTGCAGATGAAATATAAACGTACCCATTTAATTTATCATCACCCAAACAATATTCACTACTTGAGCCATACGTTGAACAAACAGTATCTGTTCCAATTGTAACCTTTTTTGCCTGAATACTATTAGGATTAATTAAATTATCATAATCAGCAGATACTTTACCAAGTTCTTCATCAAGTACTTTCTTTAAATCTTCGGTAGATTTAATATTTTTATCACGCATTAAGTTTTTTATATCTTCTGAAGTATAACCAACAAGTTCTCCTTCAGAATAATACTTAGATAAATCAAGCATCTGACTAGCAATACTATTTTTAGCATCATTTAAATCCATATTATTATCTAAGTTTGCAATAAAATCATCTAATTCAGTAATAAAATCATCAGTACTTTCATCAATTGTACTACTTTTTGTTGAAACGTCATTAATATTTGCTAAATACCAAACTAAAAAAAACAAGCCACAAATAACAAATATTAAAAATATATCTTTAATTCTCTCTTTCAACTACATCACCCCTAATCATATATAGGTTTAGCATTAATTATCTTATATTTAACGCATACATCATTTTTTAATTTATAGACTCTTGAACAAGTATACTTTACTTCTGGCTCCTTAAAATCATCTTTAAGACATGTTACACCACTTAAAATATAACCATCAGGACAGGTATATAGTTCTAAAGCATCAGTAGTAACCTTACCATGACACACACCATCTTTTAATTCCATTTCATCAGTACAAACATACTTCGCATTAGCATCAATAGTTGCCGAATTTGTACATTTATCACCTACTTTTGTATATCCATCAGGACAAGTATAATTAGCAGTAGCAGGTACTGATACATTAATATCCTTAACACAATGACCTTGTCCATCAGAAGTTCCAACTAAACAGCTATATGTTGGTGTCGGTTGATAATAAAGACCACATTTTCCATCAGCATCACTATAACGATAGCCGTTAGGACAAATAGGATTATCATAATGATCATAACTTGGATTCTGTGTTAAATAACAACCACTATTAGTATAAGAACCGCCTCTAGAACATCCATATGTAGTAACTGCATTAGTAATAGATTGATTTGTTTTTGTACAAACAGTACCAGACTTCGTATATGAACTATCAGGGCAAGTATAAGACTTAGACGCATCAAAACTATTAATCGTAACACATATTGTTCCCGCAAGAACATAATTATCAGGGCAAGTATAAACAACTGGCGCCTCCGCACTAATTTCTTGAATACACTTTTTGCCATCTAATTTAAAGTCATCAGCACACACATATGTTTTTTTAGGTTTTTTTGACTTTTTATAAACACATAAATCATTAGAGTATATATAATCATCTGGACAATAGAAATTCTCGGTAGCTGCAACTTCCTTCACTATCTTCTGACACTTACTGCCATTAAGATCATATCCATCAGGGCACTCATAATGTCCATCAACACAAATACCATATTTATTAATTTTTCCATCTGAACATTTATATTTCATCCGCCATAAGAATAATATACAACCAACTAAAACAATTACAAAAACAATCCAAGATAGTATTTTAAAGATATCTTTAAAAGAATATTTTTTACGTATACTAACAAGGTTATCATATAATTTGCTATTAGCAACAAGACTATCAAAATCTAAAGTATCACTAGATTTTTTTACTTTTCCTTTACTATCAACAATAGGCTGTTCTTCAATTATATTAATGCTATTTAATGCATCATACATCTTACCAACATCACTATATTGTTCACTAGAATCAATATCTAAAGCTAACATAATAATATTCATTAAATCAGCGGATATATTCTCTAGATATGGTACTTTTTGACCAGTTTTTAACATTTCTAAAACTTCATCAGAACTCTTTAAATCAAAAGGAAGCTTACCAGCTAATAACTGATATAATAAAATACCAACTAGTGAAATATCAGTTTTAGTACTAAATGAATTATTAATACTAGCTAAAGCATCTATTCCACCAAGTTTATAAGTAGTACCATCAACATAAATATTATCAACATTTATATTATTATGAATAATATCATTAACATGAAAAGCTGCTAAAGCTAATAAAATATTTTTTCCAATTTCAATAATATTTTTTTCTGTATAATGATTACCAGTAAAACTTACTCCAAGGCTTTCTAAATATTCGAATATAATATAGAGTTTTCCCTCTTCAGAATCATCAAAAACATCATAATATTTAATTATATATGGATTATTTTGAATTTTGCTAATAGCCTCTACTTCCCGAAATAGTGCGTCACGAACTTCAACATCAGATACACTATAATAATTTATAATTTTTAAATAAGCAGGTATTTTCCCAGTAGAAGTCAAATAATCAATTTTATACAACTCACCATAAGCTATATCTTTAATCTTCTCAATTATTGAGTATTTATTAATAATATCATTCTTCATCATCGTTTCGCCTCAAGTTTCTTTCTTAAAATGAAATAACAAATCAGTATAAGAGCCAAAGACATTAAACCAATTATTATTGCACTATTATAAAAATGGCTAGCCGTATACTCAAACATTGGATCATATTGACGAATATAACCAGGCACAACCTCCTGAATCTTATCAATCAAGCCATTAAAATCATTAGTTGTCCCAAACATTTCTAATGACCATCGACATAATATAAAGGTTGAAATTTTTAAAACAGCACCTTTAAGTTCAAACAAAAGTCCACAAAACAATGACTGTGGAACTAAAAGCAAAGGCACATATGTCATAGCCATACTTTCATCTCTAGCAAAAGAAGAAACAACTAAACCAATAGCTGATGAACCAAATATAGTAAGTGCCATAGTCGCCATCATTTCAATATTCCAATAATAAACAACACCATCACTAGGAGTATCAATAAATAATCCAAAAACATAAACAAACAATACAGCTTGAATTATAGAAAGAAAAGCAAACACTGTAATTTTAGAAAAAACATAAGAACTAAGCCGTAAATTAGCCATGTGCTCTTTCTTCAAAATAACTCTTTCCTTACATATTTCTTGAATAGAATTACCAAGACCTAAATATAAACCCGCCAAAGCAATACAAAACATAATTTCTTTAGTTCTTTCATATATTTCAAAAACTTTATCCGTTAAAATTAAGGACATCATAAAAACAATTATTGGAGATTGAATCAAAAGCAATAATAGTTGCGTTCTATTATTAAGAATAGTCTTAATATAACGCTTAGTCAAAGTAAAATATTGACTAATAGCTGATGTATTAGTAATCTCTTTTTGTTTAACTTTTATCAAATGTTCACTGTCTTCTAAAGAAGCAACATCTGGTAATATTTGTTCATCTAAATATTTTTGATGCCACTTATCAGGATCATCACCAATTAACAAATAAATATCTATTAAATCTTTAGTACCAAAGAAAGCATTTGCTTGGTTAGGAAAACCATCATAGCAAATTTTACCACCATCACCAAAGAAAACAACCCTATCACACAAATACAAATTAAGGGTATTGTGCGTAACTAAAATAACAGTTCTCCCACTATCAGCCATTTTTCGTAATGTAAGCATCATTCTTCTCTCATTTTCAGGATCCAAACCACTTGTTGGTTCATCTAAGAAAAACAACCTAGGGTCCGCCAACAATTCAACAGCAATACCTGCTCTTTTTCTTTGTCCTCCAGACAAATTTCTAATAAGTACATCTTCTTTACCAACCAAATCAACAATATCAAGAACCTCTTTTATTCTTCTTTCTTTTTCAACAGAAGTAGATTTAAGTGGCATTCTTAAATCAGCAGAATACTTAAGCATATCAATTAAAGTTAAATTAGTAAAAACAATATCATCCTGGGGAACATAACCTATGTTGTTTTTCAATTGTTCGTAGTTTTTAAACAAATCACTTCCATTAATTAGAACTTGTCCTTTAGTAGGCTTATTAAGACCACACATCGAAAGCATTAATGTTGTCTTACCAACACCACTAGCTCCAACAAAAGCAACAAATTTACCAGGAGAAATAGTCATATTAATATCCTCAGAAATATTAACTTTTCGCCCTTTTATCCTAACTGTATTATAAATACCACGTACATCAACACGAACACCCTTTTCAGCAAACTGATAAATTACTTCATCGCGCGAATATATAAGTTTAAGATCTTCAATTTGAATAACATCATTATCATCTAATACAATATTATCTTCAACTAATTTACTATTTACATATACATCTCTACCCATTGAAAATAATATATATCTATCTTTATCTTTTCTAATCTCAATATAATCTTCTACATCACTTTTATAAAGCAACATAATATTACAACCACTGCAGTTACCAATTTTCGTAACTGTTCGATGTAAGCGATAATGATTCCACCTATGAATATTATTTCCAATCTTTACCATAAATAAGATACCATGTTTACTATGATCACTTATATTATCAATACGAATATAATCATTATCATTCAAAGTATACTCACTTATCTTCTGATCATTAACAATAAGGCCATTTTTACTATCATTATCATATACTTTTAAAACATTATCCTTTATTACAAAAAAACCATGGAATTTTGAAACAAACAAAGAAGGAATTACAATGTCATTGGTTTTATCACGACCAAATGTAATTCTTTCTTTATGAAAATCAGATAAGACTATATTAGAAATTTCTCCATTAGCAACAATAGATATATTAAAAACAGTATCTAAATAGTCTTTATTAGTAGAAATTTCATAATTATTATTATCATTTGAATTTTGAACATCTAATTTTTCTATATCCATGATTCACCAACAACCCTATTCTAGATAATTATAACACATTGCACACAAAACAATCTACAAAAAATAATAAAAAAAAGAAATTATTTCAAAATAGATTATAAAACCTACTTATCATTAATTTCTTTCTTTAAATTATATAAAAAATTAAGAGCTTCCATCGGTGTCATTTCTAAAGGATTAATATCTTTTAATTTCTTTTCAATTAAATTTTCTTCTTTTTCATCCTTTTCCGTATACTCAAACAAACTTGTTTGTGTAAAAGTTTCTTTCTTTACACTCTTCTTCTCATATAAATTCAATATCTCATCAGCTCTATCAATTAAACTCTTCGGTAAATTTGCTAATGAAGCTACATGAATACCATAACTTTTATCAATAGCACCAGCTTTAACTTTATGTAAAAATGTAATCGTATTATTTTCTTCAATTGCCGATACATGAACATTTTTTAGATGTTTTAAATCTTTTTCTAATATAGTAAGTTCATGATAATGTGTAGAAAATAATGTCTTTGCCTTTATCTTATCATGAATATATTCAAGTATTGCTTGAGCAAGACTCATACCATCATAAGTAGCTGTACCACGGCCTAATTCATCAAAAAGAATTAAACTATTTTCCGTAGCTTCACTAAGAGCATAATTAGCTTCTTTCATTTCAACCATGAATGTCGACTCGCCAGCGACTAAATCATCACTAGCACCAATTCTTGTAAAGATTTTATCAAAAATAGGCAAAACAGCACTTTTACAAGGGACAAAGCAGCCCATCTGAGCCATAATAACAGTAATAGCACATTGTCTCATATAGGTTGACTTACCAGCCATATTTGGACCAGTAATTAACAAAACATTGGTTGTTTTATCCATCACTATATCATTAGGAATATATTTATCTTTCATCACCTGTTCAATAACAGGATGTCGACACTCTATTAATTTCAAATTTTTATCATTAGTTATTTCAGGTCTTGTAAATTTATAATTATCACTAACAATTGAAAAAGACTGTAACATATCAACTTCACTTAGTATTTTAGCAACTTTTTGAAGTTTTGAAACATAACGTTTTATAACCTCTCTAATATCCATAAACAATTTATATTCAAGAGAGATAATCTTTTCTTCAGCACCTAAAATAATATTTTCTTTTTCTTTCAAAATTGGTGTAATAAATCTCTCACAATTAGTTAAAGTTTGTTTTCTTTCATAACCAAACTCTTCTTTTACTAACCCAACTTGTCCTTTAGAAACTTCTATGTAATATCCAAAAACCTTATTAAAACCAACCTTTAAGTTTTTAATACCTGTTCGCTCTTTTTCAGCCTGTTCCATTTCTAAAATAAATTCCCGAGAGCCACTACTAATCTTTTTTAATTCATCAAGCTCGGCATTATAACCTTCTTTAATTAAATGTCCTTCATGCAAAGTAAATGGTGCATCCTCTAGTATTGTTTTTTCTAACAATTGATAAACTTCATCAAAAGTCTCTATTGTTTTATCATACTGTAATTCTTCTAATATATCTTTAATTCTAGGTAAAACTTTTAAAGAACTTTTTAATTGTAATAAATCTTTAGCATTTAAATTACCATAAGTAATTCTTCCAACAAGTCTTTCTAAATCATATACATTTTCTAAAGATTTAATTAAATCATCACGTAAAATAAATTCTGTACTTAATTTTGAAATAAAATCATATCTTCTTTCAATTTCTTTTTTATCAGTCAAAGGAGAAAGAATACTGCTTTTTAAATATCTACTTCCCATTGCTGTACGGCATCTATCAAGCAGCCACAGTAAACTATATTGGCGTTCTCTTGTTCGTAAAGTCTCAACAAGTTCTAGATTTCTTGTCGTATTAACATCAAATTCCAAATACATAGAACTCTTTTTAACTACACAAGCTTGTAAGTGGTGCAAATCACCTTTTTTTGTATCAAGAACGTATTTCAATAAATGCTTAACAGTTTCAATAAGTCTAGTATCTTCTAAATCTTTATAAACATAACTATAATCATCAATATCTAAAGTTTCTTTTTCAATAGTAACTAAAACTTCATAATTAGTCCTTAATTTTTCAACAATTTCTCTATTGATACTATCATTAACAATTACTTCTCTAAATCCAGCTCTTGCAACCTCTTTTAAGATCTTATCTTGTTCTCCATCGACTAACATGGCATAAACTTCACCAGTAGAAATATCAGCATAACTAAGCCCAAAACAATAACCAAAATCATAAACATTTGCAATATAGTTATTACTCTTAGAATCAAGATTAGCATCGATTCTAGTACCCTTAGTAACTATTTGAACAACATCTCTTTTAACCATTCCTTTAGTTTCCTTAGGATCTTCTAATTGTTCACAAATCGCAACTTTATAGCCTTTATCAATTAAAGTATCAATATATGTCGCATAAGCATGATGTGGCACTCCACACATCGGAACTCGCTCATCAAGACCAGCTTGCTTCCCGGTTAAAGTTAGTTCTAATACTCTTGAAGCTAAAATAGCATCTTCAAAAAACATCTCATAAAAGTCTCCAAGCCTAAAAAAGATAATCGTATCTTCATACTTATCTTTTATCTCCATATATTGTTGCATCATTGGACTAAGTTTTTCTCTGTCTACTTCGCTTCGTTTCATACTTATCACCAATCTCTATTATAACAAAAATATTTAATATAACGAAATTATTTAGTTAATTTCTTTTTAAAATTACCATCTATTCCTACTCCATCTCCCATAATCATAAAAGCATTAGGAGATAATTCATTTAAATGTCTTTCTAATCTTTGCATTTCATATTTTGACATTGCCGAATAAACTATATAAGTTTTAGAGTCATCAAAACCACCAGTTGCTTCCCAATATGTTGAATCTCTCTTTAAATCATCCTTTATAAAACTAACCAATTTCTCAGGACGCTTCTTAGTAAAAATCATTGCATAACTACAAATATTCTGCTTATGCAATTGATCAACTACCACACTAGAAATAACTGCATAAATAATCGAATATATCATGACAGGTATTCCATATAATATTCCACTAATAACGTATATTACTATATTAATACCTCTACCAATTTTTCCTACAGACAAACTATTATTCTTCATACTAAATAATAAACCTATAATATCAGTTCCACCAGTAGAACCACTAGCAGTAAGTGTAATACCAAGTCCAATTCCTCCAAGAATACCACCAATTAAAACACTAGTTAAAATATCATCAACTAAAGCTGCATTAGGTATCGGTATAACTGATAAAAATATAGTTTGAAAAACAACACAGACAACAGTCCTTCTAAAAAAAGTCTTACTAATCAGTTTATAAGCAATAAAGAATAATGGTAAATTAATAAGTAAATTTATTAATCCTGATATATCAAACTTAAAATTAATTCCAAAAAGTGAAGATAAAACACTTCTAATTAATTGAGAAATACCTAGTATACCACCATTATATAAATTATTAGGTACAATAAAAAGATTAATTGCTAATGAGCAAATAAGACAACCAAACAAAGCTTTAAAAAACTCATCTAAATCCCATTTATAAAATTTATTTAATTTTTCATTTATATTATCCATAATATTACCTCATAAAAATTCTATATCTTTTAAAGATAAAATGCAATAAAAAAGGAAACACAATTAATGTTACCTTATTAAAGTATTTCCCTGTATTTAGATTATAATACAAAATATAAAATATATCAATTTTTATTTTCCTAATTTATAAATAAATATTGTTGAAGTAGCATCAGTACCAGTAAATCCTGAATAATTATTACTAAGTTCTAGCATCTTCTTAACAGTTAAAGCATAGTCACTAGCTTTAGATCCATATTCAGTTAACTTGTTTATTCCTTCTTCATTGATTTTTGCTATTCCATCACTTAACAATTTAGTAGAATCAGCAACTTGTCTATTACCAGAATCAAGTAATAAAGAATTCTCATATAAATACTGAAGCCCATTTTCTAATTCAAAAGCACCGTTAGAAAGTTCATTAGTACCAGTATATGCTTGATTAGCTTTTTCCATAATAGTATTTAATAGATTTTTAACTCCTTCAAGCAAACTATAATTATTATTTTCTAAATACTTCATTAATTTAATATTATTCTCATAAGTTTCCTTACAAACAATAAGTTTTATAATTTCTTCTGAACTAACGCCCATATTTTCAAAATAATTAATCATTTCTTCAGAAGAAGAATATTTATCAAGTTCTTTAGAGTGATAAGTATCATCTAAAGAAATAATTACATTTCTAGCCTCATTTATAATATCTTGATTATCATTAATAGTCTTTCTAATTTTTTGAATTTCTGCGACAATATCAGGATCCAATCTTGCCAAATCTTCCTCAGTTTCTTGACTATTAAATAATCTATCAATAAGCTCTAAAACACCATAATAATATTCAACCTCAGAATTCAAAGTAGAAACACCATCTGCTAATTTAACAGAACCATCATAAGCTTGTTTTAAGCCATTAGAAAACTGTGTCATACCACTACTTAACATAGCAGTACCATCGCTAAGTTTATTAGCACCTAAAGAAACCTGATTCATACCATCTTGCAAAGTATTTAAAGAATTACCAAGATTAGCTACTTTGTCTAATTTAGAAACATCAATTTCATCTAACAATTTAGGACTACTAGCAATATATATATCATTAATTTTAAAACTATCAGTAGTATAATTAATAGTTATTGTATCAAAATCAATATTATTAAATTCACTTAAAGAAATATCTTTTTCTAATCCAGGAGCGGCAATACTAGTAATTATATATTGATTACCTGTACTAACAACTTTACCATTACTTACTGAAACTTTAGAGTTTGCATCACTATCTAACATCAAAACAGCCGTACTAACAAAAGGTGTATATAATTTAGCAGCTTGATTATAAGCAGTATTTTCCAATTCAATTCTAATTGAAATATCACCACTCTTTCCTAAAATGTTTTTAGGGTTAATTTCTTCATTATTAAGAAAATATTTTACTTTAACTTTAATTGGTAATTCTGAATTTAATTTTCCTTCATAAAATATATCTTTACCAGTAGAATTCCAAGTTAATTTGTTACTTTCTTTTGAAAATTTTTCACGACCATTAATATTTTTTATATTTTCTAAATATGTATAGTCAACTATATCACCACTATCTAAATTAGTTAATGAAACATTAATATCAGTACTTTTTACTTCACCATTATAATTTAAATTAGAATATATCATTTCTGATTTTTCTAAAGCAAAAATAGATAATGGTTGAAATAATAAAGATATTAAACTAAAACTAATAAATATTTTTTTAAAATTCTTCATATTATTTTCCCTCCTTAAATTTTGTTGTCTTCATAATAAAGCCATCAAAGATAATTAGTAGTGCTGGTAAAATTAAGATTACAACTAACATACTAATAATGCTACCTCTTGACAATAGATTACAAATACTACCTATCATATCAATCTTAGTATATAGTGAAACTCCAATAGTTGCTGCAAAGAAACATAATGCCGATGTAATAATAGATGGAACAGTTGTCGCTAAAGTCTCTTTCATTGCATCAATCTTATTTAAAGCTTTACTATGTCTCTGTTCTAAATAAGTATTAGACATAAGAATTGCATAATCTATAGTAGCGCCAAGCTGAATGGTACCAACAACAATAGATGCAATAAATGGTAGACTCTCCCCTGTATAATAAGCACAAGCCATATTCATAAATATAGCAAATTCAATTACAAATATTAAAATTATTGGTAATCCAAAAGATTTTAAAACAAATAACATAACCAAAAATACAACAGCAATGGAAGTATAATTAACCATATGAAAATCATGATCAGCTATTGTTACTAAATCTTTCATTAAAGCACCCTCACCTGCTAAAATAGCATTCTTATCATATTTCGAAATGATTTTATTAATTACATTTACTTGATTATTAAGTTCATCACTAGCAATTTCATAATCAGAATTGAAAATTATTAATTGATATTTATCATTATTTATAATCTTAGAAAAATCATCAGGAAGTAAAGATAAAACAGCAGGAGATGCTAATATATTAGGTGCTAATACAAAATCAACACCATCAACATTTTTTATTTCATCAACAAGATCTCTAACGTCACTAGCCGAAAGATTTTTATCAATAACAATCATCTCAGGAGAAATTATATTAAATTCTTTTGCTAACCTAGAATTAGCAACTTGAAATGGTAAACTGCTTGGTAAAGATTCATCTAATTTATAATAAACATCATAGCTCTTATTACCGATATAAGCTGGAATTAATAGAACTAAAAATATTGCAAATATATATTTATAATATTTAATAGAAAAATTTTGTATTCTTCTAAACTTAGGCAGAAAAACTTTATGATTAGTCTTTTCTATATATTTATCAAATGTAAGTATTAATGCTGGAAAAATCGTTAAAACACAAATTAAACCAAATAAAACACCTTTTGCCATTACTAAACCAATATCCATGCCTAAAGTTAATTTCATAGTACATAAAGCTAAGAATCCAACAAAAGTTGTTAAGCTAGATCCTAAAACAGATTTAAAAGTCATCATAATAGCTTCTTGCATAGCTACTCTATTATCAGTATATTTTTTCTTAGCACCCAAATACTTATGATACAGAAAGATTGAAAAATCCGTAGTAACACCCAATTGCAATACAGCAGTAATTGATTTCGTAATATAACTAATTTGACCAAATATAAAATTAGTACCTAAATTATATAAAATAGCTAAACCAATATTTAAAAGCAATAATACTGGAATAATATAAGAATCAGTAGAAATAATTAAAACAATTCCACAAAGTACAGCAGCAATTACAACATATGTAAGCATTTCTTCATTAGATAAATCCCTAGTATCTAAAACCATTGAAGTCATACTACTAATACTTGAAGCATCACCTACAACATTACGAAGTTCAGTAACAGCTTCCACTGTTGCATCAGCCGATGCATTATCATTAAATGTTACAAGAATTACACTAGTATTATCATGATATAGTTTTTTTAAAACTTCATCAGGTAACATTTCTTTAGGAATAGTCGTTCCCACAATATCAGCAACACTTACAACTTGATTAACTCCTGATATTTTTCTAATTTTATTTTCTAAGTTTAAAACTTTTCGGTTCGATTTCATATCAGTCATAACGAAAGCATAAGCACCTAAACCAAAATCATCATCCAAAATATTTTGGCCTTTAATTGTATCAATATTATCCGGCAAGTATACTAAAATATCATAATTAATTTTTGTAGTAACAAATCCATATACAGCTGGAATAATAAGAATTAAACTTAAAATTAATATAAGAATATTATTTTTAGATATAATATTAGCAAATTTTTTCATTTTATCCCCTCACGAATAATATTTTATAAAAATATAAATGTTTTAGAAGCAATAAAAAGCATAAAATGTCTGTTATCCAACAAAAAACTTCAATTTGTATAATAATTATCCTACATTTGTAGGTTATATTTACAATTGTCCAAAAAAGTAATATAATTTCTATAGGTGATATTATATGCAAAAAAAAGAAGATTTACGAATTAGAAAAACAAAAGCTAATCTTTATAAAGGACTACTACAATTAATGGAAGAAAAAACATTTGAAGATATAAAAGTAACTGATATTTGTAACATTTCATTAATAAATAGATCAACATTTTATGATCACTTTAATGATAAATATGAATTACTTGCTGCATTCCTTGAAGATTTAAAGAAAGAATTAATAGCTCATCTAGAAGTAAAAAAAGAAGTCACAAGTATCAAAGAATATTATCTTGAGTTAATAAAACTTCTAATTGATTACACTGAAAAGAATATTAATTTATACTCATCTATATCTATTGTCAAAAAAAATAATAATTCAATTGCCTATGATATGATGCTAGATGCAGCTGAAGAAGCAGTTACTAATCACTTAAAAGAAAATTACAAAAACAACTCAAATGTTCCAATAGAATTAATTTCATTATTCTATGTTAGTGGAGTTATCAAAATATGCCTTGAATTTTTAAAAGAACCAACAAAATATAATCATGATGAACTATTAAGTTATATAGAAAAACTTATTCCCGACATAGATTATTTAGAACCAATAAAATAAAAAATAATACATAAATTGTATTATTTTTTTAATCCACCAAGAATTCCATTAATTATTCCCTTTGGTCTAACTAATGAATAAATATTAAGATCTTCCCTTATACATTTAATAGCCGATGATAAAATATCATCTGTTTCTCCAGGATAAAGTGCATATCTACTTCTAGGATAACTATAATCAAAGAAGAAAATAGGTATTTGCATTTCATAATCTATCGTAACCATTTCAGTATTATAATCAGCAACAGGCATTTCTTTTCTAATACCATATAAACTAGTTATAAAAAGAGAATTAACATTAACACATGCTTCAACAACAAACCCTAAAACTTTATCAATTTCACCTAACTGATTTTTCAAATCATTAACTGTCCTAGATACATTCATATGATAATCAAATATTATTAAATCATAATCTGATTCATTAATTAACTTATTTACTGCCTCTTGTGTTTGAAAATATCTATTATCAAGCTTCATAAACACAACATTAGGATTATTAACATGATTATAACCATTAGCTAAGAAATTAATATAATTAATATTTTTTTCATCAGTTATAATTAATGCTTTCTTCTGAGCCTTAGTAAGAATCGCAGATAAAGTATTATCATAAACAACATTTTCAATAAAAAATGGTATAGCATAACTACTATCTAATTTTACCAATGAGTAAAATGGTAAATTAACTTGAGCATTTTTGAATACTTCTGGTTCATTTTTAACTATACAATTAATTATATTATCATAATTAGTTCTCTTAGTATTAAAAAACATTATCGTATCACCATTAGTAATTGCACAATCATTAGTAGCACAAAAAGTAGGAACTACACATGGACGAATATTACTTTCTTTAAGGGATATTAATTTTTTATCAGTTTCACTCCATCTCTCACACGAACAATAAAAAAGCACTTTTCGCATCGCCGTAAGAATATCGATAGTAATTTCCTCCGGTAATGACTCTTTTCCCATAATAAATCCAACTGTAATACGTTCATTAATATGATATTTTATATAATTAATGGTTGATATTAATTTATCATAATCACCAGTAGTTTGTTGAGTAAGAATTAAATGAAGATATATTTGCTTATTAACTGGCAACTCCATGATATTAACCATATTATTAAGTTGTTCAACAATTTTATCGCTATCTGGTTCTAAAAAAATATGAAATTTTTCTTCTTCTTTAGAAACACTTTGCAATAGACTTTGATAAGTTTTATTAGAAGTAACTTGTTCATTAAAAACATTGTTATTTAAATACTGTAATTCCGTAACAGATGTATCTCCTAAAAAAAACTGTTGATACGCACTTTTATATTCTAGAGAATTAATAAGAGCCGTAGTAAAAAAAGATGTCTCTTTTGTTTTTGAAAGATTAGGCATACATTGATCAATTGAAATACTATAACTACCAGGTCTCTCTATACCTAGTCCATTTATTAAAAATATAACACTTTTTTTCAAAGAAATCATCTCCCATTATTAATATACAACGAAATAGAAAATTTTAAAAACAAAAAACGTAAAATTAAAATATTTTACGTTAATTAAGTCTTGGAGTTAATATTTCATAACCATCATCAGTAACTAAGATTGTATGCTCATAATGTGCTGCTGCTGAACCATCTTGAGTAACTACAGTCCAATCATCATCAAGTAAAAAAACATCTCGATATCCAAATGTAAGCATAGGTTCTACACAAATAACCATCCCCGGCTTTAATCTTGCTCCAGTATTAGCAATCCCAAAATTAGGAACTTCAGGATCCTCATGCATATCTTTACCTATTCCATGACCACATAACTCTCGAACAACGCCTAAATTGTGTGTTTCAGCATAGTTTTGTACTGCTTCCGAAATATCACCTATTCTATTACCAGGCTTTATCATTTTAATTCCTTCATACAAAGCTTTTTCCGTATGTTCCATTAAATATTTTTTATCATCATCAACTTCACCTACCGCATAAGTCCAAGCTGCATCACCTTGATATCCTTTATATCCGATAACAACATCAATTGTAATTATATCGCCATTTTTAAGTTTTCTATTACTAGGAATACCATGAACAACTTCATCATTAACACTTGTACATAGAGCGCAAGGAAACCCTTCATAGCCTTTGCAAGAAGGAACAGCATCATTATCCAAGATAAATTTTTCACAAAGTCTATCTAATTCTTTAGTAGTTACACCAGCTTTAATATAAGGTTTAATAAATTGATGCATCTTAGATACTAACATACCAGCATGACGCATTAATTCTATTTCTCTATCACTTTTAATAGTAATCATCTAATCACCCCAAACAAGTAAATTATACACGCATTTTCTTAAAAAATCCAGGAAAATATATAAATATAAAAACAGTATCATTTCGATACTGTTTTTAATTTCTTACCCAACTTAAATAAATTAGGATAAAATACCATTAATATTGCGACTATACATAAAACTAATGAAATTATAGTTCCTGTATCTGGATTAGTAATTGCTTTCCATTGAACATCAACTACAACATCATCATCAGGCATTACAAAAGTATAATCTTTTTTGTTATATTGAACTGTATTATTAGCAGTATCAGTTATAGTTACTGACGAAACAGAATAACCAGGATTACTTTTAAATCGCATTTGAACTTTTTCACCAGGTTTAAAATAGTCATTATCAAAATATACACTATCACTACTCTCGGCAGTCATTACTTTTCGTTTATAAGTAAAAACAATATCATGAGCTTCCAAGTCTTCAGCTACATGACCAGTTGTATAAAGCATAACAAAGTCTCCATTACGAAGTCTTGCCACACTATTTAAAATAGTTGCTGCATTTGTTTGACTTTGATTACTTCCAAAAGCAGGTATTGTAGCAATTTCCTTTTCATATATTAAATTATAATTTAAATCATATACTGAAATAGAAATAGTACAAGTCTGATTATCCTCGCTAAGTATTTGATTAGTAAACACATAACCATTATCAAGTTCTTCAGCATATTTAACTCGAGCTAAAATTCCAAAAAACATATGTCCCATTGCCAAATAACTACTTGCTGCATAATCAGGATGCTTTAAAGCAAAATTTTGAAGATCTTCTGTAATTATGTAATATCCTTTATTATCCTCATCCATAGTTAAACCAATATATTTTTGTCCCTTTAATTTAACTAATGGTGCAAAACCCGAATTTTCAGGAAAATTATGAATAGCATGATAATTCAAATTAGCATCAAGATTATATAATGTTTGTCCATGCACAAATGATGCTTCATGATCAATATTAGAAAACATCATTATTTGATTATCATCTAATGAAATAGGTTTTGTCTTAATAACATTAAGATCTAAATCATACTGATAAATCATCGAAGTAGTAACTGAAACTAAGGTATCTCCCAATCTGACAACAGGATTTATTTCTCCTAATGGTAAATCTACAGTTTTAAGTAATTTACCATCATTTTCTAATAAAAATGCTTTTTTAGGAAAAGCCACTATAACTCGGTTATTAGGAAGAGGTATAAGTTTTCCTGTCAAAATACTAGCTTCACCTAACCCCTCAGCCATAAAACTTTGTTTATATACTAAATTATATTTAGAATCATATCTTAAAACAACAATTTCTGGTGAAGTTTCATCTATTTCACCTTGTATACCAAAAATAGCATATCCATCATCATCCATAATACATAAATCACTAAAATATAAGGCCGTCCCATTATCGCTCTTATAATCATGTTGAATTCGTTGTCGATACGCCTCCTCATCATCTGCTAAAACACTACATGGCAATAAAAAAACAGCCACTAATATTAAACAAATAAAAAATAAATTATTCTTTTTTATCATAAATTCACTCCTTCTATCATCAATACCAATAATACAAGAAAAAAAATGGTTTGTATGCAAACTAGTGATATACAAAAAAAGAATGATAAATAATCACTCTTCATCAAACATATTGTACATCATTTGACTAACATTTTTACCCATTTCACGCATTTTACAAGCCGTTTCAGGATGTTTTTTCATATACATATAACCAAAAATACCCATCCCACCAATTGCAGCCATTACTTTAGTCATCATTTTCATACTATCACCTCTACGAGTAGTATGAACACATATTATTAATCTATACCATAAATTAAATAATCTTTAATAGTAGTCCTTCTTTCATCTTCCTTATTATTAGCAGCAGCCATCTCAAGAGCCTTATAATCACCTACTAAATATAGTTTTTTCTTAGCTCTTGTAACTGCTGTATATATTAATTTTTGATATAACATTTTGTTATATCCCTTAACCATAGGAATAACAACAACATCGAATTCTGATCCTTGTGCCTTATGAATACTAATTGCATAAGCTAAACGAAAATTATTAAAATTTGCCGGTGTATATTTAACAATATTGCCATCAAAATCGATATAAACCTCTTTCTTATTCCCAACAATTATTCTGTCAATTAAACCAATATCACCATTATAAACATTATCATCAGGCATATTAGTAAGTTGAATAACCTTATCATTTTCTCTAAATAGAACATCTCCAATCCTGTTTTCTTTTATAGTATTATCTTTAGGATTAAAGATGTTTTGAGCAGTAATATTTATTTTATCAATACCTGTTATTCCCTTATACATAGGAGCAAGTATCTGAAAACTTTTATAACTTAAATCTTTATATGTATTACAAATTTCATAAATATTATTCAAAACTTCATTATCAGAGCACTCAATAAAAGTAAGATCCTCATCAACATTAAAAATATCTCTATTTATATAACTATTTCTAATATCATAAGCTAAAGTAATAATATTAGAATTATCACCTTGGCGATATAATTCATTAAGTCGGATAACAGTTAGCATTTCACTAGAAATCAAATCATGCAAAACTTGTCCAGCACCAACACTTGGTAATTGATTATCATCACCTACAATGATTATCTTGCATTTAGAAGATAAGCCCTTAAGTAAACTAGCCATTAGCAAAGTATCAATCATACTAGCTTCATCAATAATAACTATTTCAGCTTTACTACGATTATATTCATTAATTTGAAACTTATTTGCCTCTTTTTGCCATTTTAAAAATCTATGAATCGTACTAGCCGGCATGAGTGTCGCCTCACTCATTCTCTTAGCAGCTCTTCCAGTAGGTGCCAGTAAAACCATTTTTTCAATTAATTCAGAATAACTAAGTTTATTTAATTCCCGATAAAGTTCACAAATACCCTTCATAATAGTAGTCTTGCCAGTCCCAGGCCCACCTGTAATTATTAAAAAATCACGCATACAACTCTTAACAATAGCTTCTTTCTGAGAAGTATTATACTTAATTCCTAATTTTTCTTCTAAAGCCTCTAGTTTACTATCTAAATTTTTATACTTAGTCTCTTTATTATTATTAAGCATTCTAAATCTTTTAACAATCAAAGTTTCAGCCTCATACATCTCTTTTAAATAGTGTCTTTCTCCCTTAACAACTATTTTTAAATCCTTAATTAATATTTTAAAAGCTTTATCACTAATAGAAGTATCAACAACAACTCCTAAAACTCTTGGTAGATAAGATAAAATTTCATCACGAGAAAAATAACTATGACCATAAGTATTACTAACTTCTTCCATGATATATATAATGGCCGCACATACTCTATTTAAATCATCTTTACTAACACCATTACGTAAAGCAATCATATCAATTTTTTTAAATGACAATTCAAAAATATCATCAATAATTTTATATAAATTATCACTAATTACATTCTTAGTTTTACTCTTATAATAATTATAAATAAGCATAGAATCCCGTGTAGAAAAACCTAAGTCAGTTAGTTCTATAATTATTTCATAACTAGCCTCATACTCTTTTAATTTACTATGCAAAACATCTATGTTTTTTTTCGTAATACCCGGTATTAAAATTAAATTATCCGGATTTTCCAGAATAATTTTTAAAGTGTCTTTTCCTAAGACATCAACAATCTTTTTAGCTTTAACTTCCCCAATTCCAGGAAACAAACCACTAGTTAGAAATTCAACTATTCCATCTTTATCTTCTGGTTTTACTCTCTCATAACTATCAACCTGAAATTGTTCCCCATACTTATCATGATTAACTAATTTCCCATAAAAAATATATCTATCAAGATTATTTAATTCATGAAAATAACCAGTAAAGGTAATACTTCTACCTATATAGTCAGCAACTTTTTCATCATTTGTATCACTAACCTTAAAAATTCCGATAATATAACCGGAATTACTTTGATAAATACTTTTTGAAAATGTCCCTTTAATATAAGTAGCCATAATATCCTTTCTAGCTAATTTCTCCAATACAGTATGGATAATCAACTCTAACTATTTTAACTTTAATGATTTCATTATGTGGTAACTCACCTTTAATTTTAACGTATAAAAAGTTCCCAGTATGACCATAACTATAACCATCTTTATATTCTTCTATTAAAACATCAACTTCCCGATTAATAAATTTCTGCATATAATTAGTTTCTAATTCATGAGAAACTGCTATTAATCTTCTAGCTCTATCTTTTTTCACACTACCATCAAGTTTACCATCAAGCGTAGCTGCTACTGTACCTTTTCTTTCACTAAAAGGAAAAACGTGTAGTTTGCTAAATTCTAATTTCCTACAAGTATCAATTGTTGTTTGAAAGTCTTCTTCACTCTCATCTGGAAAACCTACAATTACATCTGTACTAATCGCTATTTCTGGTCTAATAGACCTAATTTCAGCTATTTTATCAAAAAAGTAAGCTAAATCATATTTTCTCTTCATTGCCTTTAGTATCTTATCACTACCAGCTTGAATAGGGATATGCAAATGATCAACTAAAACTTTTGATTTTTTTAAAACTTCTAACACATCATCATTTAATTCAGTTGTCTCAATTGAAGAAATTCTAAGTCTATCTAATCCAGGAATTTCAACACAACGTTTTAATAAATCAGCAAAACTAGTTTCTAAATCAACTCCGTAACTACCAGTATGAATACCTGTAAGAACGATTTCTCGATAACCATTATTAACTAAATCCTTAATTTCAGAAATAACCTTATCTTCATCTTTACTTCGGCACTTACCACGAACAAATGGAATAATGCAATAAGAACAAAAATTATCGCACCCATCCTGAATTTTTACAAAAGCTCTAGTCCGACCAGGAAATGAGTTAATATACATATCTTCGAATTCCTTTAAACGTCCCTTATACTGAAGCTTCATAACTTCCTTATTTTTAAAATACTCATCTAACAATTCAACTATCCGAGCTTTATCTTTATTCGCAATAGTAATATCCAATCCATCAATAGAATAGTCTTGATTAGCTGCAATAAAACATCCCATTGCTACAACACAAGCATCACTATTTCTTCTAATAGCTTGTCTTATCATTTTCATACTCTTTGAATCACTCTGATTAGTAACAGTACAAGTATTAATAATATAGATATCACATATATCATCAAAATCTTTAATAATATATCCAGCTTTTTTTAACTCATTTATGACATATTCCGACTCATAAGTATTAACCTTACAACCAAGAGTTAAAACACCAACACTACGCATAATACCACCCTCTAATTAAGTATACTCATCCCAAGTAACTTTCCGTTAATAAATTATATCACACTAAATAAAAATATAAAATAAAAATAGGTAAAAACCTATTTTATTAATCCAATTTCTTTTGTAATTCTCTAAGTGTCATCAAGAACTCATTAGTTTTCTTAATTTCTTGATCAAGCTTTTCATAATTAGCTGTATTTTCTAATTCAATATCAGTATCTTTTTCTTTATTCTCAATCCCATATATTGGTGAAATAATAGGACTACTTTTAAATTTATAAGTCTTAGATTCATTACTAAGAGGAACTTTAACAGAACTAAAATCTTCAAGCACAACTTTATTTGTAGCAGGTTGCATAACAGTAGGAGCATCTACTGCTTTTACTTCAGCGACAACATTATTAGTAACTGGTAAAACATCACTAACATTATCATTTAATTCTACTTCGTTAACAGCATCACTAATCTCAAAATTTTCTGTATAGATAGCACCAGTTTTTCCCGCTTGACGTGCTAACTCATCCAAACTTATTGGTACAGTATTATCATCAATATACTGTGTCTTTTCATTATTCTCATATAGTTCTTTACTCTTTTTAACTAACTCTTCCAAACTAATTATAGCACTTTCTTCTTGCAAATCTTCATAATTATTAATTAATTCTGGTTCACTAACTTGTTGTAAGTTTTCATAACTATTAATAATCTCCGGTTCCCTAACCTCTTCTACTACAGTATTTTCTTCTTGTGCTTTTTCAAGTTCTTCACGTAGCTTTTGTAACTCGAGTTTAGCCGTAGCTTGATCTGGCTCAATGGTTGTATATTCTAATTTTTCTTCTATTTGCTCAGGCTCTTTTTCTACTCTTTCAGGAACAACAACTGCATTATCAGCTTCTGGCTTTACTTCTTCAATAGTCTCTAATACTGGCTCATCAGAATAGTTAACTTCATTTTCTTCTCCAACTTCTTCTTGGATTTGTTCAACTAATTTATTAAGCTCTCTAGTATTACTACGTCTTTTACGCTTATCTGTATTCTTTTCAACTAAATATATAATGAAACATAGTACACAAGCTAAGCCTATAACTATATATACAACCATAATTTCTTCAGAAGTTAAAAAATTGATTAATTCATTCATAATGCCACCTCTATTTTCAGTTTAACACATTATATATAATCATTATCATAAAATATTTACTAATATTTATAATTGACAATACTTTTTACAAAAATAATCTTATGTTCGATATCGACCATATTCGACATCCTACAACAATAAAATCATAACATATCTATTTTTATAATGAAATATTTTTTTACAATTTTTCATAAAAATTAATATGAAAGAAAAATTTATTAAATCTACTATAATTCTCTTAATTGGCGGATTTCTAACAAAAATTCTCGGAATGCTTATAAAAATTATCATGGCCCGAATTATCGGTACCAAAACATTAGGAACTTATATGTTAATTCTACCAACATTTTCTCTTTTAATCAGCCTTAGTCAATTTGGTCTTCCAATAGCCCTTTCTAAACTAATTTCAGAAGAAACAAGAAACAATAAAAATCTTTTCTTTACTCTCTTACCACTCTTAGTAGCAATTAATATCTTACTATCTATCTTAATAGTAATAACGGCCCCAATAATTAGTACAAGACTATTACACAATGATAATACCTATCTAGCAATTTTAGCCATGTCCCTAGTTATACCTTTCACATCAACATCGAGTATCTGTAGAAGCTATTTTTTTGGCAAATCAAGAATGTTCCCCCATGTTCTATCAAACATCATTGAAGACATAACTAGACTTTTATTATTAATTACAACTCTACCAAAAATTATTCTTTATGGAACAAAATACGCTGTAGCTTATCTAGTCTTAATAAACATAATTAGTGAAATAGCATCAACAATAGTTTTAATCTTCTTTCTACCAAAAAATATAAAAATAACTAAAAAAGACTTTATACCAAATAAAAACTATCTAAAAGATAGCCTAAAAATAAGTATTCCTAATACCAGTACTAGACTAATAGGAAGTATTGGTTATTTTCTAGAACCAATTATAATATCAACCATTCTCTTAAAAGTGGGTTATACAACTAACTATATAACTACTGAATATGGTATCATTTCTGGTTATGTAATACCCTTAATATTATTACCATCATTCTTTACACTAGCCATATCTCAAGCACTACTTCCCATAATATCAAAAGAATATACTAAAGGAAATAAAATATATGTAAAAAGAAAAATAATTCAAGCTATTGTCTTATCTTTACTTATAGGTATCCCCGTAACTATTATTTTAGTCTTAAAACCAGCCTATTTTCTAAATTTAATCTACCATACAAACGAAGGTACAACATACATAAAAATACTTGCTCCAATATGTATATTTCAGTATATTCAAGCACCGCTTGCAAGTTCTTTAGATGCTATGGCTAAAAGTAAAGATGCCTTTCTAGCAACCCTCTATGGCACAATAATTAGAACAACTACACTCTATCTAACATCATATTTAAAAATAGGATTCTATTCACTAATCATCGCCACTAGCCTAAATATATTAGTAGTAACATTCTATGAAATAAAAAAAGTAAGAAAATATCTTACTTAGTTTTAACTATTTCTTTGTCATCTTCCATACCTCTATAATATTCTAATCTTTGTAACTCCATATAATAAGCATCAACTAAATCTTTTAATGTAGGAGTTATATGATATGTTTGTCCTCCTGGTAATCTTGTTATAGAAATATGAGTAAAATCCACTAAGAACCTACTTATCAAAGAACAAGCATCAGAATAAAGCTGATCATCAACAAATATAGTTCTAAAAGGAGTTGAACCTTCAGTTTTTTCAAAAAAACCTTTAATTTTAGAATGTAAAATAATATTAATATGTTCATTAAGAAGTAAATCTTCATCATAATTTCCTGGATCTATTTTTGAAATATTATCTTCTATTATTGTAGGAATAAATGATTTAATAAATTGATCATAATAGAAATCACCATATAATTTATCAGAATATATTTGATCTATATGCTGTAATGTTTTTTCAAAATCCGTATCACTTTGATCTCCATAGCCACATCTTCTATAATCAAACATATAATAAAGATCTAATATTTTTTTTAAAGTTGTATTTATAGTCACTTCATAAATTCTAGAATTTTCATCTTTAGACCAACAAGAAACTTTCAAATGATCTCGAAGAATATAAATAAGTATATCAAAAGCTATATCAAAATAGTTTTCTTGAATATAAAATGTATTTTCACCAGAGATAAAAAGGCCAGGTCCATGATAAGGTTGTATTTTTATCTTTTCATCAATAATTGTTTTGTCTTTAACATCATAAGGACTCCAATGTTTACTATCTATAGAAAAGGTATCAAAATGATCATCTAAAGACACATTTATAAATATTGGTAAAAACTCTCTCATAAATCCCATTATAATATCTGTTATAGCGTCACTTTCTACATCTTGAGAATAACTTTTCATATCTTCTATTTTTTCATAAAAATTAGCCATATAAATTCTCCTTATTACTTTTTAACCGCAACTTTTTCTTTGTCATCTTCCAAAGCCCGATAATGTTCTAATCTTTGTAATTCCATAAAATATGTTTTAATCATCTCACGTAAATATTCTTTATATTTAAAACTTACTCCGTAAGACCGACCACCATTAAAACAACATTCTGGAGATAAATAATCTTTAATAAGATTTATAAATTCAGAATAAAATTGATCATCAACAAAAATACTTTTTTCCCAACAAATTACACTATCATCTTCCATAACATCAGGAAGTTTTGAATTTTTAAAAACAGAAACTACCCCAGAATTAATTATATCTCTCTCATAATTACTAGGGGTAATTTGAGAAATTCCTTGATTAATAACAAGCGGCATAATTTTACCAATGAACTCATCATAGAATAAATCACCATATAACTTTTCAGAATAAATTTGTTCCAAATATTTAAGCTTTTTCTCAAAGTCAGTATAAACATTTATATCAGCTTCACCATATCTTCTAGGATCATATGAATAATACAGCCTTAAAAGATTATTTAAACTTGTACTAAAAGTAATAATAATGTCATTATCACTATTTCTATTCCATTCATATGAATAGTCCAACTCAGAACGAATAATATTTCTTAGTTTATCAGCAAAAAATTCTAAATAATCTTCTCTAACAATAAAATCTTTATTATCAAACATAACTAAGCTAGAATCATACACCGCTTGAAAAGGGCGGATAGTTATTGTCCTCTTTTCTTCTAATTCTCTTATTGATTCTGGCTTTAAATCAGCGCTTAAACTATTTATATTATCTAATGATTCATTAATCCAATATGGTAAAACCAAATGCATAAATTCTAATATCATATCAGCAATAATATCGCTTTCTACATCTATAGAATAATTTTTAACATCATTTACTTTTTCATAAAAATTAGCAATCTCCATAGTAATACCTCTCTTATTTCTTTACCTTTTCTTTTGCTTTATCGTCTTCTATACCTCTATAATATTCTAATCTTCGTAATTCCATATAATATTCTTTTACTAAATCATCCAGAGTAATATTAAATCTAAAAACATATCCTTTTAATGCTGCAGAATATCCAACAACATCCCCCCATAAATCATCCTCAAAACGTTTTTTAAGCATAGTAATAAACTCATCATAAACAGCATCATCAACTACAAAATAAAATATATCTTTTTCTTGCTTTTTTATTAATTCAGATGAATCATATACCGATTTTTCTACTACAACAAATTTTTCAGAGACAATATGTGTATGCATATAATTATGAGGTTGAATTCTTGATATATTACTTTCTATAATACTAGGTAATAATTTACCAATAAACTTATCATAATATGTATCACCATACAATTTATCATCATAAATATTACCTAACCAATTTAATTTTTCTTCAAAATCTCTTGGAGCAACATCTTCTCCTCCATATCTTCTAGGATCATATAAGTAATATAAATTCGTAATCTTACTTAAAGATGTTCCCATTTTAATTACACTCTCATTTTTATATTTATGAATATCACAATTCATAACAATACCATTAAGAGATTCTATAATATTTAAAAAAGTTTTATAGTAAGCTTCATTTACAAAAATACTTGTCCCAATAACTTCCGCCGCTTTTTTATCAGAAGATGAAATTACTCTAATAGTTTCAACAAACGTATCATCTGCAATATCATCAAAAGATAACTTAGAACTTTTAGCTTTTATTTTATCTATTTGCTTATTAATAACATTTCCTAAAAGTTCTTGCATAAACATCATTAAAATATCAGTTACTACATCAGCTTCTATATCTCGAGATAAATCTTTTGCTTCTTCTATTTTTCTAAAAAAGTTTTTCTTTTCCATAAAATACACCACCTATTTCTTAACCTTTTCTTTAGGCTGATCATTTCTCATACCTTGATAGTATTCAAGTCTTTGTAATTCCATATAATATGCATTGACTAAATCCATAAAAGAACAATCAAATGCAATTTTTGATCCATCTTTAGAAAAAGAATTACCAAGATCATAATCTTCCATAAATTGCATTATTTTTTCTCTGACCTTATCAACATATAAAGGATTAACTACAATACTATAAGGATCATCTAAAACTTCCAAAGCCACACCATAACCGCCAATGATATTACAATCAAAATTAAATTCTGGAACTTCAGAAAGATTAGCTAAATCAGTATTTTCAATTGCCTCATCAATAGTACCATAAACATATCCTGAAAGAAATTCTTGATAATAAAAATCTGTTGCCAAATCTTCACAATAAGCATTTATTTTACGTAGATTTGGTTCAAATTCTTTATCAACTATTTCTCCATCTCCCCAACGTCTTTCATCATTATGATAAAACACTTCTAATAGTCTCCATAAAGGAGCAAAAATATGGATAGAGTCTTCCTGAACTACAAATCCTAATTCATCATCAAAATAATTGGCAAGATAATCCCTAAGAGCATTATAAATCTCTGTACTAGGTATAAAAAGTTTTCCACTATTAGGATCTATTTTTCTAAAAACAACTTTTTTCTGGCCTAAATAAAATTCAGTATTTTCGAGTTTTAATACATATTTTGTTTTTGCACCAAAAGAATACATTTTAAAATCATTTGATATTATTACCGAATTAATAATAGCAGGTAAAACTTTTCCTACAAACACGCTATAAAAATTTCCTACTACTTCTTCACTATATATATCTCCAAGCCACTCCTTAGTATTCTTATTTTTTTCATAAAAATTTTTCATTTAAAACCTCCAAATATGCTTTTTATACTAACACAATTATTTTCTAAAGACAAGAAAAAAAGAAAGCTAAGCCTTCTAAAATATAACTAATTAATAGTTGGAAAATCAACAAACGGATTATTAGCATCATAAACATTTTGAACAATCTGTGTCCCAGCAGCATCATATGTTGTCGCTACAATTGTATCTCCTACTCTCTCATAAGAAGTTTGAGTATAAAGATTTCCGTTATTATCATAGCGAAATTCATGCCCATTTGCTTGTCTATCATTCAGTAAAACTCCATTCTCATAATATTGAGAAGACCCATCAGATCCACTAACATTCGTGTAAGTAGTTGAGCCATCAGAATTTGTCCTATAATCATATTTAAATTCTACACCATTTTCATCAACATGAAGTTTTACCCTTCCATCAGAATCATATTGTTTATATGACCCATCGGCATTCTTTTCTTCAAAAACAGTACCATTACTATATTTAGTATACGACCCATCAGCCTTTGCTTCATATTCCAATGCTTGACTCCCATCTTTATCGCGTTTAATGATTTTTTCTGCCCCGTCAGCAGCATAATAATGTTCTTCAGTTTTGCCAGAAAAAATATCAAAATCATAAGTTGTTTCATTTCCATTACTATCTTTAGAATAAATAAGTCCTCTATTATTTGAAATTCTATAGTTGCCATCAGAATCTATAACTAGTTTAACATCCGGATTATCAATATCCTTATAATTTAAATGCGGAAGATCTGCTGAACGAGTAATTCCATCATCTCTACCAATCCAATTAGTACACAAAGATCGTATAGCCTCTCCATACAATTCAACGCTACCATCTGGCTTAATAATTTTAAAAACTTCACCATCTTTATCATAATACTTGATAGTTCCATCATCTAATAATTCTTTTTTCTTATACTCGAGAGTAATACCATCAGTAGATATAGTAGTCTCCCTTTCCATTCCCATACGTCCCAAATCAAATCGTTCCGTATCTCTAGAAGGATCACCAATCAAAGTTAGAGCCTTTGGTACAGAACTAGCGGCACTAGAAACAGCATCTAAATCAACTGTTTCAATTTCAGCTTCTTTTTCAGCAAATTTTTGTGCTACTAAATCTTTTTTAGGAATAACTCCTCTATCATTAGGATTTTCATGTTTATATTCCAAATCATAAGTTTTAACATTATTTACAAGCATCTTTATCACCCATCTTAATTATAACATATAAAATATACAGACATATCATTATTTATCATTTGATACATATCTTTACATTAATTATAAATAATTAGTTCATGCTGTGCTCTCGTACACGCAACATATAATAAATTTCTCTCATCTCTTCTATAAGTATTATTGCGATCATTATAGATAATTACACTATCAAATTCTAATCCTTTAGATACATAGGCTGGAACTATAATTAAATCTTTCTTAAATGCTGTACTATTAGCTTCTACTAATGATATATCTATTTTATCTTTAATAAGTTCATATATAGTATTAGCTTCTCTGTCATCTTTTGTGATTAACGCAACACTCTTATAATTACTTTTTAAGTACTCAATATCTTTTATTAGTTGATCACTTAAACTATCAACATTCTTTCTAACAATAACTGGTTTATGATTATCTTTTCTAATCGCATTAACATGATGTAGATTTAAAATCTTATTTGTATAATTGATTATTTCTGGAGAAGAACGATAAGTTTTTAATAATTCTAAGTATTTAACATCACCATCAAACAAATTAGCTAAATCATTTAATGATCCATAATGATAATATGGATTAATATTTTGATTAATATCACCAAGTATAGTAAAATCTGCTTTTCTAAATATTTTAGTAATAATAATATATTGTAATCTATTATAGTCTTGCGCCTCATCTATAATTACTTGCTTAACATTAGCTTCATAAATAAATCCTTCAAGCATTCCTTTTATATAAGCAAAAATAAGAGCATCTTCATAATTAATAATATCCTTATTAATTGTCCTTTTAATATCTTTTTCATCCTGTTTTATTCTAAAGAATTCACTTTCCATAAACTCTTTATATATTTCTTTGTAATCTCTTTTAAAATTAGCATTTTCAAATAATAATTTCTTGTAAGTAGCAATCTTTTTACGACTACCTTTATAATTAGTGGTTACCAGTTTCTCAGCTATTTCATCTACTCTTTCAAATAAAGGTAATCTATCATATCTATCATGTAACCATTCATTTATTTCATCTTTATCAATATACTTAGTCTCATCTTCATAAAAACTATTAATAAACTTACAATTATCAACATAATTTTCTAAGAAAGCATCCAAATCATCAATAATTCTATCACTTTGTTTATATCTAACTAATTCTGGATTTACTTCACTATAAGAATAATATCTTGATACAAAATCAGAAAAATCTTCTACTTCCTTATATTCATCTATAAAACTTGCTAAATAATCAGCAAAAGTAGTTTGCAAAGTATTATCTTCTCCAAGTGAAGGAAGTACATCAGAAATATACTCAGTAAAGATATTATTAGGAGAAAAAATTAAAATATTATTACTATTTAAATTTTCAATTCGATAAAGTAAAAAAGCTATTCTATGTAGAGCCACTGTTGTTTTACCACTACCAGCAATTCCTTGGACAATTAAGTGATCATCTTCTAAGTTTCTAATAACTTGATTTTGTTCTTGTTGAATAGTATTAACAACTTGCTTCATTTTATCACTTGACTCTTCTGCCAAAACATCTTGTAATACTTCATCATTTATATTAAGTGAATTATCAAAGACACCTAATAATTTATTATTTTCAAGTTTATATTGTCTTTTTCTTTTTAATTCTCCTGAATAAATTCCCCCTGGAGCAGTATAACTACAAGGACCTACCTCATAGTCATAAAACAAACTACAAATAGGACTCCTCCAGTCATATAAAATATTGTTGTCATCAACGTCTTTTAAATAAGTAAGGGACATATAAATATTAAAAATATTTCCTTCATCATCTTTAAAGACAATACTAGCAAAATAAGGTTTATTACGAATACTTTTAAGTCTTTTATAATACTTTTGTCTTCTCCAAGCCTTATCCTCTTCTTCAGCAGTCATAAGCATTGCTTGCTGTGCTTCACCTGCATCAAAACTACTAGCATTCTCCCACATCATTTTCTTAAATTCAACTAAATCTTCTTCATCATTAACTACATCTACACCAAGTTCTTCAAGTCTCTTTTCTAATAAATTATGAACCTTTTTTAATATTTTCTTCTCTTTAATAATTTCTGCTTCACTAATAGCCATAATACCATCCTCGCTATTATTAACTATATCACAATAAATAACTACATACTAGAATCTAAACATCAACTTTACATAAAAAAGAGCCTATAATAGGCTCTCTAAGGCAAATATAATTAAGAATATTACAAAGATAATAATTGATTTCTTTGTAATTGTAAATTTCTCTATATTTTCAAATATAAAATCTTCTGATCTATAATCTTTAACCTTAATTATTTTAAAAAATATACTTTTTTTCTTTTCTAAATTTTCACTACTAATTAAGACAAATTCATCATTATTACCTGATTCACTATAAACTACATCTTTAATTCTTAAAATATAGAAAAACATTACCAAGTCCATTGCCGCACCTGTCAGATTAACAATTGATAGAGTAATTAATAAATTAAGATTAAAAACTACACCTATAATATAAGTAATTACTCCAATTACCATAAATGGCATTTGTAACGATATTAAAATATTCTTTTTACTTATTTCTTCACAATCCATGCAATATAATAATCCCTTTTCAAGACAAATACCATATTTTATTTTATCTCTGTGTCCTCCACCAAGAAAATATCCTACTCCATGCAAAAATTCATGAAGACAAAAATATAACATCATTGTAATAAATAAAACTAATACATTAGAATCAAATCTATAATTTTTATCAATAACCACTGTAAAGATAAAACAAATAATTAAAATAACAAACGCCAATATATTAGCCGGTACTAAATTCATTTTAAAATAATATGCTTTTTTATTCTTGGACATTTTTAATTACTCCCATAAATTCATCTTCAATTTCTTTTAATCTATCTTCATTCTTAGCTTCAAACCTAACAGTTAAATTAGGCCCTGTATTACTTGCACGAACTAATGCCCAACCATCATCAAATTCAACTCTTGCTCCATCAATATCAATAAGTTTATAACCTTTTTCTCTAACATATTTAATAACCTCATCTACTATTTTAAATTTCTTATCATCACTAGTTGCAATCTTAATTTCCGGAGTTGAATAATATTTATTAATTCCTTCTAATAATTCTTCAACATTCTTATCGGTATTTGATAATACCTCTACCATCCTAAGACCAGCATATATTCCAGAGTCAAATCCTAACCATCTATCTCTAAAGTATACATGTCCTGATAACTCTCCCCCAAAAGGAATATCAAAATCTCTACAAGCAGCTTTAGTATATGAATTACCCGTTCTATAGCAAATACCTTTAGCCCCAAGTCTTTCAATTTCATCTGCCAAAGTCTTAGAACATTTTACATCATATAAAAATTCTTTTTTATAAACTTTATCTATCATATCTCTAATAAAAATAATCATATATTGATCTGTTGGTATAAAAGTGGCTTTATTAGATACCATTCCCATTCTATCTCCATCACCATCAAAACCAATTCCAATATCTGCACCAATTTCTAATACTTTTTTCTTCAATTGTTCTAAGTTTTCTTCAACACAAGGGTCTGGATGATGATTAGGAAAATTACCATCACTAACATCATTTATATATGTTGCTTCAATCGGAAACATATCAAATAATTTTTTTACAATAACTGCAGTTGTTCCATTCCCAGGATCAATCACAGCTTTAACACGTCTCTTACCAAATTTAAAAGCATTCTTAAACAATTCTATATAATCAGGAGTAATATCATATTCTTTTACATGACCATAACCTTTAGAAAATTCACCTTTTAAAATATATGCTAAAAAGTCTTGAATCTCCTGTCCCTTACAATTACCAGATTCATCAAAAGCAAATTTAAAACCATTATCATCTTTTGGATTATGGGAAGCCGTAACCATTACACCACTAAATATCTTCAATTTAATACAAGCATAATAATACATTGGTGTTGTACAAAGACCCAACGAAATAATATCAATACCAGTCTCCATTATACCTTCAATTAGTGATTCATATAAACTAAGTCCACTAAGTCTATTGTCATGCCCAACAACACAAGTAGTTTTACCTATTGACTTAATATAGCTACCAAATCCAAGCCCAATAGTATATGCTGTATCTTCATCTATTTCTGTAGGATAAATTCCTCTAATGTCATATCCTCTAAAAATATTTTTTGCGATATCTTTTTTATATTTCATAAAATCATCTCCAAACTATCTATCTTAAAATAATTATATCTCAAATAATTTTTAAATAAAAGAAAAAGGATAAATTAATTTATCCTATAAATAATGAAATAATTAATATAACTACACCAATTCCAATGCCTAGAAATGAAATACGTCTATTATGAGTATTTCTAATTCTAGGAATTAATTCATCCAATATTATAAATACTAACATTCCAATAGTTAGAGAAAGTAATATACCTAATAAGATTTCACTAACAACTGTAAGTTTAAATATATACATAACTAATCCACCAATAAATGTTGAAAGTGCCACTAAAGCAATAGAGGCAAATGTCCTTTTATTATCAACATTACTTTGATAAAAACTACTAGCAATAACCATTCCCAAAGGAATATTATGAAAACCTACACCTATTGCTAATAAAAGTCCTAGATGAGCATCACTAAGAGCAGCAGAATAAACTGCAATACCTTCAACAATATTATGTAAAATAAGTGCCAAAGTAGTTATAATTCCAATGTGTGCTAAGTTATTATTTGCTTCTTTCTTAGTCATCCGATGATGATCATGATGAGCCGGAACAAGAGTATCTAAAAACTTTAATAAGAAAAAGCCTGCTATAGAAAATAGCAAAAACAAATAAATATGTTTTAATCCAAAACTTTCAAAAGTCTCCGGTAATAAATCAGTAACTAATAAAGTAGCAATAACCCCAAATGCTAATCCAATTGAAAAATCTACTATTTTTTCCTTTTTATTTATAAGTAAAGCAATAAACGCTCCAACCAAAATAAATATTCCTAATAAAAATGTAGTAAGCAAACCAACTTGATAATTATGCATACTCTCATCCTCCTATAATACTCTTTAGAATACCAAATGAAACTATCATCATTATAATACTTGCTAAAAAGATACCTAAACTAGCAGCTTTAAAAGCTGTTTTTCTATCCATATTTAATACCGCAGCTATTAAACACCCAGTCCAAGCTCCAGTACCTGGAAGAGGAATACCAACAAATAAAACTAATCCCCAAAAACCATATTTTTCTATTTTATCTTTTTTCTTTGCCACTTGCTTATCCAAAAATTTTGCAAAAGAAGAAAGAAATTTAGTATTACGCATCCAATTTAATAATACATTACCAAACCACAATATAAATGGTACAGGTATTATATTGCCAATTATAGAAATTATATAGCTAACAATAGGATTAAGTTTTAAAAGCGATGCAGCAATCAAACCACCACGAAGTTCTAAAACTGGCAATAATGATATTATAAAAACAGTTATTTCTTTTCCAAATGGCAAACTAAATAAACTACTAAATACCCCTATTAAATAACCAACTAGTTTTTCAACCATTCAATCACCTATCCCTCTATTACTTCCATTATTGTAGGAACAACATGTTTCTTTCTAGAAACAATTCCTGAAATAAATTCTCCTTCTTTAACATCTCTTTCATAGGCAATGCTAATTAAACCACTACCTTTAGTATTATAAATAATATAACTACCATTTTTAATAATGTCTGTAACATATAAAGCCACCAACATATAATCATTTCCTTCAGCCACATTATCTAGAACCTTTATATATTCATCTATTTCTTTTTCTATTTCTTCAAAGTTCATAGTAAAGAACTGTCCTATAGCAAATTTCTTATCATTAACAGTATAAATTTTATAATCATTATATAAAACATCTTCTTTACTCATTCCTTCTAAAGAAGTACCAGATTTAAGTAAATTCATACCATATTCTTCGTAATCAACACCAGCAATTTTAGAAAGTTCCATTATAGCATTCCTATCTCTATCAGTAGCAGTTGGGCTTCGAAGAATTAATGTATCAGAAAGAATTCCTGATAATAATGCTCCAGCAATATCTTGTGGTATATCAACTTTTCTTTCTTTAAACAAAGTATAAACAATAGTACAAGTAGAACCAACCGCAACGTTTCTAAAGTTAATCGGAATATTAGTTGTAATACTTCCTAAATTATGATGATCAAATATCTCTAAAATGTTTGCTTCCTCTAAACCTTCAACGCTTTGTAATTTTTCATTATGATCAACTAAAATTACATTCTTTGGTGTTTTATCAGACAAATCTGTAACTTTTAATAATCCTAAACACCTATTTTTCTTATCAACTACTGGATAATTGGTATGCTTTTGTTTATTATTAATATCAATTATATCAGATACAAAATCAGTTTCCATAAACTTAGTAGGATTATAATTACTCCTCATTGACTTTATATAATTTGAAAGAGCAATTAATCTTGAAACATGGTAAGTATCATATGGTGTCCTAATAATATTAACACCATTGTTTTTAGCAATCAAAACATGTTCTTCTTTGATATATGAGTTACCAGATAAAACTATTAACTTTACACCAGATGTAACAGCATACTCGATAACACTATGTCTATCACCAACAATTAAAATATCATCAGGGCCAAAAGTAATATTAGATAAAACTGTAGTACTACGATATGCTGCTACTAATATTCTACCAACTATTTCTTCATCTGCTCTATTAATTTCTTCTCCCTTTAATACTTTTAATAAATTATCATATGATGTATATAATTCTTCAATATTCTCATTAATAATAACATGACTTAAATCTTTAATAGTAATAAGGCCAGAAAAATGATTATTTTCTTTAACTATTGGTACACCAGTAAGTTCTTCTCTAAGCATGGCTTGATATCCATCAAAAATACTATCAGTTTCTTTGATAAAAAAACCTTTATGATATTTAATATCTTTTAATTGTAATTTAACATCGTTTAAATACTTAGGCTTAGTCAAATTAAAATAATTTAATGCATATGCTGATTCCTTATTAATATCTCCCAATACCCGTGCTTCAGTATTCTCCCCTAAAGCATTTTTTAAATATGACAATCCAATTGCTGACATAACAGAATCAGTATCAGGTTTTCTATGTCCAAAGATTAAAGTTTTCTTCATCCCTTTTTACCTTCTTTCTTCAAGAATTATAACATACTTTTAAAACAAAAAAAAGAGTTAACTACTAGTTAATTAACACTTACTTTAACATTCCGATAATAACTAATATAACAAAATTATAATTAGATACTAGTTTCCATCTAGTCGAAAATATTCTCTCATAGATAGCTGCAATATCATCACAAAAATCTACAATCCAACTTTCAATGTATTTAGGAGCCCTAAATGTAATTGGAAACATATGCTTAATAATTATATCTTCCTCTCTAGCAGTTAATGAAAAATATTTTTTAGCATTTTCCAAAGCAAATTTTGGATGTTCACGAAGTCGTTCTAAACTATTTTTATCTTTAACTTCATCAATAAAAAAATCATGTAATAAAGCAGCTCTAGTAGCTTCACCATAATTAAGTCCTATAAACTTAGTTACTTTATATGTATATTCTGCTACACGAAGAGAATGATCTAATCTCGTAATACCATGATGTCCAATATCACTTAATTTTAAAAATTCTTTATTATTTATAATATCATCTATCAAAGTATAAAATTCATCTTTTATTTTCATAAATATCAACCCACTAAATAGTAACACAATAATTACTAAATAAAAAATAATTTTAAAAAATTACTCTTATCTTTACATATTTTTACAAAAAAAATTAGATAAGTTCATTTAAAATCTTATCTAATTCTTCTACTTCCTCATCAGATGTTTCTTTTATCTCTTGCTCTTTATTAAACCATACTGGAACAGCTTTCTCAGTTGAAGATTTATGATTAGGCTTATCCTTATTAGTACTCTGAACCATTTTCTTTAATTTCTTATGTTCTTTTTCCGTAATTTTCATTGCTTCTTCAACTGTTTCAATATTAAGTCTTTTCCATTGACCAGCTATTGTCTCAACATAACTCTTTTTCAATTGTTCATTATTAATCTTTAAAACATAACTAATCAAAACATTAACAACACCAGGGTTTAATTTTTGATCAATTAATAAACTCTCTATTAATCTCTTGTCTCTATCTGTTGGTTCAGCCCCTTTATATTTTGCCCGCAAAAGTTGATATGGTGTTATGTTTTCAAAAGTATAGACCATCTTTGCCCATTTAGAATTATCACCTTCCGGTTTTTTCAAATATTCTGGCTGTTTATTATAAATAAGCGTTGGAAGATTACCCATATTATCAAACTGATAATAATTACGACAACTCTTCCTTAGAAGACTCTTATCAATTAAGCCTTTTTCATTAATGGCATTCCTAACTAAACCTTGCATATCAAGGGTATTTAAATTATAAATATAACTTAAACTATTAATAAGATCTTTAACATCATCATTAAAACATTTCTCATTCATTTGACTAGCAGGAATACTAGACATTAAAAGATTAAAGTCTATACCTTTATTAATCAATAGATTATTTGAATCCCTCTTAGTTATATCCTGTTCTACTTCCATAATTGTTCCTTGAACAGGACTAAAAACCTCATCAAATGAAGCAGTTATATCATTAAATTCTTTTAAATTAAATTTAGGAACCTTAAAACAATTTAATACTTTTTGATATTCTTTTTTACCTAAATTATTATATAAAACAATATTAAGTATTGGATGATTAAAAAAATCACTTGCACTAATTGGAGAATAAATTAAATATACAAATTGGTTAATATTTCCTTTTTTAAAATATGTTTTTAATAGACCTACAGCCTCCAATTTTTCTCTTGCAATAATGATGTCTTCTAGCTTTAATTGCATTGTAGCCATTAAATGATGATGTGTTAAATCATCACTAATTATTTCTTGCTTATCTAAATCATCGAGCAATGTATAATATAGAGCTACAGCTGCAAAACCAATAATTGGCTGATATAACATTGAAATAATCTTTTTATCTTTTTCAGTAACTACTGATTTATTAATAACAGTATATGTATCTGCAGGTAAAACACTAATATTCTTCATTATATCACCACCACTTAAAATCTCTAAAATGAATATATATTATCTATTTATATTTGTCAATAAACTAAAAAAAGCAAGTTTAACTTGCTTATGTTATGTAAGAAACCCAAGAATACTAGTTATATCAACACCTGTAAAATATATAAACGTAAAACCAATTAATAAAAATGGTCCAAATGGAATTAAATCTTTATTACTTCTATATAAAATAAGTAATGAAACAGGTAAGGCTATGAAACTTGCTATAAAGATTACAACTAAACCCATAACAGGATTAAGAAGCAACCCAAAAACAAACATCATTTTAACATCGCCGCCACCCAAGGTCTCCTTTTTAAAGATAGCATTACCTAAAAACATTATTAAATACATTATCGTAAAAAGAATAATTCCACTACCAATGCTTAATAAAGCAGCAATAACTCCATTTTGAAGACAAGTTATAATTACAAAATATCCTGAGAAAAAGATTAAAATCTCATCTGGAATGACATAATATGTAATATCAGAAACAGATATAATGATAAGCATTGCAACTATTCCTAAAGCGATAAACAACTCATATGAAAAACCAAAAGCAAAATAACTAAGTGCAAATAAAACACCTGTAAAAAACTCCATATAAGTAGATAAATCACTTATCTTAGAATGACAATACCTACATCTTCCCTTTAAAGATAAGAAAGATATAATGGGTATCATATCCATAAATGAAAGTTCATGGTGACATTTATCACAATAACTTCTATTAGAAATAAAACTTTCTTTTTTAGGAAGTCTTAATCCAACAACCGTAAAAAACGATCCAAAAATAGTTCCTAAAATAAAAAAGATAATTAAATATAAAATCAACATATAATTACCTCCTCTATTTAACCTGACTATATATCGAGAACATAGGTTGAATGATAGCCATAAGAATGATACCAACAACTACAGCAAGGAAACAAATAAGTAAAGGTTCTACTAAACTTTTCATCTGATCAATAACATTTTTATGTAACATTTGAAAGTGATCAGCAACCTTCTCCATCATTTGTCCAAGTTGACCAGTAGTTTCACCAGTAACAATCATTTCATACGCAACAACTGGAATTGCCCATTCACCTTTAAAGGCACTTGATATTGAATCACCTTTACCAAGATTTTCCAATGTATTATTAATTATTCTTTTCATAACCTCATTATTTGTAATTTTTGATAATATTTCCATACTATCAGTAATAAATACACCATGATTTATTAATGAGGCAAAAGTCTTAGTAAAATTGGCAATCTCATTATAAATAATAATATCTTTTATAACCGGTAAATGCATAAGTAAAATTTGAACATTTTCCCGAAATTTTTGACTTTTCTTAAAAGTCATTATAAAGGCAGTAGCAACTACCCCAATTATTATTAAAAGTAACCACCATTTAGTCTTAATAAAATTACTAGTTGCTAAAATTGCTAAAGTAAGTGCTGGCATTGTAGCTCCATTATCTGCAAATAATGAAGAAAATTGTGGAACTAAATAAGTAAGCATAAATATTAAAACACCAATAGCAATAGTTAAAACTACTAATGGATAAGTCATAGCTGATTTCATCTGCTTCTTAGTTTGATCCATTGATGTATAATAATCAGCCATATCATCTAATATAGAAGGTAAATCACCAGTCATTTCAGCAGTCTTTACCATATTCACTAAAAGTTTTGGAAAAACCTTTCCTTGATAAGACATAGCTTCAGATAAACTTTCACCTTTTAATAATTGATAAACTAATGTATAAAAGCTCTTTTTAAGACTCGCTTTTCTAGATTGTTTAGCCAAAATCTTAACAGAATCTGCTAAAGGAATTCCAGATTTTATATAAGTTGATAATTGTGTTAATGAAAATGATAAATCACCTGCTTTTATTTTGGCATTACCACCAATATCAATATCATATTTACTTCTTTCTTTTACTTCCAATACTTGATAACCAAGTGATGCCAAAAAACCCTTCAAATCATTTTCATTTTCAGCTTCAAGTGTACCACTTTCTTTTTTCCCGGCATCATTAACTATAGTATAACGATATTCTGTAGTAGCAATTCTCTGTTTCTCCTTAGGTGCAGTTCCAGTAGCAGGACTAGCAACATTCTCAGAAGATACAGTATTATTATTCATAGCATCAGCAGCTGCAGCTACAGTTTGTGAATCTTGTTGAACTGATTGATTTTGCTCTGTAGGATTACTATTATTTTTAAACATATTACCATCCCTCTACTATTCTCTATCATATACATGATAACACAAAATATTTGTTTTTCAAATAACAAATTAAACATTTTAATAATTTTACATATATTAATATAGAGGTGAATATCATGTATCCTAACCCTACAGTAAATACTCTAGGAAAAACAATTTCCATGTTAAAAAATATAAAATGGGCTGATTTACTTGATGGAACCCAAAAAACACTTAATGTAATAAATCAAGCTATACCAATTGTTTATCAAATAAAACCTTTAGCAAACAATGCTAAAACTTTATTTAAAATAGCTAATATAATAAATACTCCAAGTAATGTAAACACTAGTACAACGCAAGAAAAAAAGACTGCTCAAAACAGCCCAATTTTTTACATATAAAAACTTGTTTCATTAGAAACAAGTAATTATAATTGATTTTTCTTTGTAGAATCCATAAACTTACTATTAAAAATTTCTGGCGTATAAATCATAATGGCATTTAATTCTTCTTCACTCAAAACACATTCTTTTTTAATATATCCATCAGCCCCATAACGGTTTGGATTAGTTAACTTACTAACAGCTCTTGCAAAAGCTGGACGATAAATTTTCATTAAATCAGAATCGCTATTTTTAATTCTTGAAAAATCATCCACAATATCACCCCTCAAAAGTGTTATAATTATATCACTTTTTTTGATATTTGTCAATAAATGCCTGTTTATACTCTAAGAATCTGTCTTCTTTAATAGCTTCTCTTATTTCTTCTGTTAATTTAATTAAAAAACGAATATTATGAATTGATAAAAGTCTACCACCTAGCATCTCGTCAACTGAGATAAGATGTCTTACATAAGCTCTAGAATAATTTTTACAACAATAACAGTCGCACCCTTCTTCAACAGGTCCTAAATCTTCTTTATATTGAGCATTATTAAAATTTATTTTACCAGTACGAGTAAATGCTTGGCCATGACGAGCAATACGAGTTGGAAGTACACAATCAAAAATATCAATTCCTCGCTCTACTCCTTCTAAAATATCAATAGGGTCACCTACACCCATCAAGTAACGAACTTTATCCTTTGGAAGGTATTTAATACCATAATCAATCATTTTGTACATTGTCTCTTTATCTTCGCCAACTGAAGTACCACCAATACTATAACCATCAAAATCCATTTTAACTGTTTCTTTACAACTATATTCTCTTAAATCTTCAAATTCACCACCTTGAACAATTCCAAATAATGCTTGTCTTGGATTATTATGAACAGCTTTCCCACGTCTTGCCCATTCTAATGTTCTTTCTACTGATTTTTTCATATATTCATATGTAACTGGATATGGTGGACATTCATCAAAACTCATCGCAATATCACTGTCAAGTTTATTTTGAATTTGAATAGATTTTTCTGGCGTAAGTAAAAGTTTTTGACCATCAATATGACTCTTAAAATGAACCCCTTCATCAGTAATATCTTTTTCTTTATTCTTAGCTAATGAAAAAACTTGAAAACCACCACTATCAGTAAGAATTGGTCCATCCCAATTCATAAATTTATGAAGTCCTCCACAATGATCAACAATATCTTCTCCTGGTCTTAACCACAAATGATAAGTATTTCCTAAAATAAAACCGCTACCAGCTGCTTTTAATTCTTCTGGAGCAACTCCTTTTACTGTACCACGAGTCCCAACTGGCATAAACATTGGTGTATCATAAGTACCATAATTAGTTTCAATACTACCAAGTCGCGCTTTAGTATCTTTTTCTTCTTTTAATAAAGTATATTTTATTTTCATTTTGCCACTCCCTTTATAAATGCATTAATATATTATCAAAAGAAAAAAGTCCTGTCAATAAACAGGCTTTTTCTACTTAATAAACATTGCATCCCCAAAAGAGAAAAAACGATATTTTTCATTAACCGCAATTTTATAAGCATTTAAAATATGTTCTCTTCCAGCAAGCGCAGAAACTAGCATGACCAAAGTTGATTTTGGCAAATGAAAATTAGTAATCAACGCATCTATTGCCTTAAATTTATATCCTGGATATATAAAGATATCAGTCCAGCCACTACATTCTCTAAATTCTCCATATTTTGATGCAATAGTCTCCAAAGTTCTAGTTGAAGTTGTTCCAACCGCAATAATTCTTTGTCCATTCTTTTTAGCTTCATTTAATTTAGCAGCTACTTCACCACTCATTTGATAGTACTCACTATGCATTTTATGATCTTCTATTTTATCAACACTAACTGGTCTAAACGTACCAAGTCCAACATGCAAAGTAACATATAAGACACTAATCCCTTTATCTTCTATTTGTTTAAGTAAATCATTAGTAAAATGCAAACCAGCCGTAGGTGCAGCAGCACTACCAACTTCTTTAGCATAGACAGTTTGATATCTATTTTGATCAGTTAGTTTTTCATGAATATATGGTGGTAATGGCATAGTACCTAACTCTTCTAATATTTCCATTAAAATACCATCATAAACAAGTTCAAATCCTCTAATCCCTTCTTCTGCCTCACTAATACATCTCGCTTTAAGTTTTCCTGCACCAAAAGATACAATCGTCCCAATCTTTACTCTTCTTGCTGGTTTAACTAAACATTCCCATTTATCACCAGAAATATTTTTAAGTAATAATATTTCAATTACTGCACCAGTCTCTTCTTTTACACCAATTAAACGTGCAGGTAATACTTTTGTATCATTTAAAACCAATACATCACCAGGTTCTAAATAATCAATAATATTATAGAATTTTCTATGTTCAACTTCTCCACTATTTTTATCCAAAACTAAAAGTCTAGACTCATCTCTTTTTAATAATGGTGTTTGAGCAATCAATTCTTCTGGTAAATTATAATCAAAGTCTTCAACCTTCATGTAACCACTCCTATTTTTTATTTACTTTTTCTATTCCTAAAACTTCATAAGCTTTATCTGTAACAACTCTTCCGCGAGCTGTTCTTTTTAATAATCCCATTTGTAAAAGATAGGGTTCATAAACATCTTCAATTGTTGTTACTTCTTCACCTATTGTACTACTTATAGCTTCAATTCCAACAGGCCCACCATTAAATTTATTAATAATAGAAAGTAATAATTCTCTATCGGTATTATCAAGACCCATTTTATCAACTTTTAATCTATTTAGTGCATCTTCAGTTATTTTAAGATTTATTCTTCCATCACCTTTAACCATGGCAAAGTCACGTACTCTTTTAAACAATCTATTAGCAATTCTTGGAGTACCTCTACTTCTTTTAGCAAGTTCAACAGCCGCCTCATCATCAATTTCAACATTTAAAACTCGAGCTGTTCTCTTAACTATATCAGTCAGTTCTTCTACAGTATAAAATTGTAGTTTATTAATTATTCCAAATCTATCTCTTAAAGGTGCTGATAAGTCCCCAGCTCTAGTTGTTGCTCCAACTAAAGTAAATGGTGGTAAATCTATCTTTATATTCCGACTATTTCCTTCACTACCGACAATAATATCTAAGGAAAAGTCTTCCATTGCGGGATAAAGAATTTCTTCAATATATCTAGGCATTCTATGAATCTCATCAATAAATAAGACATCACCCGGTTCCAATGAAGAAAGTATCGCTGCTAAATCACCACTCTTTTCAATACTAGGTCCACTTGCTGTTTTAATATTAGTACCTAACTCATGCGCAATTATAAAAGCAAGAGTTGTCTTTCCAAGCCCAGGAGGGCCATATAATAAAACGTGATCAAGCGACTCATTTCGCATTTTAGCAGCTTCAACAAAAACCTTAATGTTTTCTTTAACATCAGTCTGCCCAATATACTCTTCTATTGACTCCGGTCTAATTGTATTATCAATTGTATTATCATCAAATAATTCATAGTTTCTTATAACATTTTCATTATTCATAACTGCCTCCATTATTTAAGTAATAATTTTAACGCATCCTTTACCTGTTCCTCAATTGATAAAGAAGTATTAACACGAGCAAGTACTGGTTTTAATTCCTTATCCTTATACCCCAATCCAAGTAATACTTCACGAAGTTCGTTTTCTACTTGTACTTCATCATCACTTATACCAACACCAATAAACTCTAACTTTCCTTTTAAATCCAAAATAATTTGTTTAGCAAGTTTATCACCAATTTTTGGAAACTTCTTTAAATATAAAACGTTTTCTCTTTCAATAGCATCCATAATACCTTCAATAGAACCAACTGCTAAAATAGGAAGAGCCATCTTACAACCAAGTCCTTTAACACTTATCAATTTCAAAAATAAATCCTTCTCTTCAATAGTTTTAAAACCATAAAGTAAATGTTCATCTTCCGTAATATGTTGATAAATATAAACTTTATATTCTTTACCAATTTCAAAAGAATATGGATTGGCAACATAAACTAAGTATCCTACTCCATTATTATCTAAAATAATTGCATTATTCTTAATCATTGCTATTTTACCTATAATATAATCGTACATCTAACCACTCCAATTCTTATTATATAACAAAATTTAATATCTATCTATACAAAACTAAATATATCGTACAATTGTTTTATTGTCAATCAAAAAAGATGATTAAATCATCTTAAATATCTTTGTATTGAATCATCTGCTATATTTAAAGATTTTACTAATCTTTTACAATCATCTTTTTCAATAGCATCAATCCTATAACTATCTCCATAATCAGAAAGACATAAAAACTCATCTGCCACATGCGAATATAATAATGTATAAAGATTATAATCGCTATCCATAGCTTCACAATCTGAAAATGGATAATTAATACCTAACAATAACCATCTAACAAAATATATTGCATCAGAATATTGTCTATTACAAGGACTATCACCAAGCATCCTACTTAAATCATTTACCAATTTATCAAAATCTTTAATATCAGTAAAGTGACTATAATCAGCACGTGTCCTATATTGATAACCAAGTCTTGTATCAACTTCTAATAATTTTTCTCTATAATATGCATCTGTAGAAGTAAAACCTTTTGTTTCTAGACTAAGTTTTACTCGTGTTAGATCACTATATGCTGCATCTAATCTCCATATAATACCATCCCTATCTTTATAAGTTAAATAACTATGATTAGGACTATAATTATTACTAACTTCAGCATCAGTAAATTCCTTAATTAATTTTAATAATACATACTTACAATATGTATGACAAATTACTAAATAATCATCAACCTTAGTAAGATCTATTCTTTTATTAAATTCTTCTCCGGCAGTAAATTTATACCTACTATCAAAAGAAAACAATTTACAGGTTTCTAAATAGATATAGCGAACTTTTTCAAAATCAGTTAAATCTTTTTCTCCAATATCTCTACCAATCTGATTAATTATATCCATAATCATCTCTCCTTGGTAATGGTGGTGGTGTTTTAACATATTGCTTTGGTCTATCTGTACTAAGTAGTGGCGGAGGGCAAGGTTTAGCCATCATCCTAGCCTCAATATAAAAATTATAATCATCATGATGCTTAATAACATGTTTTCTTTTTATTATTTCATTTTCATCTACCCCATTTAGATTTTTAAAAGACAAATCATAATAACTAACACCATTAATATCTCTTAATTCGTTCCATACATGATATTTGTTTTTATCAGGGGTACTCGCTAAAAGAATACCTTGAGTTAAAAAGCAAGGACACTTTAAATAATAATTGTTTAAAATAACTTTTAATAAGCCTGATCTTCCAGCACATACTCCAGTTTTTCTTTTAAAAGTCATTATTGGATCTTGACTATATTCACACCCTGGTTTTAAACCTGTATCAGTTGTTGCAGCTAATTCAAATCCTATGTTTTTTAAACACCAATCATAAGCAAAATTCATTTTTTCTTGTGCATTTAAATTTCTCAAATGAGGATATTTATCATAAAAATCCCTAGCAATTTTTCGCATTTCTATTACTCTATTTCTAGCTTTTGGAGTAAGTTTACTAAGTAACACTCTATAATCAACATCATTTAGTCGCAAAGCCCACCAATCAAAATCATTAGCCTCACAATATTCAAACTCTCTAGCCTCTGTCCAGTTATCAAATAAATTAGTAATTTTAACATTATCTGGTAAATTTTTATAATTTAATTTAACACAAGAGCCAAACTTCATATTAAATCTATTTAAAGACAAAATAATTATTCTATTTGTTCTAATATCTGCCAAAGAATCAAAAAGAGCATTAAAGCTTGCAACATCATTTGCACTAGCTTTAACATTTATTATAACTTTTCTAACATAATAAGGTAATGAATTAATATTATCAATCAGTGTATCAGTAATTTCACTAGAAATATCTCCCGAAATTATTAGCGTCATATTATCAAGCAATTTATATTTTAAACCACACTGATCATTCCAATTTATCTGCATAATATACTCCCCCTTTTTTACTTCACATATTATATCACAAATAAATAAATAAAGCAAAAAAAAACGTAATTACTAATTGTAATTACGCCTCAAAATTACCGGTTGCTTTTAAATTTTTAGATAAATCATAATAATTTCCATCACTTCTTTTAGCAATAATTGTTTGGCCCCAACCAGCACCTTCTTTAATACCTGAACTTGCAGATAATATACTTACTACATCTTCTACACCTTCAAGTGTTCCATAAGAATTAAATCTTTGATTTTCATCTTGTGGTGGATATTTTACATCCTTATACAATGGAGTATATTGAACAGTACCATCTTCCATTAAATATAAAATAACCTCATAGCCTGCTGCTTGTCCAAAACCTCCAACAAATGCTTGTGCGATTTTTTTATCAAAAGTTTTTGTAACTCTTGAACGAGTGCCATCAGTAGCCCCTCCGCACTCTCCACCATATATTGAGCATAACTTAACATTATCATATTCAATAATAGCTGTCTTCAAATCATCTTTAACACTAACAGATAAATTTATTGCTGAAAAATATGCCTCAAGATGATATACTACATTTTCATCACCATTCAAACAATCCTTCAAACCATACTCCACAGTATTCATAACAGTTTGGTCATTAACTTCACTCTTATCACTACTAGCTTTTGTAGTAACAACTTCTCCATCACTAAATATCTTATCTTTATTAACAAAGATAAAACCACCAAGTCCACAACATATTAGTAATAATAAAACTACTAAGAAAACCAAACCACCATTACCTTTTTTCTTTTCTTTTCCTTCCATTTTTTCACCTCAAAATAATTATATCGCACACAAATAAAAAATGTTATGTTTATAAGAATAATAATTTGTCAATTGACAAAAAAAGAAAGTTATTTAACTTTCTTCATCAATCTCTTTAAATAATTCTTTGCTTGAGTAATTCTAACTTCCAAACTACTCTTAAGTCTAGGAAACACCGCTGGTATAATAAATACTACTAACCATAAACAATCAAAGTAATTCCCCACTAACAAAGCATGAATTCCTAATATAACAACTGCAACTGCAAAAAGCAAAAGACAAACAACAACAATTAAATTAGAAATATTTTTAAAGTTACTTAAGTTTTCAAAATCAATTTCTTTCTTAGAAAGTAATTTATCTGCTCTTTCTGTAAAACGCCTATATCTAGCATTAAAATCTTCAGAATTCTCTATTTTAACACTTGACTCATATAAGTCTCCACGATACAAAAATTTCCCATCAGGTAAAACACTAACATCAACATTAGCATAATTATCAATCTTAAAGTTAATATTAAATTCTTCAGAAAGTATTTTAATAACTTTATTTCGACATTTATTTGAAATAAAACCTGATTCATTCATATAGACTTTTAATTCATTGTTAATTCTATTTAATCTTTCTTGTTCAATCATAATTTCCCCTTAATCTTCTTTTAAATTATAATAAACATCTTGTACATCATCTAATTCCTCTAAAGCATCAACAAGCTTCATAACTTTTTCTTGACCTTCACTGTCAAGCTCTACTTCCATATTTGGAACATAAGTCAAAGTACATTCTAAAAACTCTTTAACCCCAGCAGCTTCTAAGGCATCTCTTACACTAGTAAATGTATTTTGATCAGTAGAAATAACATAATTATCTTCTACTTTCTCAAAATCAAGCGCTCCAGCGTCAAGAGAAGCCATCATCATTTCATCTTCATCATAATCAGCAGGAATTACAATTGAACCACGACGCTCGAACATATAACTAACTGATCCATCAGTTCCAAGGTTTCCTCCTGCTTTCGTAAAAGAACTTCTAACTTGCGAAGCAGTCCTATTTCTATTATCAGTTAAACAATCAACCATAAAAGCAACTCCACCATGTCCATAACCTTCATAACGAACACTTTCATAATTAGCGCCATCAGCACCACCAGTTGCCTTTTCTATTGCTTTTTGGATATTATCTTTTGGCATATTTTGCGCTTTTGCTTTATCAACTGCCAATCTTAAAGCTGCATTTTGATTAGGATCTGGACTACCACCTTTTGCTGCTACCATAATTTCTTTAGCTAATTTTTGAAATATTTTACCTCTTTGTTGATCTAACAATCCCTTTTTTCTATGGATTGTTGCCCACTTTGAATGTCCACTCATTTTATTCCTCCTCGCTTTACTACGTAATTATAATATCATAAATATTAAATTTATCCAATAATTTATTTTTACTTTAAAACAATATTACGTTATAATTAATTTGGTGATAATATGTATATCATTTTAAATAAGAAAAAAATAGAAATAAAAGAACCAACTTCATTCTGGGACAAATTTAAAGGACTAAAATTTATTTTAAATCCTATCGATTATGGTATACTTTTCAGAAATAAAAAATTTATTACAACAAATTTTCACTGTCAAAGAATAGATATTATAATTACTGATGAAGATAATCGAATAATTGCTATTTATAAAGATATAGGTAGTGAAAAATACATAATTAATTTAAAGGCTAAAAACACCTATTTTTTTCCTTTACAAACAGCCGAAAATTTTCGAATAAATGACATTTTAAAAATAAAAAAATAAAGAATCCTTCAGGATTCTTTATTTGTTCATCTCTTTATACATCATTGTTTTTTCAACTATTCTTTTAATAGTTTGATCATTAAATGGTTTTTCTAGCATATCAACAATATCATATGTAAAAGCTCTATCTATTGTCTCTTTTGAAGAATCTCCAGATATTATTGATACTGGCATTTTTTTAAATAGATCATTTTGTCTCATAAATTCAAGTACACCAAAACCATCTACTTTTGGCATTTTTAAATCAAGTAAAACTGCTTCTATTAATTCATTATTCATATTGGCTTTTAAAACTGCAATTGCTTCTTCACCATCTTTAGCAATACCAACAGTATATTTATCACTGAATATCCTTTTTACAAAATTTCTAACTATATTAGAATCATCAACAACTAAAATAGTCTTCTTATCAAAAACAGCATTAGCCTGTGTTTCAATATCATTAACATTTCTTGAATCATCACCATTCATATATTCTTGAATTAAAACAATAGTCTTATTTGTTTCTTCAATTAAATCATTAATATGCTCAGAAATGTATACCAAATCACCTATTTTACTCTTTTTTTCATGCTCATAAGCCATATCTGCAAGAGCTTTAAATCCAAAACTCTTTGCATCATTTTTCATTGAATGAACATAAACTTCATATGTAAACAAATCGTTAGCTTCAAACAACTTAATTAACTGACTTATTTTTGTATGAATACCAACTAAAAACTCTCCTAGCGTGTTATTATATGTTTCTTCATCACCAAAAACATTCATACTACTTTGAACATCTACACCATGTTCTTCTAAAAATTTAATACTCTTCATAAAACACCTCTATCTTGAATAAATTATATAACACAAAAAAAGAAATTACAATTACTTATTTCTTAATAAGTGTGTAATTTCTCTGATTAGTAGCATTCTCTAAATATTTAGCTTTATTATTTCTGATAATTTCTAAAAAGCTCTTATTATCAGGGCTAAGATAATATTCTTCAATACTATCAATAGCCATATCACCAAGTTCTTCTTCTCCTTTTAAATAACATGACTTGGCATAAAGAAGAGTCTCATTTACAAGCCTATTTTCAACTCTCCTAGTAACTTTAGAAAAATCCCTATTATAGCCAGACTCTTTAGCCATTGCATTAGCAACTATCAAAGAATCTAGTGCTTCATCATAATGATTAAGTTTATATAAACAACAACCATAATAGAAATAAATAATTTCGTGAGGATTACCGCCCATAATAAGTTTTCTAAAAACCATTAAAGCTTCCATATATTTTTGATTACCATAAAGTTCTTTAGCAATAATAAACTCTTCCTTAAAGTTAATATATTCAAAACTTCTTCTTCTAAGAACTATTCTATCTTTATTACGATAATTAATTTTAAAAGAAGCAACCTCTTTAGAATAATTATCTAAATCACCTAAAATCTTATTTGTTTGCTTTGGAGATAAAACTGGAACTAAATAAACATATCTCTCATCTTTAATAATCTCTAATAATTTATCTACAAAGTCTTTTTTACTAGTGACTGGCTTTTTTGGTTTTTCTTTTTGATCTATTACTTTATTATCTGTAATTCTCTCAACCATATTAACAAGATCTGATATATATGGATACCTAACACCTAATATTCTTGCTCCATATATTAAATTTAGATAAACTCTAGCAGAATCTTTATCATGCATATCTACTGCTTCTTGAAATTTTTGTAAGTGATAATCCAAATCAAATTTATAACTATTATTTCTAATATCTGCTAAAGAATTGTTAATGAGCTCATTAATACTACTATCTTTTCCAGCAAGCATTATATAAGCATCAAACAAAAATAAATAATCACTCTTATTAATCGAATATAAATATCTACTGATAGTAGATAAAACTAAAGATGTATCAATTGAAGTATTATCACTTAAATTTTTAACAATACTAGGGACATCAGAAACTTGCTTATTATTTTTTACATCATCAATAATTTTAATTACTTTTAGCAATAGAACATACAAAATATTCTTATTAGCATTATCACCTTTCTTAGCATATATATAAGCTACTAAATCTTCAAAATGATTATTATAAAGGCTCTCCGTCAAATCATCTTGATCAAATTCAGACACCACCTCAGGAATAGCTCCTTTTTGCAAAACATCAAAATAAGTTTGTAAAAGATATAAAATTTTTGCTTCTTTCTTTGATAATATACTACTATCTTTTTTTTCAAGCATACGCTTAGCCTCTAATAAACAATCAGCTTTTATTGCTCCAGCAACTTTGTGCAAAAAATCTTTTTGTAGCGAACTAGCTTTAGTTAATAACTTAGAATCAGCAGAAATAGAAAAAGTATTAGTGCCAGAGACCATTCCGTTATGATTTACTTTATGAGCGAAAACATACTCATTGTGATATACAGCTTCTCTAACTTTATTTGTATCATCTAACTGAACATTATTTTCTAGCAATAAATCATTAAGATTTAAACTTGCTACATAATCCTTGTATTTTATTGGCAAATCACAAAGATAGTTTAAAATATATAATTTATAATTAAAATCTGCCTCACTTTTCAAAACATCAAAATATTTATTTAGTAAGATAATAATTTTTTCAAAATTATCACTTTCAATAAAATAATCAAAAAATACATAAAAAACTTTCTTATCGTTTTTATCAATTAAATACTTAAAAAGATACTCTGCTTCTTCAAAACGCGAATTCTTATAACACCCAACAGCATATATAGCAAGTGAAAAATCATCTCCTAAAGAAAGATTCTTTTTACTATCACAAACTAATACTTCTTCTAAAAGTAAGTCACTAATTATGATACCTGGTATTTTTATTTGATCCATTGAAATATTTTTGGTTCTTCTTAATAATTCAAATAATTCAATCATAAAAACATCTCCCTATAATATATATACAATTATCTTTTAATTACCAAACAATTCATATGTTGATTTTTACGATGTGAATAAAATAATCGATTAGCCTTTAAATTCTTTATAAGTAATTTTAAAAGATCTGTTTTATTTCGACTTTTAATTACTTCCCTCAAGTATCTATCACCACATTCAAGATCGCCATCAGAATAACAATCTCTAGCATAAACAAGTTTTGCATAATTAATTTTTTCCATAGTTAAACCAAGTTTTTCAACTGTCTCTTCTAAACTAAGGCCACCATCACGAGATAGTTCAATTAATGAATTTATAAGATCAGCTTCACTTCTAAATAATTCTTTGAAACTTCCCCCAAATTTTGATTGAAAAGATTGTCTTCTTCTTTTCTTACACTGTTCCAATAAACCATCATAATTAGTATCCCAGCCTCTTCGTTTAACCATTGAGTTAGCAATTAATAAACAATCAATTGCTTCATTATATTCACCTAAATTATATAATATCAAACCACATTTAGCATATACTCCCGCACTTGGTCTCCCAAAAGATAATAGTTCTCTACCATATTCTAAAGCTTTTCGATAGTTTTGAAAAACATAATAATGTTGAAATTCTTCAACTAATGGTGCTATGTCAATATACTCTTCAGTATATTTTTTCTTTTTAATAGCAATTCTTTTATCATCACCATCATCAATAGTAAAAGCAACAGCATCATCAAAATGAGAAACCATCTCAAAAATTTCACTTGTTTTTTTGTAACCTAATGGTGGTAAAACTATTACACTTCGACCATTAGCTAACTCTTTCATTTTTAAACGAACATAGTTTTTTAATGATAATACTCCATAATCTTCATCAACTACCATAGTAGCAAACTTTTGCCCACCAAAACGTTCATATAAAGAAGTTAATTCAAGCTCCAATTCTGGATTAAAAATAAATGTTTGACTATAATCTAATATGTCATAATATAATTTTGCTTTTGGAAATTCACCAGCATATAAAGCTTCTTTATAAAGATCAATATATTTAGTACTATCAAACTGAAATTCATCTTCACTTAAATCTGTAAGCAATTCAATTACCTTACTAAATGTTTGATCATTATCTAAAGTAGAAATCATTAAAACATCGCGAACTAAGTAATAATAATCAGCCATATCTATTTCACATAAGTATTCTTTTATAGCTTGATAATCACCAATATATACCGCACTAATAGCCCTATCTAAAGTAGTACATTCATTCTTTTTATCTCTTCGAAGTTCAACTATTGAATTAATCAATTCATTAATCTTCTTAAGCATTAAATATAAAATATTATTAGAATTATAACCTCTATAAGAAGTTAAAGCTCTTCTAAAATCTAAATTATCAATATGATCATAAGTATTAGCATTAGCAACTGTTTTATGAATAGGAATACGACATGTCTCAGAAATCTCTAAATAGGCATTAATTGTTTTTAAAGTATAAATATCATTTTTTGAAGCTCTACCAGATTCTTGAAGTTTTTCTAGAATCTCTTGTACACTTTCAAAGTTATCATTTTCTATTTCCCTAGCCATTTTCCTGCCTAGTTTTTTATATTTAGTATTAGCCATTTTTATAAGTTTAGCAGAAATACTATCATAAACTGTAACCTTACTTAAAGCATCCATTTTACGATCAGTTTTAATATCTGCTTCAATTGTATAATTCTCATATACTGATCTTCTTATTTCATTTTCAAAACTATGTTGCATATATCTTTGATCATCCATTGATACAGAAATATCATCTAAAGTAAGATTTTTTACTCGATCTAGAGTTTCAGAATCAATTCCATCAAAAGCCTTAGTCATTAACAAATAAAAATAATTTATATCTTTACTATAATATTCATCTCCAGCATAAACTTTTTCTAAATTTTCTAAATGTTCTCTAAATACTTCTAATTTACCATCATCAATAGAATTATTTAAAAACCATAAATTAACAACAACGTTATATCTATCCTTTAAATAACAAATATCAATAAGCTTATTTGCAAACCCTTTATTACTTTTCCAGTTTTTTATCGCAAATATAAATAACTTATCAACACTACCTAAAGTATACTCATTAGTAGCAGCTTGTTCTAAAAAACCACTAGAAATAAACTTCTCAATTTCATTATCACTAAACCCAATAGTAATTAGTTCATCTCTAGAGATAAAACCATTCTTCAAGATAGCATCTAAAATGCTAATTAAATTCATATTTTTACCCCCTATTATTATAAATAATTGGATAAGGATTTCCAAACTCCTCCATAGTTTTTACCATCAACTTACCCATTCCTTTTCTCTCGACTAACTCCTCAGCTGCACAAATAACTCCATGTGCCCATTCATCAGCATCTTCATAAAAATCAAAACCTTCACCATGAGGTCCACCATCGCCTAAGGCCACCATAAAATCAATTTTCTCAGCAATTGCTCTATCAATTACTAATTCTGCTGCCTCCTCTGGCATTAATCCAATTAAAAGATTACAGTCAGCAAGTGAACTACTTTTAGTAAACTTTTCTCTGACAAGCTTTAAACTCATAGTATCTTCTTCGTATATACTTAGTCGTGGATCATAAACAACTAATCTACCAGTATCTAATTCAGCTTCAATTCTTTTCGCTAAACATGGAATAACTCCTCCACCTACTTCAACAATTCTTCTACCATTAAGAGTAAAATTATCTTTAAGTAATTGAAAAAAGCCATCATAAATATTTAAATTACTTGGTAAAATTTCTAATTGATCATAAACTTCTCTAACATCCGCTGGTATAAATTGTTCAGTAATTACATAATCCAAAATAAGTTTCTTTTCATAATCTGTAAAAAGTTTTGGATACTGATCTAAATATTTACGTATTTGTTGCTGATAATCCATATTAATCACCTATAAACAATATTAGAAAATATCATAGCACACTATTCTTTAAAATCAAAGTAAAAATCTAAAATACGAACTTGGTCGCCTTCTTTAGCTCCCATTTCAATTAATTTATCATCAATTCCCATTTTTCTTAATTTCTTAGCAAATCTATAAACTGCCTCATCACTAGAGAATTTAGTCATCTTAAATATTCTTTCAACTTCCTTACCACTAACAGCCCATAAACCTTCCTCTTCTTTAGTAATAGTAAATGGCTCTTCTTTTTTAAATTTATAAAGTACATGACTCTCAATCTGAGATTCATCATAAAGTGGATTAGATGGAATAGTATCTAAAATATCTGCTAATTTATCAACTACCGTATTTAGTCCCGTATTAGTAGCAGCACTAACTTCAAATATTTCTAAATCAACTTTTTTCTTAAATTCTTCTAAATTTTCTTTAGCACCAGGAAGATCCATTTTATTCGCAATAACAATCATTGGTTTTTTAATAAGTTTCTCATTAAAAGCTTCTAGTTCTTTATTTATTAAAAGATAATCTTCATAAGGATTTCTTCCCTCACTACCGCTCATATCAATAACATGAGCAATAACTCTCGTTCTTTCAATATGACGTAAGAATTTATCTCCTAATCCTTCACCATGACTAGCACCCTCAATTAAACCTGGTAAATCTGCCATAACAAAACTTCTACCATCACTTGCTTTAACAACTCCTAAATTAGGATTTAATGTTGTAAAGTGATAAGCTGCTATTTTAGGACGAGATCTAGACACACAAGAAATAATTGTACTTTTACCAACACTAGGAAGTCCAACAAGGCCAACATCCGCAAGCATTTTAACTTCTACTTTTAAATTTTTAACTTCTCCTTCTTCTCCTCTTTCCGAATAATCAGGAGCAGTATTTGTTTGCGTTTTAAAAGCTGTATTACCGCGACCACCACGACCACCTTTAGCAATAACTTCTTCTTGATCTTTATGAGATAAATCAGCTAAAACCAATCCTGTATCTAAATCCGTAACAACAGTACCAAGTGGTACTTTAACAACTAATGGACTAGCACCTTTTCCATGTTGATTCTTTCCACGTCCTGCTTCACCATTACTACCTTTAATAGTTTTTTGATAACGTAAATCAAGTAAAGTATGTAGTCCTTCATCAACCTTAAAAATAATATCAGCACCATGTCCTCCATTACCACCATAAGGTCCACCCATCTCTATATATTTTTCACGACGAAAAGCAGTACAACCATCGCCACCTTTACCAGCTTCTACCTTAATTTCTACTTCATCTACAAACATACAATCACCACCTATCTTATTATATCAAATATCTCTTAATTTAATCTACACTTCTAAAATAACTATAAGCATTATCTTCTAGTTTTTTAATTAACCTTTTACCTCTAAACACTTCACCAAAATTATAAAAATCTTCATCTTTCATAATCTTTTCTAATAATTCTTCCATAAAAAATTCTAACTGTAGTAAATCACTAACACCAAAAATATTTTCAAATAATTCGGTATTATTATATAAAGCTAAATAATTAAGTAAATCTCTATTCTCTTCAAAAAAATATAAAACATAATGAAATAAACCTTGATAAGAGTTTTTTAGTTTTGCTTCATCTTGTGCCCAAAGTACCATTCCTTGTAAACGTCTTAAATCATTAACGGCATTTTCTTCCGTATGAACTTCATCAATAAGTCTATAAGGTCCACCATGCATCTGTTTCAAACCACAACCCTTATCTCCTGTTTCAATAGCATGTCTTAGTTCATGAAAAAAGTTATGATCAATATCACCAATCTCTAATAAAGAAACTAATGGAAAATATAATATACTGCCAATATTATCATCAGTATTACTAAGGATTTGTGTCGTAGTAGCAAGATTAGGATATGTTGCTGATTTTAATATTGATAATATTTCAGAAGTAGGCAAAAGACCAAATTTTTCTCTAACCTTAGCAGTAATTCTCTTACCCCAAAGTGAGTTTTCTAAAATATATAAATCGCAATTCTTATTTAGCATTTCCATTGTACTATTTAATGCTTTTATAGTTTCAATATTATATATTGGACTAATACCTAATCTCTTACAGGTTCTTCTGTATTCTGCATCAAATATTGTTTTGTCTTCCTCGCTAAGTGTCTCATCTAGTAAAAATGAATAATCTAGTTCTAATAACTTTTTAGCTCCACGACGAACATTAAAAGTACTACTCAAGAGATTAATATATGGCTTTCTAAATTTTCGAATAGCCTTACTTTCCAATCTTGAAAAGTTACAAGCTTCATCAGTCATTCTTTTAGCAAGTTTAGCATCACCCCTAGCATGTTCATAAAGCTTAACAACAGTCTCAACTGGATCAACGTCAAATAAATATAGTGTATTTCTAAGACGTTCTTCAATTATATCACGATGTTCTTCTCCATAATCTTCCATATAAATATCAAGTAAGTTACTTTGATATTCTAAAACTGCCTCTTCTGGATATAATACATTTTCATAATTAACTGCCATATATATCACCACCTACTTCTTTTTTGAATTATCTCTTAGCTTTTTCACTAATACTCTACCTTCTTCTTTTATTTCACGAGAAAAAGCAATTTTATCTCTCCTTAAAGAAAATCCCCTTCTTAATAATTCTTCAAATTTCGCCAAATTATCTTTACCAAAATAAGATTCAAAAGAACTAATGGCATTATTAATCGCAAACCTATTTAAAACCTCACAATACTCATCAAAAAACTCTTCTAAATTTAATTCTGAATATAAATATTCATATTCATTTCTATATCTACTAGGTAAAGGTTCTTGAGACCATAAAACTTTTCCTTTAAGTGCCTCTAAATCGCGAAGAGCGTTTTTTTCAGTTCTAAGTTCATTAAACAAATCATAATGATTACCAATATTTGTACTAAGGCCTGTTGATAAATCACCAAGCTCAACAACATGTCGTAACTCATGAAAAATTATATTATCAAGAGCTTGATATTTTAATCGTTCAATAACTGGTAAATATACAAAACTATATCTAGCTCCTCCAGATGAAACTAGTCTCCCCGTAGCACCTGAAGAATCAAGACTTAATATATTAATAATATTATCAACACTAATTTCACTATACCAATTAGAAAGCTTTCTAGTGATTCTCTTACCCCATTTAGTATTTTGTAAAAGATATCGTTTTTCATCTCTTTCAGCATTTCTTCTATTACTCTCTAAAATAGTAATATAAGCGCTATCAGTTAATGGTTTAACACCTAAACTAACACATTGTTTTAGATAATCTTTCTGTCTTTTTAGTATTTTACTTTTCACATATCTTGGAACCTGTGCATTGTTTAACATACTAACATTTTTCGTACTAAAACTTGAATAGTCAAGCTTTTCAAGTTCAGACATGGGTACTTTCTTAGGTTTAAAAAAACTAATTAACATTGAATAATACCCTGAATAAATATGTTTATGATTCTTCCTAGCTGCCTTAATATAATCAAAGTATTCCTCTTCGACATATTCAGGAATATCAAAACGTTTCAATTTAGCACAGAATTCATATGTACTAATAGGATCAGAATCAAACAAATACATAGTATCATAAATTCTATCAGCCATTTTAGTAATCTGTTCTATTCCATAATCATGTGAATACAAGCTAAAAAGATTTGGAATATAATCCAAAAAAGCTTCATCAGGACGTAAAATTGCATCTAGCTTCACACTCATACTAAACTCCCCTTTAACCAGTGCATATTATACCATAAAACACTTATTTTAGCAAGAAAAAAGAGCCTTACTGGCTCTTAAAAATCTATTTACCTTCTGGGTAAACTGAAGCTCTTTTCTTATCTCTTCCTAAACGTTCAAATTTAACGATTCCGTCAACTGTAGTATAAATAGAATCATCATTACCACGACGAGTATTTACACCTGGGAAAACTTTAGTTCCTCTTTGACGATATATAATAGAACCAGCTGTTACAAATTCACCATCAGCTGCTTTAGCTCCAAGTCTACGTCCTGCTGAATCACGACCATTAGATGTTGATCCTTGACCTTTATGGTGTGCAAATAATTGAATATCTAATTTCAAAAATTTCATAAACTTTCCTCCTTATTTTACTTGAATATTTTCTGGATAATTACCTTCCAGTTCCTTTAAAAGACTAACCATATTATTAATTAGTATTTGCGTAGTAGTATCCGTACTTTTAATATCAATACTCATACCCTTTTTACTAACTAAGTAACTTAGACTATCCTTATTAAGTGCTAAAATACCATTAACCGTAGTTGTAACAATACTACTACAAGCACTACATACAATATCTTTTCCATAATCATCATATAAAGCATGACCAAGAATTGTAATCTTTTTGTATTTAGCTTTTTCTTTAACAACATTTACATTAATCATAATTAACCATTAATTTTAGTAATTTTAATCTTTGTATAAGGTTGTCTATGTCCTTGAGTCTTACGATTAGATCTATCTTTACTTTTATATTTGAAAACTTTAATTTTCTTAGCTTTACCATTCTTTAGAACTTCACCTTGAACAGTAGCATTAGTAAGATAAGGATTACCAACTTTAGAATCAAGCATTAATACTTGATCAAAGTTAACTACATCACCTGCTTCGCATTCTAACTTTTCAACGAAAATTTCAGAACCTTCAGTAACATAGTATTGCTTTCCACCAACTTTAATTACAGCGTTCATATATTTACCTCCTTTTTTTAAACTAAGACTCGCTCTTAAGGTACGTAAATACGTTTTTACCTTTTCAATGCGGTTTGAGCATGAGGCGTCAAACATCTAGATTCTATCATATGAAATAATCTTTGTCAAGTTGAATCAACAGTTCAAAAAATAAGATTTAAAAAAGAGTGTATTAAAAAACACTCTATATAAAAACCTTATTGATATTGAACAGGCACCAAAGAACTCATAACAGTGCTATACTCTTCTTCATTTAAAATCATTCCCTCAAATATTGCCTGATACATACTATTGCCTTCACTAAGTAATCTATTAACTTTATTAACCGCAACAAGTACCCCATTAATATTATATAATCGACTACTAACTCTATATTCTTCTAAATTACTAGAATTAATACCCAAATCAACTTCTTCTTTGAAATCTAAAACATTTAATAAATAAGAATCCATCTCTTCATCTCTAATAAAGAATCTCTTACTTTGGCATACACTATAAAATGTTTCTAAATCTTGTACAGGCATATTTAAAGAATTTAATACTTCTAATCTTTTAATATCACAAACATTAAGTATACCTAAATCTTCTTCTAAAAACTTTTCATATCCTAGTTCAAGTAAACGTTCAACTTTAACCAATAATTCACTATCAACTAAAAACAAATAACTAGTAGTAGTTTTCAAATGACCTAATAAATCATAACTTTTAAGTATATCTAAATTATTTTGTAAAAGTAAACTATTACCTATTAAGATATTTCCATTATTAGTAAACATATTAGGATTTAAACTATAACTCTCAAATAATAATATATTATTCTTTAGTAACAAATATTTTGGACTATCACTACAAAAAACATCAAAATTACCTAGTATAAATTCATCACTTAATATACCTCTATCAATATATCCCTTTATTTCTTTAACAGTAGCTAAGTCTGTACTTTTTAAAATTTTAAATAAAATATCACTACTTAATCCTGTTTTAGAAATAATTTTTAATATATCTTCTACCTCTTCCAAACTATTATACATAATAGCTTCAATACTTTTACTATCAACTTTTATACCATAATCACTTAAAAGGACTTGATATTTAACATTACTTTTACCATTTAATGACTCATATTCTTTCGATAGCTCTTTATAATATTTTGCATTATGTTCATAAATAATTTCTAAAAAAGCTCTTTTTATTTCTGGATCTTTAATTAAATAAAGAATTCTTAAAACATCTGTAATTTCTTTTTTTTGTAGTCCTTCATCAAGTATTGAAACAGCTAAATCTAAATTACTAAGCTCTCTATATTTATTTTTAGCATAATCCTTAGCTTCTTTATCTATTTTTCGAACTCCTTCAGAAATTCTATTAAATAAGGCAAAAACTTCGCTAAGAGAAGTTAAACTTGATAACCCTTGTTTAATATATTTCTTTTTTAAATTATTTGCATTTCTAATAACTTCTCTTGGAGCATTCAAATCACTTAATGCACCCGCTAATCTTTCATGTATCTCTTGAACATCACGATTAATACATCCAGCAGCATAATAGACATTCATCATATTGTTAATCAATAACTGATCTTCAAAATATAATTCAAAAAATTCTGCAATTGGAAAATTAATACTATCTGCATGACTCTTAAGACTAGTCAAATTATCAATTATATCTTCACGCAGTTTTAAATCAAAAGACATTATTTTTGATTTTATTGAACTCTTCTCTTTTAAATATCTAACTACTTTTTCACCTTCACCGCTATCCGCAATTATTTCAGATATATATATTGTGTGACTTAATGATTGATAATCCATTCCTGAAACTACGGGATAAACTATCCTATCAACAATTCTTTCAGCCTCTTTCTCAGATGGATTAGGATTTAAAGTTTGTGAAAAATAAAGTACTTTTAAAAGATATTTCATATCATAACCAATAAAATCTTCTGGCTTAGAAATAAAATGATTCTTACAAAAATCACTAAGAGGATAATATTGAGGTATAAAAACATAATCACTATCTAATTCTTTTTTTCTTCTTTCAATTAAACTATTTAATTCACTTCTAGTCATTTTTATCACCCTTTATATATTCCTTGGTTCTTTCTTCAGACCCCAAAACTCTAAAAAGTTCTAATACATTCTCATCATTCATTTCTATAAATTCTGGATCTTCAAGTTTTCTACGTAAAGAGCTCTCCATTCTTTTATATTCTGAAGTCTTATTTACTAAAGATTCTGTATATAACTTATCAGTATCAAATTTTTTCATAAAAGCAGTAATAAGCGCATAAGTATCATGTGTAAGTCTTGCAAAAACAACACGAATTTTAAAATCTTTAACTTCACAAATACCATTAAACTCTTTTCTCTTAAATTGCTTAACATTCTTAAATGATCCATCAACAATTGAATTAATAAGCTCTAAGAATCCTTCGTAATATTCACTAGGTATATGTTCTAATTCATTAATTATTCGAATATTACCATAAGAAGTTGGAACTAAGACAATTTTATTTTTATGCGGCTTTTCTACAACTACTTCTTCACTAACAAAAAGAGATTGTTGCAAAAGACGCATTTTTCTTTTTTCATGCTCAATTAGTTTTTTGCATTCAGCTAAATCTTCACCATTTAAGGAATCATCTACCAATAACAATTCAGTATATTCCTTAATTTCCTTTGCTGATTCCGCAATTAAACGTTTAATAATATCTGAATAGTAATAATTATTTCTTGAAGGAAGAATATCTAACAACTCTTCTTCAGTAAAATCTCTATCAAGTCCCGATATTAATTCTAAATAGAATGTTACTTGATCTTCAAATTCATCATTTTCACTATTTTCTTCTACTAATTCATCAATACTATCAGCATCAGATACATCTAAATCATCAATAATTTTATCGTGTTTAGCTTGCTCTCTAAGTCTTGCTATTTGTCCCCTAGTTGCTGCTGCTTTTCTGATATTTGCCTCAACTACTCTTTGTAATTCTTTATCACTTACATCTAAAATATCAATTTCTTCAAATAACATAAGCCTACCCCCTTAAAGCGCCTATATTATACCATAATTTTCTTTTTTTTGCAATAATTCCATGATAAACTATTATAAAGGAGATGTTATTTTGAAGTATAAAAGAATCTTATTAAAATTAAGTGGCGAAGTTTTAGCCGGTAAAGAAAAAAGTGGAATTGATTTTGAAAGAGTCCTAGAGCTTGCTAATGAAATAAAAGAATGTGCAAATCTTGGCTATGAAATAGCTATCGTTGTTGGTGGAGGTAACTTTTGGCGTGGAAAAAGCAATGAATACATGGACCGGGCTACAAGTGATTACATTGGTATGCTCGCAACTACAATGAATGCCTTAGCCTTAGGAGATGCTTTTAAACAAATTGGTGTCCCAGTAAGAGTACAAACTGGTGTTGAAATGCGTCAAATTGCTGAATTCTATATAAAAGATAGAGCAATCCGTCATCTATCTAAAGGAAGAGTTGTCATATTTGGTTGTGGTACAGGTTCTCCTTTCTTCTCAACAGATACTGCATCAAGCTTAAGAGCAGCTGAAATAAATGCCGATATCTTAGTAAAAGCAACTAAAGTAGATGGTGTCTATGATAAAGACCCTAAAAAATATGATGATGCTAAAAAATATCAAGAAATAACATATATTGATGTCTTAAATAAAAAACTAAATGTTATGGACTCCACTGCTATAAGCTTATGTATGGAAGAAAACATTCCAATACTAGTCTTTAACATACTAAAAAAAGGTAATCTAAAAAAAGCACTAACAGATGAAAAAGTTGGAACACTAGTTAAAGATAATTAAAATATAAAAACACTTAACTAATAATTAAGTGTTTCAGACTGTTGACAAATAGGTTTATATTTTAACTTATTTGTCTTTTTGTTTGT
>CAZVUP010000005.1:0-65974 GCA_964630365.1 uncultured Muribaculaceae bacterium
CTAAAACCAATAAGGTTAAGAGTAGTAAAATGAGTGATATGTAGCGAAGCAACTTAATGTTGTATTCACGTTTTTTCATTCTCTCAAACCTCCTCTCTATGTTGGATTGGAGGTAGACACTCAACAACTAAATGTTCCTAAGCACAATGTAGCATATATGGATACATGTGTCAATCGAACATACATAGTTTTGTCATGTTTTTCAACAGCATTTATTATAAAGGTAATAAATCTTTTCATTTGTCAAAATGTATGTTATATTTTATTTAGTAATTGAGAAAATCTCAATTCATAGATTTGTGCCGATTTTTCGTATACACGTTAAATCAAGGCCCCATTGGAAATATAAAAGGACTTATAAAAAGTCCTTTTTTGTTATTATTTATGAAACAAGTATTTTCTTGACAAAATTAAAAAAATATATATAATATATTGTACTAAAAAAGGGGGAAGATGATATATGGAAAAAAGATATGTTGCTATAGACGAATATGTAAAAATACCTTTTAATTACAGATTTGGTCAAATGGTACAATTATTACTGGCTGCTAAAGAAAAAGGTGACTTAGTTTATAGTAGTTTTAATGGACATATGTTTTATTCAGATAAAATTACAGAGGATTCTGCATATTTAGAATATTATGATATGACAAAAGAAGAGGTTGAACGTTATAGAAATAATAGAAAAGATATTGCTCTTGAGTTATTGACTAATGTGGTTGGTTTTTTGTGTATACCAGATGAATTATATAAAGATTATGTTAAAACAATAACACAAGGTAGTGGAATTCCAGAACTTTTACAAGTTTATGAGTATGTTATTAAAAATGCATATGATACTTTGGTACATCGAAGTCATGAACAGTATATAGAACGTTTTAATGCTTTTGATGAATCTAGAAAAACAATTGCTAGAGATTTTATAAATAAATTTTTCATAGCTGACTATAGGGAGTTAATTATGAAAGAATTAAATTTACATACTTCAAACAAAAATCAAAAATAAAAGTAACCTAAAAATTACTTTTATTTTTTTATTATTATTTAATTTCACTTCCACCCCATTCAACTACAGTGAATCCTTTTCTTACTGGTGTGGATAGAATTTGTTCTTGTACTTCTATTTTGTTGTCTAGTTTTTTATAGTTCATTAATACTCTTATTATGGTATCAGGTTTTGGAGCTATTTCCAATGACATATAATTATTAATTTCTTCTATCGTCTGAAATCTTATATAGTTATACTTGTTTTTTTCTAATTTAGGTAACCAATAAATGATAAACTCTTCAGCTTCCTTCTCTGTTAATCCTAAAACTTCTAGTTTTTCTTCTAAGAATTTTATTGTATCTTTTCCAGAAACTACAAAGCCATCTTTTTCTACTTTTAGATTACTATTTTGTCCTTCCCAATAAAGTGCATATAACTTTCTACCAGTTTTGTTGTCAATAAGTGTTCCATCTGGCTTTGCTAATACATTCCATTCGTTTTCATATTTTGGATATGATGTTGTTATTAACTCTGGATGATTAAGTTTTACAATTATATTTGTTTCTTCTTCTGGGTACAAATAAATTATTGGCTTGTCAACAGTAGTAGAATAAGGACAACTCATATTGTTTCTTGCCAAATAGTTTACTTTTATATTAGCATTATTAAGTTCTTTCGAAACTTTTAACAGATAAAACATAGTCTTTGCGTAAGTTGGCGGACAACCGCATTCTTTTGTATATCTAAAATTTATTTCAATATCATTATTATTAATTTTATAGCCTGTTGGTTCTATTTTTTTTTCAGCACATTCATCATATGGAATAGAAACAAGGATATAGTTGTTATTTATAAAATCAATATTACTTGTCGGCATTTTATTAAAATAATTATAATAATCATCTTCACTTTTTAAAAGTAAATAATCTTGTCTGTATTCATTACTTATAGTCATATTTTCTAAATAAATGAAGTCCTCTTTGCCATTTAGTTTATTATTTAGAATTGTTGTTAATAATAAGATTATTATTGCTAATACAACTATTATTATGAAGACTATTTCTAATATTTTTTCTGATTCAAAATTTTTTTTCATTCTATCACCTATTATAATCATATCATGTTTTAAAAAAAAGAAAAAGGCATTTTGCCTTTATCGATTATGATTGCAATTTCCATTATTATTTCCAAATCCCCAGAATAGGAAGAAGATAATAATTATTATTATAAAGATTGCCCACCAACTTCCAAAACCATCATTGTTTTGATTTTGATAGACTGGATAACCATATGTATACATAAACATTCTCCTTTCTATATATTATATTAAGAATGTCTATGATTGCTAATAATTGTTACCTATTCTACTGTTACACTTTTAGCTAAGTTTTTTGGTTTATCGATATCACAGCCACGTTTATAGGCTACATAGTAAGCTATCATTTGAAGAGCTGGTACAACTAATAGTGGTTGTAATTTTTTATGTACTTTAGGAATTATTATTTTATTAGGATAATTATTATTGAAAGTACCTACGTAGATTGGATTTGCCCCACGAGAGATAACTTCTTCTAAATTAGAAATAGTTTTATCTTGAGTCTCTTCATCTGTAACTATAGCAAAAACTATCGTTCCATCCTGAACTAAAGAAATTGTTCCATGTTTTAATTCCCCTGCTTGATATGCATCACTATGAATATAGGAAATTTCTTTTAGTTTAAGGCTTCCTTCCATACTAATAGCATAATCTATTCTACGACCAATAAAGAAAACATCTTCATGTTTGTATATTTGATCAGCTATTTTTTTATAGAAGCCTGTTTTATCTAGTTGAACTTTCAATTGCTGAGGAATATTCTTTATATCTTTTAAGTATTGATCATCTTTATTTATTTTATATGAAAGAAGGCTAAATACTAAAACTTGTAAAATATATGCTTTTGTTGTTGCTACTGCAACTTCTTTCCCAGCCTCTATCAAAACTTTATATGTGCACTCTCTAGCAATAGTTGAACCATCTGTATTAACGATTGCTAATGTATCAGCATTATTATCATTTGCTTTACGCATAGCTGCTATAGTATCTGCTGTTTCTCCAGATTGAGAAATTAGTATTACTAGCGTATTATCTTCATAAATTATATTACGATAACGATACTCTGAAGCGACATCTGCATCTACTTTTATACCATCGTCTTCTAGTAAATATTTACCAACCATGCCTGCATAATAGGCTGATCCACAGCCGACTATGTGAATATGCCTATACTTTGAAAGATCTGGAAGTAGATCTAAATTATTAATATATTTATTGATTAAATTTTCCACAAGAATCGGTTCTTCCATTATTTCTTTCATCATATAATGTTCATAACCTCTAAGAGAAATATCTTCTGTTTTTAAATCACTAGTTTGAACTTCTCTTTTAATCTCTTTCCCATCTTTGATTATTTTATAACCTGAGTTATCAATTACTACAATTTCATTTTTTCCAAGCAGGCTATAATTTTTTGTATAATTTAGAATTGCTCCTATATCACTTGTTATAAAATATTCATCATTTCCAACACCTATTATTAATGGCGATTCACATCTAACGGCATATAGTTTATTATCATCGTCACATAGAATACCAAAGGCATAACTTCCTTGAAGTACTTTGATTGCCTTGTCTATAGCCTCAACCATATCACCATGATAATATTTATCAATAACTGCTGCAGCAACTTCTGTATCTGTAGAACTTGCAAATGTTACTCCTTCTTTTATTAATTCATTTCTTAGGATAGCAGCATTTTCTATGATTCCATTATGAACTAATGTTATCTTACCAACTTTATGGGGATGAGCATTTGTTTCATTTGGTTCACCATGTGTTGCCCATCTTGTATGTGCAATACCAACATTACACTCAATTAAATTTTCTTTGTTAATTTTTTCTTCAAGATTAGCAATTTTTCCTACACTTTTAATTATTTGAAGGTTTTCATTATTTTTTAATGCCATTCCAGCAGAATCATATCCACGATATTCTAAATTTTTCAATCCATTTAATAATATTTCTTGAGGCTGCTTTTTTCCTAAATATCCGATTATTCCGCACATTTTTATTTCTCCTTTATATACTATTTCTAACGAGTTATTTCATCTTTCTTAAAATAGAAGTTCTTTTTTGGACTTTTATTTTTTTTCATTTCAATTAATCTATCTTCTTGGATAGAATCATTGTAAATATTTGTATATGTATATTTTATATTTTGTTTTTCAGTTAGGATTTGTTTTTCTTCATCTGTTAATGTATTCTGAACCTCTTTTTCCTGATATTCATTTATATTTTCTGTACTATTTTTATAAACAAGGTAGCCATCTTTTGCCTGATAATGCAAATAAAAATCAATGTCCGTTTTTAAATATACATTGTATACAGAGTTTTCACCTATCTCCACTTTACATGTTGCATCAGCAATTGAACCAAAATTCTCATTCTTCTTTAAGTCCATATTTGCAAGTTTTATTAATTTAATACAAGTGGCTTTATTCTCACTATTCTCACTCCAAAACTTTGAATGCTGACTTCTGCTTACTCTGATATTGAATAAAACAATTAATAAAAATATCAAAAACGCTAGGTATATTATTAAAGCAGCGACAAAATTAACTCCACCCTTTTTAGCACAAATATTAATTATTTTAAAACGATCAGTATCATCTGCTTTATTTTTTATATGTTTTACTCTTTTTCTAGCAATAAAAATATAATATTTATTAAAGAAAATTCCCCAAAATAGCATTGATATAAATGCATATATCACAGTTATTATTAGTGATTTAAAGCAAACTATAATTAAGCCTGTTAAAAACAAACCAAAAGCACCTGTAAAATATATTTTCCTATAGAGAAGATAAATCCAACTAAATATGAATGCATAAATATTAAATGGTGTCTTTTTAACTATTTTATAATCTTCTCCAATATAAGCTTCTAAAATATCTTCATCTTCATAATAAAATTCTTTTTCTTTTGATGATATTTTTTCTTTTTTTGGTTTTTCCTTTTTTTTCTCTTTTTTTTCTTTTTTTGCAATTTCATCTTCATCAACAATATCAATTATATCATCATTTGTTTTTATTAATTCATCTAAATCAACATCTGTTTCAATCACTTCATCTTCGTCATCAGCTACATCTTGAAAATTATCTTCTTCTTTTTCATCTTCATCATCTAATAATATATCATCAATAGTTTTTAAGTCTTTTTCATTTTTTGAGCTTACAGTTTCCCAACTGCTATCATCTAAATCTGTATCTGGTTCATTGAAAAAACCACATACTGTACAGAATGTTTCATTTTGTTTTAATTTTTTTCCACATTTTTGGCAACGCATTTTATCACCCCTTATTCTTCACTTAAATGTTCATACTCTACAGGTTCTCCAACGCATTCTTTTATTTGATCATTAAACATTTTATCAAACTGAGGCATAGATTTAGTAATAACATCTTGATAAATGTTTTTACTAGTTACTATTGCCTGTCTTATATCCATAATATTTACTTCTTTTCTATTATCAAATAAGGCATTTGAAAATGCTTGTTGTATTATTGTAAGGGATACATCTGGGTATCGAGAACCAATTTCATAAATTCTTTTGTACTCACTAGTTATGTCAGTTATAAATTCCATAATTCGTCTTTTTATGAAAGATGTATATAACATTTTAGCACCTGTTCTATATTCTATTTTAGGGAGTGTTCCTAATAGTATTTCAATATTTTCTTCTCTAGTTGGCTCGAATATTTCAACTTTTTGAAATCTACGAACAAATGCTTTGTCTCTAAGTATATAACGTTCATATTCTTCAGTGGTTGTTGCTCCGATTACTTTTATATCACCTCTGTCTAAAGCTGGTTTAAACATATTAGCAAAGTCAAGAGCTTCTCCCTTGGTTCCCATTAAAGTATGAATTTCATCTATAAATAAAATAAGCTTAGATTTATCTTTTAATTCATCAATTAATGTTTGGACTTTTGATTCGCCAGTTATTGGATCTGTACCTAGAAGTGCCGCTGTATTTAATTTTATAACTTGATAATCTTTTAAAATATCAGGTACTAGTCCCTTTTGAATACGATAAGCTAATCCTTCTACAGTCGCGGTTTTACCAACACCAGGTTTTCCTATTAAAACTGCAGATTTATCTGGTGTTAAAAGAATTAGTATTAATTCTTTTATTTGCTTATCTCTTCCTATGGCTGGATTAGTTATATATTCGTTTTTTTGAAAATTTTCCCCATAGTTTTTAAGCATACTAATTCTTTTAGATTTTATATCAAAATTATTATTTACTTTATTATTAAATTCCTCATTCATTTTATCACGTCCTAATCTATCAATAATTATACCATATTTTTTTATTTACTCATACTATATTTGGTATATTCACTTGACTATCTGTATAGAAAAAACTCTTTTAAATATTATTTTATAATTCTAGTATATTTTTTTATTACATTGGATTAACATGGATTACAGTTAAGTATATTTCTTCTATTTCTTTTTCTATTTCCCGCTCTAATTTATTTGCTATTTCGTGGGAAGCAAAAGTAGTTAAATTACCATCAACAAATATTGTGAAAGATATTTGATATTTGTAACCTACTGGTGTGGCATTAAAATGATTAACTTTTTTAATTTCTTTATGTTTTTCGATTAACTTATAAACTTTATTTTTTGTTTTCTCATCCATACATTTGTCCATTAAAACATCATAGCTTTCGATAAAAATTTTAATAGCAGCATAAGCTATCCAAATAGAAATTATGATTCCAACTATAATATCAATTATATAATATCCATATAATCCAAGTATAGCAGACACTAGTGTAAGTGAAGTTAATAAACAATCATTTCTGTGATCCTTACTATTTGCTAGTAATAGAATACTATTATTATTCTTAGCTAACTTTGATGTATATAAATATAAAGATAATTTAGTTATTATTGTAATTAATGAGACTACTACTAAATAAATGGAAAAGTTTATTTTATCATGATGAATATATGTTAAAATGCTGTTTTTTATAACACTATAAGCTGTGAAAAGCATTACTATACTTATTAATAATGAATATATATATTCTGCTTTGCCATGGCCTAAATTGTGATCATCATCCGCTTCTTTAGAACTAATCTTATTGCCAATCATGGTCATTAGTGATGATAAGACATCTCCAAAGCTATTAAAAGCATCAGCAAGCATAGCTTGACTATTACTAATAATCGCAATTATTCCTTTTATGACTAATAAAAACAAATTAAATATTATTCCCAAAAGACTTGCTTTATTAGTTGCTTTATATCTATTCATAATCCACCTCTATAGTTTATCAACTTTATCAATAAAAGAATTTAAGGCATGATACCAATCATATATTTTTTGCTTTTTTGTTGAATACGCTGCTATTTCTTCAAAAGTAGCATCATTTTTATTTTCTTTATACCTCTTAATACATCTTTGATAGCAAGTATTAATACAGGTCCTGATAATTATAATATCTCCTTTTAATAATTTAGTATTTTTCATATTACGAAACTGAGCACTATCAATTATTAACATTTTATTCTTATCTTTATAATAATTTATTATTTCCTCATATAACTCATCAAAGTTGTAACAGATATTAGGTAATTCATGGTGTTTTTTTATTAAATAGTCATATAATTCTTGATTATTTTTATCTTTTTCCATATTTCCGAAAACTTGATCTGTATCAATTACTATACAATCTGGATTATCTTTATATTTTTGAGCTAATGTGGATTTACCACTACCACTTTCACCTGTTATATTTAAAACATTATCATCACTTAAATGTTTAATATAAGGATCTTTATCAATGTCTTCTGTAATATATAATTCTTCTTTACGAAAATATTCCTTTAGAAAGTTTTCTTTAGTTAAACGATATTTTATTCCTTCTACTTCATTTTCAATAAATGTATATTTCAATTTTTTTGTACCTAGTTTTTTAAAACCTAGTTTTTCTATTAGTTGCCAGCTTGGTTTATTATCTTTAGCAATTGCTGTTTCAATATATTTTATTTTTACTTCAGTAAACATATACTTTAATATTTCTAGAGCTGCTTCGTAGCAATATCCTTTTCTTTGAAAGTTTGGACTAATAAACCAACCAATATCTCTAATTGCTAAATCATTACTTTCATCGTTTTCTTGGATACTAATTTGACCTATAACTTCATGCGTATTTTTTAATTCAATTGTCCATCTAAAAACATCTTGGTTAGTTGCTTCTTCAAGCTTTCTATATTGCCATTTTTTCTCATCTTCCCAAGAAAAGTTTATTTTTGTAGTTAAATAGTATTTATTAACTTCACTAAGACATAGTATTTTCCAGAGTGGTTTTAAATCTTTTTCTTCGGTTTTATGTAAAATTAATCTCTTTGTTTCTAGTGTTTTACTACCTAAAAAATTCATTTTTTTGCAACTCCTCTATTATAAATAAAATATCTCTCTATCATTTGCCTGTTGACAGCAAATTTTTGTAATCTGTCTGTAACAATTTCTTCTGGTATTTCTACACCTTCTGCTTTTAGCTCGGCAAAAATTTGTTTGAGACTTTTTTCACTTATTACTGGTAACATTTCTATTAAACGTTCTGTATATATTGTGTCACTTAATTTTAAAAATTTATAAACTAAATTTTCTTGTGGATCTAAATTATAACCAAATGAGTCGCCTTTTTCTATACCCAAACAGTATTCCCCATCAGTTATTGCTTCATAATCTAACATGCTCTCATTATCGAATAACGGGGCAAATCTTACTCCTTTATCATCAACAATTATTCCTATATTTTCATTATGACGATCAATATTTCCAATTATAATATCGAATAGAAAGATATTTACTAATTCATCCATTAATTTTGCTGTTGTATCCTCATCAAACATCATGTCAAAGGCATACCAAATATCTTCTAAATTGTTTTCATTATCATAGCTTTTAGAAGAGTCACTATAATATTTTCCTAATATATCAATCATTGGTATATAGTGTTTAGTATCAAATTTTTTAGTAACAACGCCATGTGTTTTTTTATAATTTGCAGGATAATATTTGCAACAAGATACTCCTAATCTCTCAGCAATTTTTTGAGCAATTAATTCATTATAAGCGTATTCAAAACCTTTATCAGCTTTATAATAGTAGCTATTTCCTTGATAAGTAAAAGATAAAGCTGACAATCTGTGTTCCTTTATATTAGTAATTTCATTTTTCATTTCATTTAAATTAAAATACACTTTATGCACCTACTTACTATGATTAATTATTTTTTCAGGCATACTCATGGCAATCATTTCTCTGTTATATGAAAACTTATCTAAAATAGTATTTTTTATGTTTTCTGGAATTACTACTCCCTCTGTTTCCAATTCATAAAAAATATCTTCTAATGATTGTACATTTATTATAGGTAACATTGCTTGAAGACGTGCTGTATACGAAGAATCACTTTCATTCAAAAATTTATAAACTGTATTTTCTTTATCTTCTTTACTTACGCTTAAATGATAAGTTCCTTCATAAATTGATTCATTATGGAGCATACCATCATGATCAAATAGAGGTGCAAATTTCACTTTGCCATTTGATACAATTAATCCATAGTTTTCATTATGGCGGTCCCCATTGCCAATTAAAATATCAAAAAGAAATATATTTACTAACTCATCCATTAGTTTTTTAGTAGTTTTTTCATCAAATGTTTTAGAAAAAGCATACCAGATATCTTCTAAATTATTTAGTTTATTATTATCAGTTCTATAAACTGAATACAAAATGTCTGAAATTGTAATGTAGTTTGTCACATCAATAGCCTCTGAAGAAATTCCAATGGAACCATTATTTGTAGTCAAATAGCAATTTGCAGATGGCAATCCTAATTTTTCGGCAATTTTATGGGCAATTAACTCATAATATGTTCTTAATTCATCTAATTGTTTATAATAGTATTCTTTCCCATCATATTCAAATACTTTTTTATTTAGACTGTTTACTTTATAATTAACTTTCATTTTATTTAAATCAAAAACCATAGTTACACCCTCTTTATTAGTATATCATAATTGTAAAATACAAAAACATACCTATTTCGCTTTTTGGTATGTTTTTGGTTTTTCTGTAAAATAATTTTCAATCATTTCTCTGTTAATAGCAAATTTTTTTAAAAGTTTTAATCTTATATCGATTGGAATTGTTATTCCTTCTCTTTCTAATTCAAAAAAGATTTTTTGAAGATTTTTTTTAGAGATTAATGGTAATAATTTTAATAGTCTTTCATGATAAGTTTTATCTGAAATATCTAAAAAATAGTATAACATATTTTGTCTTTCACTAATTTTATCAAATCTTAAATCATAGTAACCATCTTTAATTGTTTTATCATAAGTCATAAATTCATTATCAATTAAAGGGGCAAATTGAGTACTATCTTCTTCTATTATTAAACCATAATTTTCTAAGTTTCGGTCTGGATTACCAATTATTGCATCAAAGAGAAAAATATCAACTAATTTATCCATTAATCTGGCTGTTGTGGCCTCATCAAATTCACTATCTAATGCTTCCCAAATATTTTCAAATGTATTACGAATTTTTCTATGCCTAGTACGATGATTATCTAAAAAAGCTTGCATACTTTGATAATGCTCTAATTGAATTTCTTCTGATATTATACCATCTCGACCAGCAAAGCAACCTAAGTAATAATGAGCACATGGTATTCCGGCTTGTTTAGCTATTTTTTCTGCTATAACCTCATTGTAATAGTATTCATATGTAATCATTTCTTTATAGTAGTATTTTTGACCATTGTAGGTAAATACTAATTGTCTTCTATAATATTCTTTTTTACTTTTTATTATTTCAATTGGTAGTTCATCAAGATTAAAATACATGTTGATCACCTGATATCTTTAATTTTGTTTTAGGTTTTTTATTATTTAGAAATTCTTTTATTAAATTATAGTTCATTTCAAATTTTAGTATCAACTCTAATTTTATTTGAAAGGGTATTTCTACTCCTTCTTGATTTAAAATTTTAAATATTCTTTTCAAATTTTCTGGCCTTATAACTTCAAGCATAGTCTGGAACTTCTCCCAATACTCTATTGGTAAGGCATTAATAAATTTATGAAAAATATTTTCTTCTGAAGTATCTTCTCGTGTTGCTAAAAGTGCGTATTGTCCAAAAAAAACACTTTCTTCTGTTAATAATTTTTCATTATCAAATAATGGTGTAAATTTCACTTCATTATCTGTAATTATTAAGCCATAATTACCTGGATGACGGTCATTATTTCCAATTATTACATCAAAGAAAAATATTTCTATTAAATCTTCTATTAATTTAGCAGCTATTTCTTGTGAGAAAAGGGATTTAAAAGCAAAACTAATATCTTCAAAATTATTTAAATCATAAAGAATAGAAGCACTTTTTTCTACTCTTTTACTACGAATATAAAAATTTTCTAATAGCGTCTCCATGGTAATACAATTGCTGGTATCAAAATATTCAGATACTACTCCACAAGCATTATCATGTTCACCTAACATATAATGCGCACATGGTATTCCTAAATCTTTGGCTATCATTTCAGCAATTAATTCATTATACAATTCTTTTTCTTTACTAACTTTTTTATAGAAATATTTTTTTCCATTATATATAAATGTAAATTTAGTGGAAAACAATTCATCTATATCTATAATTTTTATGTTCAATTTATCAAGATTAAAATACATTTTGTCCCCCTGTGTTTAATTATTTTTTTCTTTCCCTTAAATATTCAATAAATCCTACAAGTATTTCTTTTTTATCATTATCTATCCACTTAATATTATTAAGTACGTCTAAACCATCATCATATAATTCGTTCATCAATTTAAGTGATTTATCTAAAGCTTTACTTTTTATAAAAATATTCTTAACTTTATTAATGTTTTCAGTAGTTAATTCTTCTTGTCCATAATACTTTTCTAATTCTTCTATATATTTAGTATTTTTCGCATAAGAATATAATATTGTCTGCTTATATTCTTTGATATCAGAAGCTACTACTTTTCCCATTTCATCAGAAAATATTCCTAGGATATCATCTTGAATTTGAAATGCTATTCCAACTTTCTCGCCAAACTTCTCAATATCTTCTATTTTTTTAGTATCAGCTCCAGCAAGTAGTAGCCCAATTGTTAATGGACCTATTATTGTATAATATGCTGTCTTTAACCTATAGATATTCATAATATTTTTTTCAAGATCGCGTTTTTTTATTATAGCGTTTCTACTTTCAAATGGCAAGATAACGTCTAATAATTCACCTTTAATTGTTTTTAAGACTGTATCATTAAATGAATTAAAGACAATAGCGAGATTTTCATCATCTTTATAGTTATCAATTATTATTTTATTGGCAGAATATAGGCCATAGTCTCCTACACAAAGAGCTATGGAATTACTTAAATGCTCTACTTCTTTTGAATTATACTTTTGATATTTTTTATAATTAGCATAATGAACTGTATCTTTACCACGACGTTTATTATCTTTATCAATAATGTCATCATGTACTAAAATAGCAGTTTGGAATACTTCATACGCTAAAGCTAATGGATAGGAATAGTTTTTATTATTTCTTAGAAGGCTATAGCCTAGATTGACAAGTGTTCCTCTAACCATTTTCCCAGATGAGTTTAAATTTTTGAAATGCTCTAAATTTTCTCTTATTAATTGATTTTCATCTTCTGAAAAATTAGAATTATATTTATTTAATAATTTTTCCATCTCTTCTTTTTCTGATGAATAATATTTTTTAAAACAAGTAATATTTTCCATTATTTATTATGACCTCCCTCAATAATACTCTCTGCTGTAGCATTTAAAATTTGATTTTCTATTTTTTCTTTTACTGGTAATAATCTAATAGTTAGATACTCATCTATTTCGTAGGGAAATGTATCAATTACTATACTTTTATCATGATGGGCAATTCTTCTGAATGTTCTTATTAATTTATCGGTTGCATTTTTTTGGATAAAATCATTTTTTTCTAATAATTCTGCTTCATTATTATGTCCTCTAGCAAATATCATTCTTGAAGAATATCTAAGAGGTAAGTATGTAACAATCTTTATTTTTTCAATTTTCTCTTTTTTTAATAAGGATAGAAAAATATTAAGTGCAAAAACAAATGATGGTGTAACATCAGTTATATTTTCTTCTTCTGATAATGGTTTTTCTTTTGGAGGAACGCCAGCATTTAATTTAAATAATAAGCGTTTCATCTTTTTTATATATTTTTCTTCAACTAGTGATTTTTCATTTGATTTTTCTTTGGGGTTCATAACACTATATATATAACAGGTACCATCGCTTATTCCATAATAAATAGATGGCAGTTTATAGCTAAGATACTCACCATTTTCTTCGCTATTTAAGCTTAGTTCAATTATATTAGGTGTTTCCATTGCGACTGGGGCATTACTCTTTTTTATATGTAAACAACTATTGTTTAGTACTTCATTTACTTCTATTTCTATACCATCAGAGAGATAGTCGAACGTTTTGTCTTGCAAATAAGCTATTCGTCTTCTAATTAATCTTTCTGGATTTAGAAAATCTTCTGTAGTAGCATTTATAAACAAATAAGACATTATCCATTTGATAGGACTTTTTTTCTTATCTAAAAAGTTAGGAATCTTTCTGTTTTTTTCTAGTTCTAATTTTATATATTCTTCTAGTAGTGAAAAAAATGTTTTTTCATCTTTTATAACTAATTCGGCAAGATTTTGTTCATTATAATAATGTATGTTTTTTTCAAGGATTCTTGTGTTAAAGGCTATTTCAAATTTGTCATTATCTATTGTGACATTTCCTTCTTTAGCTTCCTTAATTAATTCATAAAATATTTCTTTCATTTTTTTTCCTCCTGCTTAGCAAAGAACATTATTATGATAAGACCTAAAGTTCCTAATGTTATAGCAATATCAGCTAAATTAAATATTGGAAACTGATACTTAAAAATAGTAAATGATAAGTAGTCAATAACTCCTTTATGAATTATCCTATCAATTAAATTTCCATATATTCCACCACTTATAATAGCAAGTAAAATTATACTTTTTTTATTGATAGTTTTATCATTATTAATATAATGATTGATAAATACTAGAACAATAACACTTAAAATTATTAATAATAAAGTATTGTTTTCTAAAATTGAAAAAGCTGCTCCTGTATTTTTGACATAATAAATGCTGAAGAACTTAGGAATAACTTTTATAGTACTATATAATTCCATATTTTTAATAATAACAATCTTTATTATTTGATCTAATAAGAAGGTTATTGTTGTAAATATATGAACTTGCTTATTCTTCATAGTTATCACCTTTTAATATTTTTATTTTCTCAACAATTATTTGATATTCATCCAATCGTTTTTCAATATTACCCCTAATCTTAATAAGATTTCCTCGAGATAAGGTAGGATACTCTGAATATACTTTTGGAAAAATAATAAATTCTTTGGTAGATGTTTCGTCACTTCCAGTTAGAAAAGACATTTTTTCACCATTCTTAGTATTAATTGTTTTAATTTTTTCAACAAGAACAAGGACATCTACCCGCTTATTAAAATTATTTTCTATTTCATTTAGTGATATACAGTATGGGTTATCTTTACGATATAGTGCTGTTGGATGGGAAGTTAAGTAAAAACCAAATACTTCTTTTTCTTTTTCTAACAAATAAGAATTTGGATATTCTTCCTGTAATTCAATAACTGGCTTCATAACGAGAGAAGGATCAATATCTTTAGTAAGTTCTGCATAATTAAATAAACTATCTAAATTATAGATTAAAGTAGCTCTATTATAATTAAACTCTTTAAACAAATCTGCAAATATCAATATTTCAAATGTTTTTTTACCAATACCGGCAATATACAATCTACTAAAAGCATCATAAATATTAGTGAATTTTCCTTCTTCTTTAGCCTTAGCTATTTGTTCTGATACAACTACACCAATTCCTTTAATATTTGATATTGGATAAATAATTTTATTATCTTTTACAAGGTACTTACTTTCACTATTATTTATCGTTGGCTTTTCGACATCAATATTATTTTTTTTAGCTTCCATAATATATTCATGAGTTTTGGTCTCGCTACCTATTACATTCGATAGTAAATTAGCAAAAAATATAGTTTGATAATGACACTTTAAATAAGCCATTTTGAAGGCAATTATTGAATAAACAACAGAGTGTGATTTATTAAATCCATAACCTGCAAAATTCAAAATTAAATCAAAAAGCTTTTTAGCTTCTTCTTTTGGATGATTATGTTCAACACTTTTACTAATAAATTTATCTTCTTCTTGTTTTAATAATTCAAGCTTCTTTTTACTCATGGCTCTTCTTAGAATATCTGCTTCACCTAATGTATATCCAGCATAAAGATTAGCCACTTGCATAATTTGTTCTTGATATATTAAAAGACCATATGTCGATTTAGTAATTTCTTCTAGAGACTTATCGAAATATGTTACTTTTTCCTCTTTATTTTTTCTTCTAATATATGTATCAATATTGATGGCTGCTCCTGGTCTAAATAAAGCGATAGCAGCTATTATATCTTCAAAAGATTTTACTTTTAATTTTTTTAAAAAGCTACGCATTCCTGAAGATTCAAATTGGAAAACACCACTGGTATTTGCCTCTTCAAATAGTTTTAGTGTTTCTTTATCATCTAATGGGATATCATTATAATTAATTTTATTCGTTGTTAATGTGTTTATGTCATTTATGATATTATCTAATATTGATAAGTTTTTAAGGCCTAAAAAATCCATTTTTAAAAGACCAAGTTCTTCAAGATATTCCATTGAATAACCAGTTAAATATAAATTATCTGATTTCATTAAAGGTATTACTTCATCTAGATCAACTTGACTCATTACAATACCTGCTGCATGTTGTGAAGTGTGTCTTGGAAATCCTTCTAACTTAATAGCTATTTGTAACATTTCAGATAATAGTGTATCACTATCTATTCTGACCTTGAATGTTTGATTGTTCTTATAAATGTCTTCTAACTTTTCTTTAGACAAATTAGGGATTAATTTGCATAAAGAATCTACTTTGTAAGTTGGTACATTTAAAACACGTGACACATCTCTAATGACTTGTTTGGCTGCTAGAGTACCAAAAGTTACTATTCCGCTTACGCGTTTTTCCCCATATTTTTCTTTGACGTAACTAATTACTTCTTCTCTTTTATCATCAGGAAAATCAGTATCAATATCGGGCATTGTTTTTCTTTCGGGATTTAAAAATCTTTCAAATAGTAAGCCATATTCTAGAGGATCAATATCAGTTATGCCTAAGGAATAAGCAACTAATGATCCGGCAGCACTTCCTCTTCCCGGTCCTACTAGTATATTATTTTTTTTAGCATATTTTATAAAATCATAAACAACTAAAAAATAATTAGAAAAGCCCATATTATCGATGACTTGTAATTCATGAGTTAATCTTTTTTTATAGTCATCAGAAACATTACCTGATAAGCGTTTTTTTAATCCTAAGCGGCATAAATCAAACAAATACTTTTTAGGATCTTCACAATCATAAATTGGTAAAAGAAGTTTTGCCTCAGGAAAAACCAGATTACACTCATTAGCAATAATTTCTGTGTTATTCAATCCTTCTAAAGTACTGAAATCTTCTAAATTACTTATTTCTAGATTATGATTGTTGACATCATAGGAAATGTCATCACTAATTGTTTTTCCATCTCTTATTCGATATAGGTATGGTAATATTTTTGAATCATTTTCTTTTAAATATAAGTTTTCTTGAAAGAATACCACTTTATCGGTGATAATTCGTGAATTTTTTTCTTCTTTTTTGTTTGTAAAACCTAAATATATATCAACATATAACTCTTTTAATTCTTCATAAACATTTTGATATAAAGCTGGGATTATTGCAATAACATTTTTTCTATATTTTTTTAAATCCGAAATATCAATTCGTCTTTCACTTTGTATTGTTGATAATTTGATTAAACATTTATAGCCTATGTAGTCTTTTGCTAATAAAACGAATTTATAATTATCTAAAATTAATTCTAAGCCAATGATTGGTTTAATATTTTTAGTTTGGCATTTCTTAATAAATTCCATTGTTCCAAACATATTTGTATCTACTAAGGAAATAGCTGGTAATTTATTTTTTTCTGCATAATAAATAATCTCATCTATTTTTAGTAGACTAGATAATAATGTATAATTACTTTTATTAAACAATGGAATATACATATTAATGCCTCCTAAACTTATTTTAACATATATTTTAATATTATTATCATATAAATAAGCTATATTTTGTTTGACTTTCTAGTTGTTTTATGTTAAAGTTATTAAGCAGATGAAGTGATACCAAAGGAGGGATAGTATGGCAGTTAATGTAAGTAAAAGAAAAGGTAATGTTAAAAACAATAGATCACATGCTCTAAATGCTACTAAGGAAAGACAAAATTTAAATCTACAAGTTTATAGATGCGAAGACGGTACTAAAGTTAGACTTTCTACAAAGGAAATGAGAACTTTAAAGAAAAATGAAAAAGCTGCATAATGCAGCTTTTATTTTTTTATTCACAAGTATATCCTTGACTTTCTTTTTCTTGTTGGATTGTTTCTTTCTCGGCATTTAATTGGTAATCTAGTGCTGTTGTAAAGTGATTTTGTTGTTGTGGTGGAAGAGTTGTAACATCTAATACTTTATAATCAACTACTACTTCAGCAATAAGATTTGTACCACTTGGCGTTACTGTAATTGTATAACCTGGTACCTGATTCATAAATGGTTGATAACCAGTAACATAATTTTGGACACCAGTAGGTCCTTGAGGATTTCCTGGAGTTGGTGAGATTGTAAAAGTCTTAGTATAACCAACTAGTTTTTCTGATTCAAATTTGTAATCAACTTTATATACAGTATCTGTACCATCTGGATTATTAATCCAAGTTAGTGTACATACTAAATCTTTGTCATCAACTTTTTTATCAGTCTTTTTCTCTTCAGTTTTACGATTCTGAGTCATTTTATTTAGAGTTTTATTTGCTGATAACATTTCAGTAATTCCAAATGTTGTTCCAAAAGTTATTGATAATATTCCTAGTAAAGCAAAAAATAATGCTGGTTTTTTGCTTGTTCTTTTTTCAAATTTAGCAACTCTTTCTACTTCTTGTAAATTTAAGACTTGTGTTTTTTGTAATTCTTCTTGAGTCATTTGTTGTTTATTAACTTGATTTTGACTATTTTGCATATTTTGATTCATACACACTCACCTTACCTTAATACCATTATAGCAAAGTAGAAAAAAATAGCCAAGAAAAAAATAACTATTTCTAGTTATTTTTATTACGAGCATCAAATTTTTTTCTTTCTTCAGTATTCAAGATTCTTTTCCTCAAACGAATATTATTTGGAGTTACTTCGACTAGCTCATCAGAATTTATATAATCCAAAGCATATTCTAATGATATTGGACGTGGTCTTTTTAGGACAACTGTGTGATCAGATCCAGCAGCACGTGTATTTGTTAATTGTTTTCCTTTAACGACGTTGACTGCTAAATCATTATCTCTATTACACTCTCCAACTATCATTCCTTCATATACTTCTGTACCAGGTTCAATAAACATTATTCCACGGTCTTCTAAATTACCAATTGAGTATGCTGTAGCATTACCATTTTCCATCGAAACTAAAACACCTAATTTTCTTTCTCCAATAACAACGTTTTCATATGGTTGGTAATCTTTAAAGGTATGATTCATAATACCATAACCTTTAGTTAATGTCATAAATTCTGTTGAAAAACCAATTAATCCTCTTGATGGAATGGTATATAATAATCTAACTTGATTTTCAAAATTAGTCATATTTTCCATTTTTCCACCACGAATTCCTAATTGTTCAATTACTGATCCAACTGATTCTTCTGGTACTTCTATTTGTAATTCCTCATATGGTTCATATTTTTGGCCATCTATCTCTTTTATTATTACACTTGGTTTAGATACTTCTAATTCATATCCTTCACGACGCATATTTTCAATTAAAATCCCTAAATGAAGTTCTCCCCTACCACTTACTAAGAATGATTCATTGGTTGCTGGTTCAACACGAAGAGAGACATCCTTTTGAGTTTCACGCATTAGACGTTCTTCGATTTTTCTAGCTGTTACAATTTTTCCATCTCTTCCAACAAATGGTGATGAATTTGTTCCAAAAGTCATTTGTAATGTTGGTTCATCAATATGTAATTGTGGTAATGGATTAATATTATCATTATTACAAATTGTTTCTCCAACAGAAATGTCTGCAAGACCAGCTATTGCTATTATATCTCCAGCTTCTGCTTGTTCAATTTCTATTCTATTATAACCATAATAACCAAATAATTTTTGAATTCTAAATTGCTTAGTTGCTCCATCAAGACGACAACAAGTTACCATTTCTCCTGTCTTAATAGTACCATTTTGAACTCTACCTATTCCAATTCTACCAACAAACTCATTGTAATCTAATAAGGCTGGTTGAAATTGTAAAGGTTTAGTTGCATCTCCTGTTGGTGCTGGAATAAGTTCAATAATCTTATCTAAGATTTCACTAAATCCTTCTGTTTGTGTTGATAAATCATCACTAAGTGAACAGGTATTATTAACTGCTGATGCATAAATAACTTGAAAATCTAATTGCTCATCATCTGCACCAAGTTCAATAAATAAATCTAATACTTCATCAACAACTTGCTTGCATCTAGCACTTGGTTTATCAACTTTATTTATTACAACAATAGGTTTTACTCCAGCTTCAAAAGCCTTTTTTAAAACAAATCTTGTCTGGGGCATTGCTCCTTCATAAGCATCTACGACTAATAAAACACCATCTACCATGTTCATTATACGCTCTACTTCTCCACCAAAATCAGCATGCCCTGGAGTATCTAATATATTAATTCTAACTCCTTTATAATCTAGTGCTGTAGTTTTAGCAAGAATAGTTATTCCACGCTCTTTTTCTAGAGCATTTGAATCCATTGAAACATTTGAGACATCTTCATTATCTCTAAACATTCCAGAATGCTTTAAAATTCCATCTACCAATGTTGTTTTTCCATGATCAACATGAGCAATTATAGCAACATTTCTTTTTTCCATATTAATACACCTCTTTTTAAACGTCGCCAACAATTATAGCATAAAAAAAAAGAAATTACTATATATTTCTTTTTTATTTTTTAATATATTCTATTTCCCAAATATGCACTTTCTGCTGATATAGATATTTCCTCTATTCTAGGAATGTAATTATCATCATCAGTATAGTTAATAATGTCCGATTTTATATAAATAATATAATCATCATATTCGAATTTAACATCACTACCATTATTTTTAGTAACTTTAAAGCCATACTTTTCAATCTTAGAAATAGATTTTTCTATTTTATCACCCACTTTTACTCCTAACAAATTATATTTCCTACTTAACAAAGTAATTGATGCTAAATAAAAGTCAGCTTCATCATTTGGATAACCATAGTATGAGAACTCAATATCTTTATTACTATAATCATCTGACATATAATTATTTATAAATTCATATTTTTTTTGATATCTATCGGAATCTTTTCTTGTCATTTTTTTCATATATTCAACAGGCAAATTGCTATTATTATTAATCGTAGTTACTATATTTTTATTTTTTTCTAATTCATTTTCATCTTTTTTTATTAGTATAAATACTATACTACTTAATATTAGAATAGTTGTTAAAAATAAAATAATAAATTTCCAATTTTTTTTCATTTTATCACCTATTATTATTATTATTATTATAAGTTTACTATTTACATTTTGCAATTAATAACTTTTTATATATAAATCTAATAATTACTATTATTAAAATTATTCTGATTGGAATTTTTAAATAATCTATATAACTTTTAATAGTTATCCAGTTTTCACCTAAAGCATAACCAAAATAAACAAAACCTAGAGTCCAAGGTATCGAACCAATTATTGTATAGATTAGAAATTTCCAAAAAGAAAATCGCATTATTCCAATTGGTAGAGATATTAAAGTCCTAACTATTGGAAAGTTTCTTCCTATAAGAGCAGATAACATGCCATATTTATTAAACCACGAGTCACTTTTTTCAATATCTTCTTCTTTCATAAAAAAATATTTACCATATTTTTTAATAAATGGTTTACCGCCAAGATAACCCATAAAGTAAATTATTATGGCACAAAAAGTGCTTCCTAAAAGCCCAATGGTAAAAGCTCCTGTAAAGGTAAAAATACCTTTACTAGCTAGAATACCACCTGTTGCTAGTATCAATTCACTAGGAATAATAATTATTACTGCTTCTAAAATCATACCTAAAAACATGCCTAAATAGCCATAACTACTTATAAGATTTAAAACAAAGTTATCCATCATATCACCTAATAAATGATATGAAAAAAAGAATTAATCTTGCATTAATTCTTCTATATAATCGCTTAATGATTCATATTTCTTTTTATTTAGTTCATCTAATATAGGATGATGCTTTTTGATAATTCCTCCAGGGAACGCCTTTAGCATTTCATAGTCATTATCATTATCCCCTATTACATATAAATCATTATAGTTAAGATGTTCAAGGTTAAATAATTTACGTAGAGCATTTTCTTTATTTACACTTTTATTAATTATATTAATGTGAGTACGACTAGCATATATATGAATACTAATTTTATCTTTCAACAATTTTGTCATCTTATCTTTTTCAATGTCATCATGACAATTTACAACTATCTTTACACAATCATTATAATTGTTTGTAATATTATAGCCATCATCAAGGTAATAATCACAATTGTTTTCTTCTAGAATTGGTACTGTTTTTTCGATGTCTTTTGGACTTAATAAAATAGTTTCTATACAATAATCCATATTATTAAATATTTTTGCACCATCTTCACATATCAAATAGGAATACGGAATATTGTATTTTGTAAGTAACAATTTCAAATCAGTATAATTTCTACCAGTAATAATACAAAAAATATTTCCTTTAGATATAAATTTTCTAATGGCATTAGCATTTTTCAAATTTTTTGCTTCATCATCTAAAAAATACATTGTATCATCAAAATCACTAGCTAGAACTTTCATAAGTATCACCCATTTTTAGTATATAATAATTTATACTTTTATGAAAGTATTACTTTATTAATTTTGAATATGTATTTTAATTGTTAAATAATGATTTTAGCGCAAAATATTTGAATGCTGTATTTAAATATGATAAAGTATATTCATTAATTAAATATTATTTAGTGAGGTGTTTTTATGGATTTAAAAGAAAAAGCAAAGTTATTTGCGATAAAAGCACATATGGGTCAAATACGCAAAAGTGAACCTGATAAACCAATGATTATGCATCCGATTTCTGTTGGGAATTACTTAGAGAGTTTAGGTTGTGATGAAGCAGTTGTTGCCGCTGGATATTTACATGATGTTGTTGAAGATACTAGTTATACTATCGAAGATATAAGAAAACATTTTAATGATGATATTGCGGACTTAGTTATGGTTGCTAGCGAACCTGATAAATCATTATCATGGGAAGAAAGAAAACTGCATACAATTCAGTCGACAAGATTATTACCATTGAGAAAAAAAATGGTTATTTGTGCTGACAAAATTGATAATTTAGAAGATATAATGCTTAAAATACAAAAAAGTGGTGTACGGGATTTTTCAGCATTTAAACGTGGTGAAGAACAACAAAAATGGTATTATACAAGCATGTATGAAAGTTTAATATATGGAGAAGATGAAAATTTACCTATATTCAAAAAATTTAAAAGTATAATTGAGGCTGTTTTTGGTGGCTATGAAAATTCATTTTTAAGGGATACAATATTTGCTGGTAATGATTTATATTATGAAGAATTAAAAAAATTACATGCTCAAAAATTAGAATTACAAAAATTAAGATCTTTATCTCCTTTAGCTAAACCTTTTGTTATTGAATTTTGTGGGACACCTAGAACTGGGAAAACTACTATAATAAATAATTTATATGACTTTTTAAAAAAAGGTAATTTTAATGTCCAAATTATTGAAGAATTTACAACTTCGAAGTATTATAGAGAAAATTTAAAAAACAACTTTAAAGAAACTGAATTAAGTATTAGAGATATTGCTATTGTTGAAGAAGTATATAAACAATTATTAGAAGCTTTAAATTCTGGAAAAGAAATAATATTGATTGATAGATCTATAAATGATAGACAAATTTGGAACTATCGAAGATATCTAAGGGGTGAAATGTCTGAGGAACAATATCTTGATCTTAGAGAAAGGTATAGTGCCCTATCTAAAGAATTAATAGATTTTCTAGTAATAACATATGCAGATTCTTTAACTGCACTAAGAAGAGATTATAATTCAAGTTTAGCTTTGGAAAATAGAAGTTTTTTAAATATTCCAAATTTAGATGAATATAATCAATGTTTAAATGATTTGGAAGCATTATTTGAAGGTAGCGTTGATTGTTTAGCCTTTATTGATACTAGTAATGTAGATATGGCAGATGTTTCTATTGATGTTAGTAAAAAAATAATGCCAGAAATGAGAAAAAAATATATTAAAAATTTTAAACAAGCTTATAATTTGAAATAGCTTAATTAGTTATTTTATAGTTTAAAAGAGTAGATGTTCTTTTTTAGATATCTACTCTTTTTATATCAATTTAATTTAGATATTTAATTATAATGTTTTTGCTTCCTTTTCTTTTTCTAATCTAAGTATTATAGGAACACCGTCTGGATTTAAATGCCATAAATCTTTTGAATTAGCATATAAAAAGTTTCCATTGGCAACACCTAAAGCTACTAGTTTTTCTACATCTTCTGGTTGCCCCCATTTTGTGCCATCTTTGTCTTTATCTAGTGCAAGTAATGAAGCACTTCCACTACCAGCCAACTGATTAGTTAGACTGTCAATTGTACTTGAGTGTTCCTCTATTTTAGTAGAATCAAATACATAATCTTGTTTCAATCCCTCAACCATTTTGTAATTTTCACTTACATTCTCATTATTAATAGTATATAGCTCTACTGAACAGATTGAAAATATATTATCAACATTAGTTGCTGTTAACTTAATTTCCAAAATATCACCTCTTTCTTTAATAATACCATAAAACTATTTATTAATTATATTATTTATTTGTTTTCTTTGTTGTTTTAGACTTTTTTAATACAAATGCTGAATGCTTTAAATTTACAGTATCAGTTAATGGTTCTTGCCAATACTCTTCCACACACTCTAAGTCCTCAGTTTTCTTTACTATATGGCCTGATGCAAGAAATGACAAGAAATCTTCTAGATAATATGTATTTTTTCCATATCCTTTCTCTAGTGATCTTAACTCTATCTTATAGCCATCAGCTAATTTATATCTTTCTTCTACTATTATACATTCAACCCATTTTTCACGTGTACTACTAGATGTATACGCTATTGATCCAAATGGAGTAATAACCCCCTCTATTGGATGCATTAATATAAAGTAATGGGCATTTTTATCAATATTTTCAAATTCTCGCATTAATATCACTCCTTATTGGAATTATATACTAGCATAATTCATAATATTTAGCAACAAAAACACTTTACATAGATTTTTTTCTTGTTAGGAATAATACTTTAGTTATTATAAGCTGGAGCATTTCTTTATTTTGTAGTATAATTAGTTAGATATATTTTTAAAGGAGCGTATACACATGCATAGAAGTACATTTGTTGAGGTTAATTTAAAAAATTTAAAATATAATGTTAAATCTTTAATTAATAAGTATAGCAATTATAAATATTATTTTGGTGTTGTTAAAGCTGACTGCTATGGGCATAGTGGATTAGAAACAGTAAAAACTATAATAGAAGCCGGTTGCAATTATCTTGCTGTTGCAACACTTGATGAGGCGTTAACTATAAGAAATGAAATAAAAGATATCCCTATATTATGTTTAAGTGTTGTAGATATTAAATTTATTCCAATATGTATAGAAAATAATATTACTATTACAATAAACAGTTATGATTATTTAAAAAATATAGATATTAATAATAATAAATTAAAAGTTCATATTAAAATTAATACTGGTATGAATAGACTTGGTGTTAGTACAAAAGAGGAATTCAATATTGTATATGAATTAATAAGAAGAAAAGATTATGTATTAGAAGGAATATATACTCATATATATAATCCTACTGATGAAGTTGATACTTTAAAGCAGTTTAGAGAATTTGAAAAAATTACTAGTGATATTAATTTAGCTGAAATTCCTATAGTACATGTCGGAGCAAGTGAAGCAACAGAACTTTATCCAAAAAGAGATTATGCAAATGGATGTCGATTAGGAATTTCGATGTATGGATTAGTTGATTGTTCTGATATTGACTTTAAATCTACATTTAGTTTATATAGTAAAGTAATACAAATAAATGAAGTTGATCATGGAACTGTAGGATATAATGGTGCCTATAAAGTAAGTGGAAAAGAAAGGATAGCTGTTATTCCAATAGGATATGCTGACGGAATAATTAGAAAAAATACAGGTAGATATGTATATATCAATGATAAAAAATATAAAATAGTTGGTAATATTTGTATGGATATGTTATTTGTCAAAGTCGATGATTCTGTTAATATTGGGGATAAAGTTACTATTATAAGAGATATTAATCATATTAAAGAAATTGCTAAACATTTAGATACTATAACATATGAGGTAATCTGTTCTATTAGTAAAAGAGTTCCAAGAGTATATATTAAATAAAAATAAAAACTAGTTAGCACTAGTTTTTCTTTATTTGTAATAAGTTAAAATATTAGATATCTCATTTTTTCTATCACTGGATTTTTGGATTGAACTAAGTATATTATGATATTCTTTATCACTTATAATGATGCGTAAGGCTTCTCCTAAAGATTTATTCATCCCAACAAAAGTTGGAACTTCAATTTCTCTTTTTGCTAAGACTAATTCAGATTCTTTTGTTCTTTTAGAACTTTCATAAAAATATATATTTCTTAATAAAAATCTAATTAACATATTCTGTAATTTTTCAATATCTATTTGAGAAGAGATGTCAACGCTTTCAATAATTCTATTTAGTTTTTTCAGTGCTAATATTTTCTTTTCATTATCTGTTTCGTAAATATATTGTAAAAAGCAATTAATAATATCAGCTAATATATTAGTGGTTTGAATGCTAAATTTTGGATATCTAATTGATTCTGGATTATCTAGTCCAATTTTTGTAGCATATTTTTCTATTAGCGATTCCCCACTTGTCACTATAAAGTCATCTGATTTATAAAAGTCAGTAAGTAATATATTCATATCTAGATATCCTTTAAATCTATTTTTCTTTGTAGCATAGATAAATGACAATATACAAATAAAATCTATCTTTTTATAAAAATCTGGATTAAATCCCTCTACTTGAACCAATTTTTCATAAATCTCATTACTAAATTTTTTAAATAAATTTCTATTAGTTCCAACAGATTTTTTAGGATCAAATAGCTTAGTAACATCTAAGTCTGATGGATTAAAGATTGTGTCATATTTTTTATTTAACATAAGTGATCCAAAAACTACAATTTCATTCTTGTATGGTGTTAATAATTCTAAAAGAACAGTATATAAATAGTCTGTAACTATTTTACTTTCTTGAAAGTGATTAAATTTACGCATTATCTCATGTAAAATTTCAAAAAACTCTTCTCCCAAAAATGGTTTATTGTTATTATTATATCCTAAATATGATTTTGTTCTGCCAACTAATATCGGCCTATAATCAACCTGCTCACAAGCAACATTTTTTTCTCTTTCACCATTATTTATTAAAGTATGTTGATGGCCATGAAAATTTATCCCTGAATCTGAGTTTCTAAACTCTTCACACAAGAACTTATATAATATTGTATTAGGATGTTCATTACTTTCAACAGAAGCATTTAATGGATAGTGAGAATAATAGTCACCATTAAATTTTACCGGAAAAAGAAATACATCTTCAAAGCCTGCTCTTAAATATATATCAGGCTTAGTTGATACTTCATGATTACCCATGATTAAAAACTTATGTCCATTAAGTTTTGAGACTAACTCCGCTAATCTTTCGCTTCCTACCTTAAAAGAAAAGTCTCCTAACATAATGACAATATCATCTTCACCAACTACTTCATTGTGATTTGAAATAATATAGTCATTCATTGTTCTTAATGAAAGATCTAAATCAGTAGAGTTAAATAATTCACTTCTTGTATGGCCGATTATATTCTTGTGGTCAAAATGTTGGTCACTTATAACAAAGACCTTTCTATCAGGATATTTACGTGCCAAAGTACTTGAAATATCTTTAAAGTATCCCATACCATAATCCCCCTAAATAGTGGCTAAATTATACCAAAAAAATTGTATTTTGTCAATTATGTAAACATGGGACAGTACTAATGTAAATTAATAATTTAATATCCATTCTATAATTAATTTTTTTATTTCATAATATTCTTGTTCTTCAAATTGCATATTTGCTATACAAAATCTTTTAGATACTATATGTGAGCAAAACATACACTCATACAAATCAAAGCAATCCTGAATAAATAATGAATTACTTACTTTATTAGAACAAATAACATTATAACTATTACTACAATCCTTAGAGTCGTCGCATCTAATACAGAAATTACAAGTACCAGATCTCTTTGATGCTAGTAAAAATTCACTATTACCACATGAATCACAATAAATTATATTTTTAGAATCACTACAACCAGTACTTCTATAAACATTTTCACATCTATAAATAGTATCACTTTTTATTACATTAATAGAATCATAAACTCTTTCTGTTGTAGTTAAGTTAATCATATTCCATATATCAATTAATTCTTGTAGATTATTTATTTCTTTTTTAGGGATCATCCACCCTGTTTTTTTATCTTTCTTTTCCATATTTTTATTTGTTATAAATCTACCACTATTAATTGAATCAGCCCAAGTTATTTCATTTGTTGTTGAGTCATTTACTTGCTTAGGTAACTTAACATCAAAGGCAAACTTTTCTAATAAAGTATCTATAGAAAAACTGTTTTCTCTTTCAAAAATACTTTTAAATATTTTATTAACAATTTCTAATGCGTATACATCATTCATTTTTTCATACACCTTCCTTATTGGTTGAATTAGATATTAAAATGTCTTTTAAATTTATATTACTATTTAACTTAAAACTAGCTTTAGAGTCATTGAATTTATTTTCTTTATTTCTATTTGTATTAGTATTCGTAATGTTTCTTTTAATTCTAGGAATACTTCGATAATCCAATGTATTCCCTTTAAATGCTGGTAGTAATATACCATTAGAATCTATTCTAGCAATGCATTCACGTGGTTGAAGTTCAGTTAATAATTTTATTTTTCTATCCTTAGAATCATCCAATGGTATTTTCATGTTAAAATTATCTACTAATATGTTAGCATCTAATTTTGATACTCTAAAGACGAAGTAGTTGATGACATTAGCAAATACAGAATCTTTTAATTTATCAGATATTTGATTAAAATATTGACTTGCTAATACTAAAGATAAATTATATTTGCGGGCTTCTGATAAAAATCTTGCTAAAATTGGATTTTCTACAACAGCAACTTCATCAATAATAAATATAATATGTTGATTAATTGTTTTTTTCCCTATTATAGTTAATAATTGTTGCATTATTAATCCAGATATAGTTTTAGTAACTTTATCGCCTAGATTTGTTCTGTCTAGGGAGAATAAAGTTAAGAAATTTTCATGTATAGTATCAGTTAAATTTTTCTCATTTTGTTCTGAATTAAATACCGGTATCATTTCCATTTCATCTATAAAAGCTATGATTGGAGAGATAGCTTCACCATAAGACTTAGTTTTTAAATCATTGAAGTCTGAAAGAAAGAAATCTTTTACACTAATTGGCAAGTCATATTTTAACTTTTTTAGTAGACTATTTCTATATTCTAAATCAAGGATTAATCTTCTTAAATTTCTGAAATTAAATGATTCATTAATTAATAATAAGTATATAGCATGTCTTAAAACTCTTTCTAATTTTGAATTATATTGATCAGCAATTAATGATTTTAATAAATCTAATAAGAGTTCTGTTGATGCAACAACGTCTTCACTACTATTAATAAATAAATTAATACTGTCTAGACTACTTTTAAAATCAATAACCTTCCCTATACCACCTATGTCTTCTTCTAGTGCAGCATGTGGGTCAATAACTACTACTCTATATTTTGATTTGAGACTTTCATTTTTACTAATATTGTTAATTAGTAAACTGATGAATTTAGATTTACCACATCCAGAGGAGCCTATTATAATTGAATGCTTATCAAAACTAAAATTATTCTGATTTAAATAAAACTTTCCTTGTAAATATGGAAATGTATCAACAGATAATAAAGCATTATTAGAGTCAGTATTTAATAAGTGCAATATTTTATTTATCTCTAAGTATTTAGGTGGACTCTTATAAAAATATCTTTTATTCCCTTCAAAGTCTACCGATAATATACTTTTGGGAATAGTAAATAAACAATTATATTTTTTTATTTTATTGTTTTTAAGAAGATAAAAACTGACTTTTGATAAAATCTTATTTTCATATATTTTAAGAAATATAATTTCAAGGTATTTAAAAGCACCTTTATTTTTCACTTCACTATAGTTTATTATATCTATGATACTACTACCAACTTTGGGTAAAGAAATTAATGTGCAAACTTGTTTAGGTTTTTTAATTCTTTTTACAGGTTTTAATAAGAAAGAATTTAAATTATTTATTGTCGATGGTAAACTACAATTTGTTTCAACAAAATATCTTAGTTGATTTTTGTCATTTATGATAGTTATTTGCCAGTTTCTTAAAATGCCATTATAGTTTGATATAGTCTTAATTAACTCTAACCATTCTTCTTTAGAGATATATTTCTTTGTCAAATATATTTCTGACGTTAACTCCATAATCCGTCACCTCGTAATAAAATATATCAAAAATTGAAAATAAAAAACTGACTTTTTAATAATCAGTTTTGTCAGTTTAAAAAATTGCAACTAAGAAATCTGTTATACCATCATGATAGTGTTCTAATTCAGGTATTTCTTTTAAATTATATTTGACTGATGGTAGAAATTCACCATAAAATTTATGGGATACTTCTTGGATATCTTTTGCATCTTGAGAATTAATTCTAAATCTTAACCATTTACTTTTAGGTATTTTAATGTGCTCAAATTCCATAATTTCTTTATCATATAAACAGTAATATTTTTGACTTTCTTCGCGCTCAACATCATAAGTAATCATGCCATATTGAATTCTACCATATTTATTTAGATATTTATCTTCGGTTATTTTAAAAAAGTTTGGAGCATCTTCACTAATTTTATCATTGCTTGTGGTAATACCTACTCCATATAAATTAATTTCATCAAGTGTAACTATTTCATAATCTAATTCCGTAGCAATACTTATGTCTTCATTAAAAACAATTCTAGGAAAATTTTTTAATTTAGTTTCAGTAGTGACTAGACTTGGTTTGATGCCATGAAACCGCTCAAATGCTCGTGAAAATGATGTAGCATTATCATATTGATATTTAACAGCAACATCTATCACTTTTAATTTACCTTCGTATAGGTCAAATCCTGCATTAGATAATCTTCTTTTTCTAATATATTCTGAGAGTGAAATACCCGCTATCATAGTAAATAATCTTTGCATAGTATAAACATTTACTCCTAACATTTTTGCTAGAATCTCATAACTAATTTCTTCTTCCAGATTATTATCAATATACTCAGTTATTTCATTTAAACTTTTATAGATATTCAAAGTAAATCACCTATATAATATTGTATCATATTTTTTATTATTTGATTGAAATAACATTTTTTGTTTGATTATTTTTTGAAGTATATACTTTAAAGATTTATAGTAAATTATTCTTTGTATACTAGTTGCATAATATAAATTAAAGTATCTCCTTTATTAAAAATATGTAAAATCATTGTTTGTTCGATTGACTGTAGGAATTTAATATGCTATTTTGTGCTTAGGAACATTTAGTTGTTGGATGTCTACCTTCTTATCTTCTAGAAGAAAGGAGGTTTGATAAGATGAAAGCTAAGACTTTTATTTTAAAAGTTTTAAAATTCATATGTATCATTTTATTCCTTTTAATCATTTTGATTATTGTAATAAAAAAAGGCATCTAATCTTGATAGATTAAATGTCAACTCATTGATTGGGTAGACATTCAACTCGCAAAAACTGAATGTTCCCATTTTTATTTTATGCAAGATTCCTTGCTACATACATAATAACATAAAAAGGAACTTTTTTCAAGTTCCTTTGTCATTTCATATAGAGCGATTAAGCAACATCTTACGAACCATAACGCAAAAATATTATATATGAAATTCTATTATATTTCAATGGGAGTATGGAGAATTTTGTTGTTTTATAGTATAATATATTCAAAATTAAACTTGATTTTATATAGGAGGTATAAAATGAACGCAAATTTATGGACGCAATTACTTATAGCAATAGTTCCAGCACTTATTACTGGTGCTGGAAGTTTAATAATTGCAATTAAGAAATGTAAAAATGAAATTAATACTCTTGAAACTAATAATAAACACGAAATAGAAAAATTAATGAAACAACATGAAATAGATCTTGAAGCATTAAAAGAAAAGCATAGACTTGATATGGAATCTAAAGAAAAAGAACATCAATTAAAAATTGAAGAAATAAAAGTCCAAAATGAACAAGAAATATTAAAAAGAGAAAAAGAATTATCTAATTCTGCAATGTATTCAATGATGGGCGATGCAACTAAGGATTTGTTTACTGGAATATTTAATTCACCAGAATTTAAAGAAGAGATGAATAAAAAAATTAAAGAAGGATTTAATAAGAAATAGTGTTATATAATTATAAAAATAAGTTGGAATGGTTGGAGGTAATTATATAATGAATAAAAAACAGATTTTAGAGCAAGTTGATAAACTAATAATTATGTATAAAAATGGTGAGTTAGGTGGCGAAGTAATGCCTGAAGATGCTAATCCACATTTTGAAAAATCTAGTTTAGAAAATTATTTATATTTTACATTACCTATGGCTCTTAATTATCAAAGAAATTCTTATACTCTATGGGAAAGTGCTCTAAAAACTTATAATGATGAAGAAACAAGATTTGTATTTAATCCAAAATTATGCTTAGAGAAATCATTTGAAGAAGTACAATATGCTCTTACCAAATATAAAGTTGCTTTGCAAAAGCAAAAACAGACTGAAATATGGCTTGCATTGTGTAATACATTTGTAGAATTATTTGATGGTGATATAAGGAAATTATTTGATGAATTAGACAATGATGTTGAAAAAATTAGAGATTATATCCAGAAACAAAATAAAAAGAAATTTCCTTATTTATCTGGTACAAAAATATGTAATTATTGGATGTATGTGATATATCAATATACGGATAGAAGATATAAAAATATTGAAAAATTAACTGTTGCCCCTGATACTCATGTATGCAAGGCAACACTAAAATTAGGATTAATTAATGATGAAGAATTTAATTCTAGTAATGTTCAATTAATCGTAATAGAAAGATGGCAAGAATTATTTAAAGGTACAAAATATAAACCAATTGATATTCATACTCCGCTTTGGTTATGGAGTAGAAATGGATTTAAGGAGGTAAAATAATGAAGATGGGAAATTTAGAATTTAAACCTATAATAGAAAATAAAAATCTTGTTCCAAAGTGCATATATGACTTAGTTAATGATTGGGATAATTTAGAAGAAAAAAAATATATTTATGGTTGCAGAAATTAATCCTAATTTTGCTGATGGAAATAAACTTTGTGAAGAATATAATATTGATAAAAAAATTGGGTTTAATTGTTTAATAGTTGAGTGTAAAAGAAATGAAGTTATTAAGTATTGTGCTTTAATAGTTCCTGTTGGATATAAGTATAATATGGGAAGTGTAGTTAGAAAATTTACAAACTCTAGAGTTGTATCTGTAGCTCCTCTTGATTATGTTTTAGAAAAAACACAAATGGAATATGGAAGTATCACGCCAATTGGTCTTCCAAAGGACTGGATGATATTGGTTGATCCATTAATAAAAGAACAAGAGCAAATTATAATTGGTGGAGGTTTAGTAAATTCTAAAATCTCATTACTAACAGAGTTATTTTTAAAGATTCCTAATGTTGAAATTGGTGATGGTGTTGCCAAAAAAATTATTGAGTAATATCTTTTATAAAGGGTATGGGAATTCCCATAGTAGAATTTATGCGGGAGTATAAATTCAGTGCTGGCTAGACAAGGGCTTTACTCCCACTTTGTGATAAATATAAAAAGAGGATTAGATTATTTTGATAATTTTTTCCTCTTTTTAGTTAGTAAAATAAAAACTTACGAACTTTAATTAGTCCGTAAGTTGTCTTCAAATGGAGCGAGTGTCGTAGATATCTACAACTCTTTCTCTAGTGATATGATAAATATCACTCACTACTAATAATATAGCATATTTTTAGAGAATAATAAACAAAATTATAAACAAAAATGTAAAAATTTGATATAATCATAATAGCGAATATCTTATGATATTCTCTTTTTTTATAAGGAGGGTAAAAATGTTCTCGAAAAAATTTTTAGACAAAGGATTTGTATTTTTAGGTGTAGGAATTGTCTCATTTGGAAATATATTGACAGAAATTATACTTAATTATTTTAATATTGATATTCCACAATATAATATTTATATTTGCTTAATTGTTGGAATCTTATTAATTATTGTTGGATTAATAATGTATTATAAGGAGTCAAAAGAAAATCATACTTTATCAATTATAGGTTTAGATAATATGAACTATATCACCAAAATTAAAAATCCGCTTACTATTAATATAATTGATGATTGTAAAAATATTAAAACAAGTAATTCTAAATCAATAATATCTAGTTACGTTAAAAATATTAAAGAAAAAATTAGTAATTATATTTCATATAAAATTTCTTATTTTGGCGTTGCACCTTTACCTTTTGTTGCTATAGCAGGAAAATATTATAGAAAAGTAAACATTATAAAACATTATGAATATCACCAAAAGGATGATAAAATTTTACCATTGAAGATAAAAAAATTATTTTTTAATGAAAAACTAAAATGTGAAGAAAAGAACAATAATAGTAATATTGCAGTTATTACTATAGAAACAACAACTAGAATTAATGATGAAGATTTAAAACAATTTAGAAATGCTAATGTTTTTAAATTTTACCTAGAAGATACCAGAACTAATGCTATTACTTATGAAAAACAGCTAGAAGAATATTCAGAAACAATTGCAGATACTATTTATAAAATTAGTAAAACAAATATTGAAAAAATTTATATATTAGGTGCATGCCAAAGTTCTTTAGTTTTTGAAGTGTTTAGAAGATTAAATGATAATAGAATTAAAGAAATAATTGTTTGCAATTACAAGGCTAAATCAAAAAATAAATACAACTGGGGGATTAGCATTTACAATGAAAATGATATTGAAAAATATGTAGAATTAGGAAGTGATATATGTGGACAAAATCAAAAATCTAATGAATAATTTTTACTATAATGAAGTTATACTATCGAATGATAAAGTTACTGAGTTACGTGAAAAGAAAAGTATAAATATAACTAGATTAAAAGATGGAATAAATAAATATAATGAAGATAATAATACCGATTATATATTATACGAAAGTTTAGAACAAGGAAGTATTGCAATGTCCACTGCAATTGAACCAGAATACGATGACTTTGATATAGATGTTGCGATAATATTTGAAAAAGAGAAAATACCATCATCGACTGATGAAATGAAAGACTTAGTAATAGATTTTTTAAAACCATATAATTATTATTTTAAAGAAAATCCAAAAAAGAAAAACAACTGTATAAGAATTGAATATCAAGATAATTATCATATAGATTTTGCTGTTTATAGAGTTTCAAATGATTATTATGAACATTGTGGTTTGAATTGGACAGAAAGGAACCCTAGAAGTATAAATAATTGGTTTCATGAACAAAACAATTTGTATGATGACAAACTAAGAAAAATCACACGATTGATAAAGTATTTTTCTAAGACTAGAAAAGATTGGGATATATGTGGTGGTTTTATAATAACTATCCTTGTAAATGAGGCATTAGCAAATATAACATTAGATGTAGATATAGATAAATTACTACTAGATGTAATAAAATCTATTTCCAATAGGATTAATTTTAATACTTCTGTTAAAAATCCTACTAATAATCAAGAATTGATAAATGATGATAAAAACAAAAAAAGATTAAAAAACTTAAAAGAAAAATTGGATGAACATATTAGTGATATTGAAAATGCTTATTTAAATAATGATGTTGAAGATGTAAAAAGAAAATGGAATAAGTTTTTTAAAACGAATTATTTTACATCAGATTCTCAACAAAGAAGTAGATGTGAAGACAATGAAATGTTTATCGAAAATATATATAGTATTGATAAATTAATGCCAATAAAGTTTGAAATAAAATGCCAAAGATATATTTCAAAAGATAACTTTAAAAACTCTACATATGTTAATTGCTTTGACAATCAAAAATTTAGTATAACTCAAAATAGAGATGAAAAATTATGCTTTTCGATAGATACAACTATTCCTAAACCATATATTTTGTTATGGAAAATAAAAAATAATGGTAATTATGCTATAGAAAATAATAGTTTACGTGGAGAGATATACTATGGTAATAATTTAAACTCTTTTGCAGATGATCCACATAGTTTTAAACGATTTGAAAGTATATCGTTTAAAGGAAATCATTATGTAGAATGTTATTTAATCAAAAATAATAAGTGTATTGCTAAATCACGATTTAATGTTAATATTGAATAATTAAAGGAAATTTAGTGGTTTTTTAAGACATTTAACACTTTTTATGATAGAATAATACTTGAATTAATTTTCAGGAGGGATTTAGATATGAATTATTTAGCGAATATCAAAAGAATATTAGATAGTGATGCAGGATTGATAATTGAAGATATGTCTCAACCAGATATTAAAAAAGTTGTAGATAATAGATTTTCTCTTATTAAGCAAAGTGTTGAACGAGTTGAAAATAAAGATGATAATTTTTACACTGAATTAGTAAAATTAATAAGTAATTACATTAATGAATTATGTGATAAGAAAATTGAAGATTTTCCTATTATTGTTTTTGATGAAAATAGTGAAGAAATTGCACAAGAATATGATGAACTTAATTCAAGTGATATGTTGAATCTAACACATGCAAATAAGGAACTATCAAAAAAATTATTTGAATATGTATGTAGTATTTTAGAAGTTAATAAAGATGTTAAGTTAGATATTGAAACATTAAAGAAACTATTAAATCGTAATCCAAAATTATTTACTTTATCGGTAGAAGAAAGTTATTTATATAGAACTTTTGATTATAAAAAATTAGTTAAGATTATCAATGAAAATGGAACATTAGAAAAATCAAATATTAGCATAGATGACATTTACCAAATATTATTTGATACTTGTCAACTTAATAATCAAGATGTTTTTTGCGGTTTAGTAACACCAGAACAATTTAGTAAAAATCACAAAAAAATAGATGAAATGTTAAGCTGTTGTAATGCAAAAGCATTTGTCGAAATAACTAATATAATAACACGTAATTTTGATAAAAAATTTGATAGATTAAGTTTTGCAAAGAATAGAAGCAAAGATAAATTTTGTGAAAGATTAATAATTGAATTGCTACACTCTTATGTTAAAGATGAAGATTGTAATTTAATTCATCAAATTCTTACAGATTCTGAAATTCAAATTGATTATGATAGATATTATGCAGATTATATAGGACAAACTAATTTAAAATCACTTATTGCATTAAGTAAAAATCCTATAATTATAAAAGACCTTTTAAGCAAAGAACAAAATGTGCAAGATTACTATTGGCATGGTGAATCTGGCATACAATTATTTAGATTATATGGAATTATTGGTGACTACGAGAAAGCACTAACTAATTTCAATGAAAAATATAATTATGGATGTGATTACACAGAAGACTTTGATGATGATTTTAATAGAGTTGGACATACTTATGGAGGCTGGGATTACGGAGATTCCGTTGCTGTATTTGTTAATGATGTTTGTACTTCATTTAATGAACAAAATACTGATTATTCAATGCGCAAAGCAATTATTAATAAGATTTTGAATAATGATAAAGTAAAGTATATTAATTTAGAAGAAACATTACCTGTTGTGCAAGAAGTATTATCAGATGAAGATTTTAAAGCATTATTAGATACTTTAGTTTTAAAAAGAAATTCTGGTAATTTAGGGTTTATTGTTTCAGAAGAAAATAATGAAGATAGTTTTTTCAATCGCTATGTCATTAGATTGGCTAGTGAAGAAGAAGTTCAAGATTATTTATCATCATTGAATAAAAAAGAAAAAGCTAAAGTTTTAAGTTTAAATCCTACTAAAAAAGATGATTAGAAACCTATTTCATAATCATCTTTTTCTTTGTCTTTATTTTTATCATTTTCTTTATTCCAAATATAATCATCTTGAATTGATTGAATAGTTTTATCACTAAATATATTATGAGTATATAAATCTTTTGAAAAATTCCAGTAATTTTCTCGTTCTTTTTCTTTACTAAACATTTTATCTTTTATAAACTTAACTAATCTATCAAATAAATTTTCAAAGAAATTAATCGTGCTTTGTAGTTTAGAATTTTTTTCTTTAAGATCATCAATCTCATCTACTTGTTTATCTATCTTTTTTTCAAGAGATTTAACTTTAATGTTTAAGGCATCATTGTTTTCAGTTAGTATTTTAACTTTTTCTCTGTTTTCTTTTAATTCAGTTTCAACATCATTTAAGGTAATAGATAACTTTTGCATTTTCTTATATTCTTTATTAGTTGAATCTACTTGCTGAATAAATTTATCAATTTTATCTTTATCACCTTTATTTAAAACATATTTATCTTTGTTAGTGAAAGTAGTTTTTAAATTACTAACTATATTTTTAACCTCATTAGAATTATTATCTAGTTCTAGTGATTTTTTATTGGCTATTTCTAATCGTTCTTTATTTTTAGATAATTCTTCTTGCATTTCAATATAGTTTCCCATATCTTTAACATTTATATCTTTATTTCTACCTTTTTGTTTAGTTTTTAAAACATTATTTAAGCCATATTCTTTATTAAAACTAGCAATACATAAAGTTCTCATTTTATCTTGTAGTTCTATTAACTTTGTTTTTGTGAATACATCAGATTTACCAACTTGTTTAGACATACCATTTTTGCTTTTATATTTAATTGGAACACCAACAATATGCATATGTGGACTAGTTTCATCATAATGAATAATTGCACTTGCTATTTTAAAGTTAGGAATTAAAGTTTCTAAATCTTTAACTTGTTCTTTATATACATTAGACATTTTGTGCTTGAATTTCTCATCTTTAGTATCCCAATACTTTTTATCTCCAAGTTCAATAATAATTTCACAAGCCAAATCATTTTTAGAATTATCACTAATCTTTTTAAAGTAGTCATCTATCTTTCTATCATCTCTAGTTTGTTTAGAATTGTATTCTAATCTTGCTTCTTCAAATTCATCTTTATATAATTTTTGAACATCATTATATAGAGAAGTTGTTCCTCTAACAATTTCAATTAAGTGTTGTTTGTCATCATACTTACGATAATTATGTTTATCAACACGAGATAATTGTCTAGCATTTTGTATTGCATTATTTGATAGAGAAGTATTTCCACTAGCATTAGATTTTGCTCTTGCTCTTGATACATTTTTTCTATTCTTATCACTACCCAAATGCAGTGAGTATGCAAGTTCTGGCATATATAAATCACATCCTTTCTTTGAGCTTATTTTGTTTATGACAAAATATTTAACCCCCTAGGTATTTTGACACAAGTATCAAAATAACCTCGTGGGCTAGGGATTCCCTAGAACCCTTTTGAAACTTATTTCGTAATGTTTTAAAACTTCGTAATAAAACAAAACTACATAAGTTTATAAAATGCTATCGCCACTTTCATTTACTTCGTAAACAAAACGTGCCACGCATTTTATTCTTCTATAGAGAGCAATTCCTTTTTAACAGGTTTAACTCCTATTTCAATAGGAATTGGCTCTCTCATATAGATAACACTATCGTTTGTTTCATCTGGTATATAATCAAATGCACTATCTATATCTTGCATTTGAAATTCATCAGTTTCACGAATATAAATTATTCCATATCTATATTCTTTCATTTTTATATCTGGATCTATTTTGCAATAATCTTCCATAGGGAATATTCTTACAATAGCACGATTATCTTTTAGAAAGTTGAAATAGAAAACTCTATCTTCAACATAATAAGTTGCTTCTTCAAAACCTACATCATAGTATTGTCTTAATCTCATAATATGCTGTCCAACTTCTTCTTCAGGTAGATAATTACTAAATCTTAATTGACCTACTAGATTACCAAATAAAGTAGGAGTTTTAATATCAATATAACCTGCTTGAACAAGTTCATTACAAGGGCGACATATACTTTCTCTAAAGCTAACTTCATTAACTATCATAACTTTGTTCTTTTCAAGGAGTGTTATATCATCTACATATTTCATAATAAGGTCTGATTTTTCTTCTCTTGTATAATCTTTCCAAGTTTTAGTTCTTTCTTTATATTCATCTTTTAATTTAACTTTATTGATAAAGTCGATATCTCTTTTTAATAAAATGTCTTGTGGTGTAAATTTTAATTCTTCAGTAATGTTTGTAGTATTAAGTTCACTTTGTATTTTAGAAATTGCTTCATCAACAATTTTCTTTTCGGCATTATATTCTTCTAAATCAAATGCACCAGAGATATATGCTTTTCTAATTCTATCTAGTTTAGCATTTTGTTTATCAAGTTCTTTTTCCAATAGTTCTTTTGGTTCATCAAATTTTTTCTTAATCATAGGTAAGAAGAATTGATTAACAACACTATCATATTCAACAATTTCATTAATAAAGTTTTCAAAGTATTCTTCAATAACATTTTCTTTTAAATTAAGTTTACAGTCATTACAATAATAGTAATAATAAACATTTCCATTTTTCTTTTTAGTTGCTTTACCACCCATTAAATTATTACATCTAGGACATCTTATTTTTTGTAAGAATAAATAAGTTAAAGTTCTTTGATATGCACGAGAGTTCTTTTTCTTTTGTGCTTGGCAATCTTCCCACATTTCTTTACTAACTAAAGGCTCAACAACATTTTCATAATAAGTTGGGTGTTTTGTTCTTTTACCATGAACGAAATCGCCTTTATAAACTTCATTTTCTAATATTGCTGTTATAGTTGAATCTCGCCAATTAGTTTTACCTAATACTTGTTCTTTGTTTAAGATATTACTTATTGTTTGATAAGAGTTCCCATTATAATATAATTCAAATATTCTAACTACAACATCTTTAGTGGAGTAGTCTATTACAAGTTTCTTATTTTCGTGTTTATAACCTAATGGGGCTTGACTTGGTAAATGTCCTTGCTTAATTGCACCCGCTAAACCAACCTTTGTTCTTTCTGAAGTTCTTTCAATTTCATTTTGAGATACACTCATTAAAAGTCTAGATACCATTTTACCATTTGCATTAGTTGTATTAACTTCATCATTAGCACAATCTATATAAGCATCATTTTCATCAAGAAAAGTCATTAACTTTTCCCAATCAAATATACTTCTTGTTATTCTATCTAATTTAAGGGCTATTATCGTATTAATTCTTTTAGATTTGATATCTTCCTTTAATCTTTCAAATTCTGGTCTATAATTGCCTGTTTTAGCGCTAATCCCAGCATCTTCATAATAATCAACTATCTCATAACCTTTAAACTTACAAAATGTTTCTAATCGTTCTTTTTGTTCTGGTAAACTAAATCCTTCTCGTGCTTGATCTTCAGTTGATACTCTTAAATATAATCCACATAAATTTTTCATACACAACACATCCTTTCTTCAAAAAAAGAGAGACAAAAGTAATAGAAATATATACTACTACCTTTATCTCTCTAACTTTTACTATCAAAATAAATTTTTTTCTTATTCCCATAATGCATAACCCCCATTAATACATTTAAGAATATCTCTTTCAGTTGCTTTATATAATAATATTTTTGTCTTAAAAAGTCAATAGTTAGCGAAATATCAGGCATTTAGTAGATTTTTAATATAATCTTCAAGTTCCACAAGTTGAATCTTTTTATTTAGACTACCAACATAAATATCAGTAGAATAATTAAATGCTAGAAAAGTAGTATCTTTAACAATAATCTTATGTGGTTCTATGTAAGATAGATTAGTCTTATCAATTTTTCTAATACTACCATTTATAATAGTAGGTTTGATATGACAAAACTCACATATAAATTCTAGTCGTTGTTTAAGATTGCCTTCTATTTCTAGTTCTTGTGTAATAATCTTAATCACTACAAACACCATCCTTTCTTTTAAGGATGACTTTTTAATAGAACTTCCAAGCTGAAACGCGAGAGTTCGACAAACAAAAAATCATCTCAATATGAGATGATATCTATCGTAAATGTTCGAAAAGTTCGAACAGAAACGTCACTGGAGCGGATGATGGGAATCGAACCCACGTAGTCAGCTTGGAAGGCTGAGGTTCTACCATTAAACTACATCCGCATAAATTCTTTAATCGCCTTAGTACTTTCCGATTTACCAAGTCGACTAAATCAGTAGACATGTTTAATTATAACAAAAAAATGGCTAAAGTCAATAGTTTTTAGCCATTTTTTATTATGAAAGTGTTACTTCCACTTCTTTTTCTTTATATTCTCTTCCTTTTATATAACTAATTGTTAGTTTAACTTTATCTCCTTTTTTCTTTTCATATATGATATCAGTTAAATTATCAAAGCTTTCAACTTTGTTTCCTTCAATACCAGTTATAATATTTCCTATTTCTAAACCAGCTTTATCAGCTCCACTATCTGGAGATATTTTTGAGATATAGAATCCTGTTGGCATATTATATTGTTTACTTTGAGTTTCTGTTATCATATAACCTTCCACACCCAGTGTAGCACTACTTGTATCTTCTTCTCCATTCATTAACGCAGTTATTAACTCTTTTACATCTGTGATTGGAATAGCAAATCCCATTCCTTCAACACTTGCTGATGTAGATGTTCCAGAAGATGAATATTTAACAGAATTTATTCCTACTACTTCACCTTTACTATTTAATAGGGCTCCACCACTATTTCCACCATTGATTGCGGCATCTATTTGAATCATTTTACTTGTTACATTATCAACTGTAATACTTCTATTTACAGCACTTACAACACCTGTTGTTACTGACTGTCCATAACCAAGAGCATTTCCAATAGCAATAATTCCATTACCTACTTTTAAGGCATTACTATCACCTAAAGTTGCAATTTTTATTGATTCAATTGTTTCATCATCTAAATCCTTTAATTTTACAGCTATTACTGCCACGTCTTTTCTTTCAGATGTTCCTTTAATAGTTGCATCAACACTTTTTTCATTTACAAATTGAACTGATAATTCTTCAGCATCTGCAACAACATGATTATTAGTTAAAATTAATAATTCACTATCATTTTTACTGATTATTATACCTGAGCCGGCACCTTCTGCATATTGATTTTCATTACTGAAAAAAGGGCCAAAATTACCAGATGATACTAATGTCTTGCTTGTAATCGCAACAATTGATGGCATTACTTCTTCAACTACTTCGGATACATCTGTAATATAAATTCCTTCCTTTATTTTATCATTTGTTTCAGTATAATTTAATTCTGCTTTTTTACTTGGTACTTTTATTTTATCAAATTTTAATAATCCAACATTATTAAGAGCAATTAGCATAGAAACTAATATTAACATAATAAATGCAAATACTAATAGTCTCACTAATCCACTTTTTTTCTTTCTTTCTTCTTTATTCATTTTATCACCTCATTTATTATATTATTAACCGTGGCGTCCTCCTCCACTACTGTGTCCTCCACCTGAAGATCCACTATGCGAAGAGAAACTACCTCCACCACTACTGCCACTGCTTGATGATGTAGTATAGCTTGTAGTATGTGAATTTATAAAAATATCTTTACGTTTAGTAATATTGATTGACTGTTTATTCAAATACTCTTCAGCAAGAGTGGCTTTATAAACCATTTTGTTTCTTTTGATTAAAATTATCATTACAATAAGCGTTATTACTATGGCTATACCTATAACTATTGGCCATGGTACCTTGTAAACCTTCGGTGGTGGGTTATATTGTAAATTACCCATATCATCAACGTAATAATATTCCATTTCTTTAGGAATACCATTTGAAATAAAGACATCTGTCCTATTAATAAAATCTTTAAAACCAGTTAAATAATTACCTGAATGCAGATTATCATATATACCATCTAAAATACTATCGTATCTATTAGGTGTAAAGTATAGTTGAGCATCACCAAAAGTATACATATCATAATATGGTTTTTCAGAATTAGAATTTCTTAGAAGTAAAATACCACTATTATTCTTAACATTCATACCAAAATCATTATAGTCGTAAAAATCAGCAGCATATTCTTCATTTTCACTATCAACTAAATATGAAAAATTTGTTGTTACAATTACTAAATCCATATTATTTTTTTCTATAAAACTATCAATTTGATTTTTTAGTTCTTTTTCTTCTTCATCTGTTAACAATTCACTAAAATCATATATTTTTTCACTAGCATCAACTGCTGGTGTCCGCATAACGTTATCCAAATTCTTTTCATCAATTGTCCAATTCTTTTTAACACCATAATTTTCTAATTCATTACGATTAAAAGTATTTGTGCTAGCATAACAATTAGTTATACCAAGAATAAATGTTGCAATTATTGTGAAAGTAGTTAATAATTTTTTCATTAATTACCACCTCCAATAAATACAAGATAACTTATTCCTATGCAAATAGCTAATGAAATAATGAATACAAGTATTGTATATAAAAAGGTCTTTCCTTTATCAAGAGGAATATTACCAATAAATTCTCCTGTTTGACCATTCATAGCAAATATGTGCATCTTATCATTATATTTTACATTAACCATCCAAACTGGCAACATAGCATAGGCTTTGTTTTTTTCTTTAACTGATAAGTTATCAGATGTTATTACTTTAGCTCCATACATTCTAGCATCATCCATTAAAACATTCTTTGCTGTATTATGTGCTCTGTTTGTTGCTTCATCAAGTGTTTTTTCACTAGCTTCATCATATTTTTCAGCATAAAACCCTGACAAATATGCATGATTATATGGAACCATTTCTGAATAATCAAATGGTTCAATTGTATTCATAATGGCATTATCAAATCTAGTTGAAGCATCTACTGGGACATTTGCAAAATCCATTGTTCCACCTCTGGTAACTAGGAAGGTATCTGTTTTAGTATAATGTGTATCTCCACTAGTCCAAGTTTCAACTATTTCTCCATTCATAGTTACATCTCCAGAGACATTAAGATCATACAACCAAAAAGGAATATAAACACCTCTTATTTTTTCAATGTTTTTAACATTATTAAAATTCTTTGGCATTAATGGTCTTCCTTTTGATAAGCCTTTAAATGCCGCTATAGCAGCTTCTTTTTCCTTTTTAAAAGGAATTATTTTATCTGGAGAAAATTCACCTGATAATTTACTTTTTAGGATTGCTGTATTGCCACAGTAAACACAGAATGTAGCTGCTGTTTGTTCATCAGCTATTATTTCTGCACCACAACTTTCACAACGATAATTAACATAACCATCAAAAGTATCTTTTTTAGTTGTTTCCTTTTTATTATCCTCTTTTGTCGATGCATTATCAGAATGTTTTTGCATTTCTTCAAGTGTAAATTCACTTCCACAATAGGAACATTTCCACTTACCTGCTGTTGGATTAAAAGAAATTGAAGCACGACATGCTGGACATCTATTTTCTAAAGCTTGTTCTTCTTTTACTTCTTTTGGTTGTTCCATATCCTTAACTTGCTCTTTCTTTTCCATATATTCACCTACTATAGTTCTATTATATAACAAAAGAGAAGATTATTCCACTTTTAAATTACCTTCTCTTAATATATTTACTTTATTATTTTCTACTCTAACAATTGTGGAAGCAACGCCAATTGGTGATTTTCCACCATCAACTATAATATCAACTTTATCTTGAAATTCTTCTATGAAGTCATCAACTTCTATTCCTGGTGATTCACCAGATAGATTTACAGAAGTTGTTGCTAAAGGATATGGGTATTTTTTTAGTATTTCTAGAGCAATAGGATGATTAGGAATACGAACACCTATTGTTTTTAAATTTGCTGTTAATAAATCTGGTACATTTTCTTTTTTATTTAAAATTATTGTTAAATCTCCAGGTAAATACTTATTAATTAATTCTTGTTCTTTTGAATTTATATTTTCTGCTACTAGCTCTATCTTTTCAATACCATCTGTTAAAACATTTATTGGTTTAGATAATGGTCTATTCTTAAATGAAAACAATTTTTTTAGGGCTTTTTCAGAATAACAATTACAACCTATTCCATAAACTGTATCAGTTGGAAAAATTATAATTCCATCATTATTTAAAACATCTACTATTACGTTTAAATTATTTTCCGTCAATTCATTTATTAGTTTCATAATACCTCTATTTAATTAATGAATCACCATTTATTTCAACAGGTATTGGTAGATTCATTAAATTAAGAACTGTTGGTGCTATGTCAGCTAGCTTTCCATGTTCTTTTAATTCAATACCATTTTTAGTAACCATAAATGGTACTGGATTAGTTGTATGTGTTGTACAAATTGTTCCATCATCATTTACCATAACATCACAATTACCATGATCAGCAGTTATTATTAATGTTCCATCTAATTCTTTTATTTTTTTATAGACTCTTTCTAGGCATTTATCCATAAATTCTACTGCTTTAACAGCTGCTTCATAGACTCCAGTATGTCCTACCATATCTCCATTAGCATAATTTAAAACTACGAAATCTAAATAATCTTTGTCTAATTCTTCTAATAATTTATCTGTTACTTCTTCGGCGCTCATTTCTGGTTTTAAATCATAAGTTGCTACTTTAGGTGATGGAATTAAGATTTGCTTTTTATTAGGTAAATCTATATCTTTATCACCATCAAAGAAATGCGTAACATGGGCATATTTTTCTGTTTCAGCTATTCTTAATTGTGATAGCCCTAGATTAGATAAATATTCACCTAGACCATTTAATATTTCTTGATGTTCAAAAGCAGTAAGGCCTTTTACCGTATCACAAATTGGCATCATAGATACAAACTTAATATTATTAAATGTTGTTGTCTCCATTGGGGAAGCTTCTGGATTAGTAATAGCTGTAAACATTTCGCGTAGACGATCCGGGCGATAATTCCAAACTATTATCCCATCATTATCAGCTAATTTTCCTTCATTTAAAACGCTTGGCAATATAAATTCATCTGTAATATCTCTATTATATTGATCGTCAAAAACTTCTTTTACAGAATCATATTTTTCTCCTATTCCATAGCAAATTGCATCATAGGCAAGTTTTAATCTATCATAATTATTATCTCTATCCATTGCGTAATATCTACCTGAGATAGTTGTTATTTTACCAAGATTAGTTTCTTCCATTTTATCTTCTAATTTTTTTATCCATTCTTGAGCAGTATGGATACCAGTATCTCTTCCATCAGTAAATAGATGAAAATATATTTCTTTAATACCATTTTGTTTACACATATCAACAATTGCTAGTAAATGTGAAGTGTGCGAATGAATTCCTCCATCACTAATTAAACCCATCAAATGAAGTTTAGAATTATTTTCTTTTACATGATTCATTACTTTTAATATATTTTCATTTTGAAAAAACTCTTTTGTCTCAATGGCATGATTAATCATTTCAAGAGACTGATAAACTATTCTTCCAGCTCCAATATTCATATGTCCTACTTCACTAGTGCCCATCTGTCCTTTAGGTAGACCTACTTCTTGACCTGATGCTTCTAAAATTGTGTATGGAAAATTTTCTTTTATATAATCTAATGTTGGAGTATTAGCATTATCAAAAGCATTATATTTACTTTTAGGTGCTATACCACATCCATCTAAAATACATAATATTAATGGTTTTTTCATATTATCTCTCCTAACTATATATATTATATAATATTTTTTGTATTTTTAATAAAAAAAGAATATCTTTTGGATATTCTTTAACAACTATTTTTCTGACAAGTTGTACTTTCTTCTTCTAGACAAGTTATTAAACATTTAAATTTGTTATAAGCGTATTTTTCTATTTTAGTAGTTAATTCCATATATGGATCAGTTAATTCATCACTAATACCTGTTTCTAATTGAATAGCTTTACCTCTTGAGACTGCTACTACATTGGGTGCATAGATTCTTTTTTCGCCTGTCTCTATTTCTTCTTCATTTTCATTAGTTAGTGTATATTCATCTAATACATCAGCCATTTTTTCAATTAGTTCCATATAACTACTATCACCTTCTGTCGTAGTTACTACCTCACCATTTTCATTTATTTCTTTTACATCTCTAATATCTTTAACATCTACATAATAAATAGTTTCTACATTATTGTCTTTAGCAGCTTTTATTAATTGTTCAAGTACGCTTCGACACCATGGACATTCTTTAAAACCAAAGTAGACAATAAATGTTTCTTTATTATCAATTTTTTCTGATATTTCTTTAGCACTACTATAGATAAATGGATTATCATTAGTGATATTTAGACTTCTATATTCTTTACCACTTCCATTTTTCTCTCCATTAATACTTTCATATTCAGTTTTAAATTTATAAGCATCACTATTTTTATCCACACATCCTGTTAATAAAAAGATACTTAATAATATTAGAGCTGTTGTTAATAATTTTTTCATATTTTCACCTACCTCTATTATTATAACTGATTACTTTATTTTTTTCCACAAAAAAGCAATCTATCTATTAATAGATAGATTGCTCTATTATTATTTTGTTAATTGAGCAGGACTATCAGATATCATTCCAGAAACTACTGTACATTCATTATTAATTGTTAGGGCTCTATATAATGATAATTCTCCATTACCATCAGGACCCGTAGTATGTGGTAATGTATATAATAATAATGCATTGTCTATTATAATGTATTTTCCACTTTCTTTATTATATTGAGTAGATTCTTCAAATGTTCCATCTTGATTAAGTTGTAGTTTCATTTCTCCATATGCTTTTTCATTAGTTCTTACATCACTAAGTACAGGTACTTGTCCTTTAAATATACCTTCACATACTCTAGTCTTTGCACAATTATTGTTATTGTTTTCTGAGACAGGAACTTCATCCTTTACCTCTTCAACTGCCTTATTAACTTCTTTAATACACTCTGATTTTTTATTATTAACTACAGTAATAATCTTACTTGAGCCTACTAGATAGCCTCCAGCTGCGGCTAAAACTAGTAACACAACTATTAGTGCTGTAACTAAAACTCTTAATCCTTCTTTTTTTTGTTTTGACATACTTTTTTCATTTTTATTTTTTTCTTCCATTTTATCCTCCTACTTTATTTATTTTTATTTTAGCACATAAAAAAAAGAATTTTTAGTTTGCTATAAAAATTCTTTTTTCTTTACAGTTATTTACATTTTATAAATACCATAATTTTTTATTGTCTTTTCTTACTTCTTTGATGATTCCTCCACCTAAGCATTCTTCACCATTGTAGAAAACACAAGCTTGTCCTGGAGTAACAGCTTTTACGCCTTCAGGATATTTTACCAAAACTTCTCCATTTTCTTGCCATTCTAATTCTACAGGAATATCTTTTTGACGATATCTAAATTTAGCTGTACAGTTTGTTATTTTTTCTTCTTCTAAATAATTAATATTATCAACTATGCAAGATGTACTAATTAAGTAATCATTATCTTCACCTAGACATATATAGAGAACATTCTTTTTTAAATCTTTTCCAACAACAAACATTTTATCTTTTGTTCCACCAATGTTAAGTCCTTTTCTTTGACCAATTGTATAATTCATTAGTCCAATATGTTTTCCAATTACTTCATTTGTATCAATATTTACTACATCACCTGGTTGATTAGGTAAATAATTTTTCAAAAAATTTTTAAAGTTTCTTTCTCCAATAAAACAAATACCAGTAGAATCCTTTTTCTTTGCCGTAATTAAATCATATTCTTCAGCAATCTTTCTAACATCTGGTTTTATCATATCACCTATTGGGAATAATACATTCTTCAATTGTTCTTTTGAAACTTGAGATAAAAAGTAAGTTTGGTCTTTATTATCATCAACTGCCCTTAATAGTTTGCCATCTTTAATTCGTGCATAATGGCCTGTAGCAATATAATCAGCCCCTAGTTTTTTTGCTTCTTTCGCAAACATATCAAACTTTATATATTTATTACACATAATGTCAGGATTAGGTGTACGTCCTAGTTTTAATTCATCAAGAAAGTAAGTAAAAACGTAATCCCAATATTCTTTAACAAAATCTTTTCTATATAGTGGTATCCCTAATTTTTCACATACAGCTTTAGCATCATTATAATCCTCTTCTTGTGGACAAATTCCAGATTCAGTAGTTGGTCCATTAAACTCTCCATCTGCAAGAGAGTCCCAGTTTCGCATGAATAATCCAATTACTTCGTATCCTTGTTTTTGAAGTTCAATAGCTGCGACACTACTATCTACTCCACCACTCATTCCTATTACTACTTTTTTCAAGTTACCACTTCCTTTGACTGTCATATTATAACATTTGTCACTAAATTATTCAATTATATCTTTTATATTTATTATAACATTATTCTTTTTGTTTGCTAAGTAGTATAATATTCATATTTTTGATAATACTAAAAATGGAGGAAATAATATGGATAATAATATTAATACTTTAGATGAATTAAATAAAGGTTGTTGTATGGGAGTTGATGCTTTAGATATCATTTTAGAAAAGGTAGAAAATAAAGATTTTCAATGTCTTTTAGAAGAACAGAAAGCAGCTTATGAAGAAATGGAGATGAAAATTAGTGATTTGTATAGTGAGTATACTACTGATGAAATTCATGAAACTAGTAAAATGATTAAGGCTATGACATGGTATGGTATTCAAAAAGATACAATTCTAGATAATAGTGTTTCAAAACTAGCTGATCTACTTATCAATGGTACTAATATGGGAATTATTGAAGGAAGAAAATTACTTAATAATAAAACTATGGATAAAAAAGTTCACAAGATTTGTTCAGAATACGTTACTATGCAAGAGAAGTATATTGAAAAGCTAAAAGAATTTTTATAAAAAACAGTTCATTGGAACTGTTTTATTTATTTATATTTATTTCTTCTTTATTAGCTTTATGTTTACGCATTTTTTCAAGAATTTCTTCACTTCTTACATATAATTCATCATATAGTTTTGTATCTTCTGTTTCCACATTATTCTTTTTACGCTCAAGAACACTATAGATTTTTAGCCCCGGAAAGTTTTCATAAAATATATGGAATAAGCTATTCAATTCTTCGAAATTTTCTTTTCCAACTTCATCAAATAAAAGATTAATATTTCCTCTTCTACTAGCAAGTATTACATCTTTAAATTCTTTAAAGAAATTTCTAACTAGGAAATTTGTATAGTCATAACTTGTTGTATATGTATATTTTGAATCTTCACTATCATCAAATATAAACATACCATTTTGATGCATAATCTCACTTATTTCTTGAGCTATAAGTTCATTAATTATTTCATTAAATAATTCATAGTTTCTCTTACTCGTCTTTTTAAATGCATCAGCTTCTTTTCTTTCTTGTTGATTGAATTCTTCTGTGAAATCATCCCAACCACAAACAAATGAGTAACTGCTTCCAATTACTTCTTGAAGAGTAAGTTCGAATAAATGATTTAATTCATGAACAATAAAATGATCTAGACTGTTACTATCTAATTTATTGAAATTAACTAGAAGTAGTGATAATAATTCATATGAATCCCCTTTTAATACAATATTAGGATTCACACATGTTATTTTTTCAGTGTAGGCAGTAGCATCAAAACTATCATTTTTATCAAGTAAACCAGCCCTATCAATTTCTTCTCTTATTCTTTTATGTTGGGGAGTTTGTTCGTAGAATTCTCGATAAAAAGCATTTATATATTTTTCTTTTGATTTATAAAATTTCTCTACTCTTTCAGGTGTTGGCCAAACTCTTTTTACTTCTGCATCTTCTAGGTATTTAGAATAATCATCTCCATGGTTTATTCCAAAACCATTAAAATATTTAATTCTTTTCTTAATTGTTTCTTCTCTTTGCCAATCACTTAATTTTGAAAAATCATTTTTATCTTCTTTAAAAGCATCTAGAAGAGATGGTGAAGTAAGAAAATAGCCAAATATTTCATCGGTAAAAGTTCCAAAATATTTGTATTCATCCCCACTATCTAACTCAATTAAAACTTGCTCTCTTATGCTTTCTGGTAAGATGTCAAGATTTTCTCTTATAAATTCTTCATGATATTTATCATCAAGCATCTGCCTTCTTTTTACTACTCTTTCTTATTCGGCATATAAGTCTTTATGTTCTTCTTTAAATTTTTGATATTCATCTAAAGCATCTAAGTAACCTTTGATTAAAAGAAGCATTTTTTTATACTCTTCGCTATTAATTTTTTCTGGAAAATTATTTATTGTTGTATTAGGTATTATAGAGTTTATTAATGTCCTTGCTTTATGAAATGTTTCTTTATATTCTTCATCAATATTTGCTTCATCTAGGTAATATAAGATATTAAATTTTGTATTATCAGCTAATGAATCAAATGATTCCGGTAGTTTTTTTGTTTTAAATATTTCTCTATACTCTTCTTCTGAAGTTTCTGGATAATGCTTTTTATATTCTTCATATCCTGCTGTAATGAACTCTTCTTTTCTACCTTCTAAACCTATTCCATGTAATCTATAAAAATCTATCATATTTTTGATTGGATGCCCATTTGAAAAATTTAAACTACTATAGTTTAATAAATCTCTTATTGATAAATCTAGTCCTAGTTCTAATATTAGTGGAGATAGTAATTCTTCTGTTTTTTCTTTTTCAAGAGTTATAATTGAGGTTTTAATATATTCAGGATCTTGATAGCCAATGAATATGGCTTGAGAAAATTTTTCTTCAATTTCTTTTCTGTATTCCTCACCATAATAAGTTACAAATGCTTCAATAAAAGTTGGAATACTTTTTCTTAATTCCTCATAGCAATCAATAAATCTTAATACTCTACTTGCCATATACTTCACCTAGTAATTCTCTTAATCTTGAATAGTTAATTGGATAATTACCCTTTCCATGATATGTAGTAGTATCATTTTCAGATATAACATTTATAAAGAACTCTTCTCTATCGATTTCATTACTATTACCATATTCATTTTTCCAACTATATAAAAGATCTTTTAATTCTTCTAAGAACTCATCAGTTACAGTATAGATTTCATCATTAATAATGCATTCTTTTGTATTATAATTAACTGTTGCTTTTAAATCTATAATAGTCGCTCTTGTTATTAGTATTTCTATTCTTTCGATCATTTTATCACCTATACTTATTATAACATGTTATAATAAGCCTTATAAAGAGGTTGTTTTATGTATTTTATTGAAAAAAATTTAACACGACTAAATAATGGTCAACCTACTTTCTTTTTAGATCCTAAAGAATTATTAGATATTAAAAGAAAATTAGGTAAAGAAAACTATTCTATTTATTATCCATATAAAGATAGTGAAAAAGTTATTGTTTATAAAAAGAATATTCCTGAAGTTTTACTTTATGAAATAAAAGTAAAAGTACCTGTTCGACATCAGGATATTTTAGGAGCAATGTACTCATTAAACATAGCTAAAGAGTTATTTGGTGATATTTTAATTATTGATAATAGATATTATATTTATATTTTACCAATAGTAAGAAATTATTTTGAATCTAATTTTTTAGCTGTTAAGAATAGTTCTGTTGAATTGAAAGAAATTAATGTCGATACTTTTAAAGATTATGAGCGAAAATATGAAAAATTAGAGCTTATTGTTTCAAGTAATAGGATTGATACAATAGTTTCTAGTATTTGTCATATATCAAGAAGTAGTATTGATGAAATGATTAAGAAGAAAGAAATAATATTAAATTATGAATATTTAAAGAATGGGTCTAATAAATTAAAAAATAATGATACATTTAGTATTAAAAAAATTGGGAAGTTTAAATACAATGGTATTTTAAAAAGTACTAAAAGTGATCATGTAATTGTAGAAATATTAAAATACTTATAGTATTTTTTCTTTTTTTTAGGTATTATAGTTACTTAAGGGAGTGAAGGTATGGAAAAATATGATGAATTAAATGGAAAAATTGTTGAGTTTCTTGGTCGTGATGAAGTTGTTGAGGACGAAGAAACTATTAGTGCTTATAATTTGTTTATGCTTATGGCTAGCAAATTTAATGAATTAGTATATGCTGAGGAAGAGGCACCAAAAAAGATTAAAGAAAATGCGAATGATGCACTACGAGCTAAGTATGGATTTTCTGCAACACGCTTTAAAAAGAAAAAATCAAACACTCAACTATATGATAGAGTTTTTACTCTTTTTAATCTAATCGGAAATAAAATGGATATGCTTTTCTATACTGCTGATGATAAGAGAGCTGCTATATCAAAAGATATAGGAGAACCAAATTTGTATTACAGTCATGATGCAAGAGTGGATGATTGTGTCTTAGATGCTTGCATCGATGAAATTTATACAGCTTTTGGGATATTAGAAGAATTTTATTTACTATTTAGGCAAGCAGGTATTTTAGAAACTTTAGAAAAAAACTATAATGGTGTTTCACAAGATTTTTCTTTTGAAGGTTTTAAATATAGATTAACATATAATAAGAACGGGTATGTTGGTTCTAACTTATTTTTTAGCAAGGATATTGATCCTAATGGTGTTCAAAGTAGATGTTGGTATGGTGATAGATTATCTATAGGTGATATTATTGAAGAATATGGTGATGAATTACTTAAAAGATTTCCTATTAAAGTTAGTGAACTTGATAAAGTTTCTCAAGCAATTGTTGGTGACTATTTAAAAAGTAAGGAAAAAGCAAAAAACAATGTAAAATAATTACATTGTTTTTTATTGTTTTAATCTATTTTTCTGAAAAATATTGTTAAAACATTGAATATTACAAGTAGTGTTACACCAACATCTGCAAAAACTGCCAGAAGTATTGTTGTTAAGCCTAAAAGACTTAATAATAATATTATAAACTTTATAGTAAGGGCAAAAATAATACTTTCTGTTACTTTTCTTTTAGTTATTTTAGCAATATTAATTGCTTTTTTTAAATGTAATAAATTATCTTGCATTAATACAACGTCACTTGCTTCAATGGAAGCATCACTACCAATATTTCCCATAGAGACTCCAATATCTGCCATTCTAATTACTGGAGCATCATTAATACCATCACCAACAAATAATACCCTACCTTCTTTTTGATACTTTTTAACATAATCAACTTTATCTGTTGGTAGAAGATTTCCAAAGCTTTCTTCTACTCCTACTTTTTTAGCAACATATTTAGTTATTTCAGTATTATCTCCAGATAGTATTACTAGATTTTTGTTAATGACCTTTTTTAATTCATTTACTCTATAACTTGATTTTTTTATTTTATCAGATATAACAATATTTCCTGCATACTTATTATCTATTGCGACATATATTATTGTTCCAATGGAAGATGATTCTTCTACTTCTATGTTATTATCTTTTAGTAGTTTTTTATTTCCTACTAGTATTGTTTTATTATCTACTTTACAACTTATTCCCTTTCCAGCTATCTCTTTATAATTACTTACTTCATATAGTTTGTTTTTATTAGCTTCCTTTATTGCTGTTGCAATAGGATGAATTGAATTTTTTTCTGCTGAAGCTACTAGCTTTAAAAACTCTTCTTTAGGCATCTTTGTATTTACTTCAGATACTTTAAAGACACCTTCTGTTATTGTTCCCGTTTTATCTAAGATTATATAATCAATATTATTTAGATTATCTAGTTCTTTGGAACCTTTTACTAATATTTTTTCAATTGATGCTTTACCAATACCACAAAAGTATCCTAATGGTACAGATATTACTAATGCACAAGGACAAGATGTTACTAAGAAAACTAAAGCTCTATATAGCCAACTACGAAAGTCGTGACCTAAGGCAGTTGGAATTATTACTAAAAGCAAAGCTATAAATACAACTGTTGGTGTATAAATTCTTGCAAATTTAGTAATAAATGTTTCAGTATCAGATTTTTTCTCATTAGAGTTTTCAATTAAATCAATTATTTTTTTTGCTGTTGTTGTTTTATAAGTAGTAGTTGCTTTTATTTTTAAAACTCCATCTTTATTTATCGTACCACTTAGTACTTCATCATTTTTATTAACTTTTCTTAATTGTGATTCTCCGGTTAGTGATGAAGTATCTAAATATGAATTTCCTTCAACAATTACTCCATCTAATGGTATTTTTTCTCCTGGTAATACTATAAAAATATCATCTATTTTTGCTTTTTCTACTTTTACTTCTTTTTCTTCATTGTCAATTAGTAATCTTATTTTTTCTACTCGTAAATCCATTAATTTAGTAATTGATTCTTTACTTTTATTAACTGCTAAATCCGATAGATACTCTCCTATTTGAAAAAGTATCATTACTAAAACAGCTTCTTCATAACTTTTTATGGCAAAGGCTCCAAGAGTTGCAATTATCATTAAAACATTTTCATCAAATATTTCTCCATCTTTTATGTTATGATATGCTTCAATATACATTTCATATGAAATAATAAAATAACTCATAACTAAAAAGATAAGTTTAAAAAAATGATTATTAATTATTAAAGATATTAACGCAAATACTATACTAATAATTATTTTAAATAAATCTTCATTTAAATATTTTTTCATCTACATCACCTCTGAAATATGTTCTAGACCATATTTCAAAATTATTTTTATGTGATCATCCGCAATACTGTAATAGACATTCTTACCTACTTTTTCTGCTTTTACTAAATTTGATGAGCGTAAATTTTTTAATTGATGTGAAACAGCAGACTGGGAAATATCTAAGATATCACATATCTCATTTACACATAACGGTTTATTTATTAATGCATCTAAAATGCGTAGCCTAGTTTGATCTCCAAAAATTTTATAGAATTCACTTAAGCCATATAAAAGTTCTTTACTATGTAGTTTCATAGTACCTCCTTATATGAATAATTGTTCATACATTCATATTAATATAGTATATGTAATTAGTCAATATAAATATTTTTAGTTATGTAAATTACTAATAAAAAAATGCAATAATAATTGCATTTTAGTATGTTATTTTATCGTTATCTTTTTCATATCTTCGAAAAACTTCCAAAGCTTCTTCCCTATTCATTTCTTTTAGATTTAGTATTCTTTTATTTTGTTTATCATCTGAGAGTTTTTCTAAATAATCATAAATTGCATCATCTCTAAAACCAATATCAGCAGCATCTTCTTTAGTATTGCCATAATAAACTTTTTTTATATTTGACCAAATTATGGCAGATAAACACATAGGACATGGATAACATGAAGTATATAGTTCACAACCGCTTAAATCATGTGATTTAATACTTTTACAAGCCATTCTAATCGCAACTATTTCAGCATGTGCCGTTGGGTCATTATCTTTTATTACTCTATTTATTCCTTTGCCTACTATTTTTCCATCTTTTACTACACATGCTCCAAATGGTCCACCATAATTTTTATCGAAATTATCATCTGATAAATCGATGGCTACTTCCATAAATTCATTCACTTTATTACTCCTTACTTAACTTTGAAATTATTATAATTTTTTATTTTCTTTTTTAGGTTTTATCATTTGATAGTGAAATTTAGTTTCACCTGATGGAATAAATCCTAATCTTTTATATAATTCACTAACTTTATTACTTTTGAAGCATTGAATTTCAATATCTTTATCAATATTTTCTTCTAATTTATCTTTTAAAATTTTACTACCTATTCCTTGGCCTTGATATTCAGGAATAATGCATATATTACCTACTTCATAGTTTCCATTTTCTAATACTTCTCCATTATAGAAACCAATTTTTTTACCATTATACATAATTATATAGGTATTTTCTTTAACATGATTTATAAATTTATCGAAATGATTCTTTTGATCTTCTTCTATCCAAGCTCCCCAACACTCTTCAGCATATTTTTTATAGGCTTGCTTTTTTACATTATAGATAAATTCATAATCATTGTCAGTATATGGTACTAATTCAATTGGATTATAAATATGCATTTCTCCATCCTTGAATTCATAATATGGTCTTATACCAATAAATTCTATACTTTTATCATCAATATATATTGTATCTTCTTCAGGAATTGCATATACTGGTTTTTTCTTTGATAGTTCTAATAAGTACTCTTTACTTATTTCTATTTTTTCTTCATTTCTATTTGTATAGTGACATAATAATGAATAGCCATTAATCATATTAAAACCAGTATTATCAATTAACCCTACTTCATTATCATCATCAGTATTGCAGGAATCTAAATCTTTTCCAAATATAATTGCACCTGCTGAGCCACCATAGACAATTCCTTCTTCTTCCGTTAAATATCTTTTTATTTTTTCAAAAGCTCCACTTTTCTTTAAACCATCTAGTAATTTATAGGTATTTCCTCCACCTATAAATATAGCACAATATTTTGAATAATCCTTCTCTGCTAATTCTTCAAATGTTCTTACCATTTCAATAGTCGAAATTCTTGTATTAGACATTTCTTGTTTTATCCATTCAAAACAACTATCATAAGGATGATCTTTTTCATTCATTGCTAATGGAATATATAATAATGGTTTGCTTGGATTAATTATTGTATCAAATATTTTATTAGCTTCGATAGTTTTATGTCCTGAACCACCACCACATAATAATAGTTTCATATTATCATCTCCACTATTATTATAGCATAAATAATTATAAAAAATAAAAGCCAAAAGGCTTTTATTATTTTGTTCCAAATATTCTGTCTCCGGCATCACCTAGTCCTGGGCAAATATATTTATTTTCATTTAATTCTCTATCTATTTTAGTACAGAATATTTCGACATCTGGATGCTTTTTTGTGACATTTTCTAATCCTTCAGGAGCGGCAATTATGCATAAGAACTTTATTTTCTTGACACCTTTTTCTTTTAAAAGTTCAATAGCATCACAAGCACTTCCTCCTGTTGCAAGCATTGGATCTAATAAAACTACTTCTCTTTTTTCTATTTCTTTGGGAACTTTGAAAAAGTAATTTACAGGTTCAAAAGTTTCTTCATCTCGATACATTCCAATATGCCCTATTTTGGCATTTGGTACTACAGATATTACACCATCTAACATACCAAGTCCGGCTCTTAAGATTGGAATAAAAGCATATTTATCTTCATTAATCATGCCTGTAGTCATTTCTTCTAAAGGTGTTTTTACTTTTACTTTATCTAGTTTGGCATCGCGCATAGCCTCATAGCATAAGAACATAGCAAGTTCTCCAATTAATTCACGAAATTTTTTTGTACCTGTTTTTTCATCTCTTAAGATTGCTAATTTGTGTTCTACTAAGGGATGATTTAATTCTGTTACCATAAATACCTCCTACTTTTTCTTTTTTGTTTTATTTAACTCTTTTCTTATTTCTTCTAAAACTTCTTCTTTTAATTCAACAGTTAATTCATCTTTTATTGATTCTTTTAATTTAGTTATTTCTTTTCTTGATAAATCTCTTTCTACTACTTCTACTTTAGTAGCAATTGCTTTATCATCTTTTAAAAATAAATTTAGTAAGATACCAACTATAGATGCTAGACTCATACCAGATATTGTTACTGATAAGTCTCCACTAATGATAGAGATTGCAGCACCACCTAATCCTAAAACTAGCATTGAACTTGCTACGACAACATTTTTTGAATTTTCAAAATCGACTTGATTTTTAATTAATACTTTTAAACCATTTACGGCAATAAATCCGTATAGTAATAGTGATACTCCACCAAGAACAGCACTTGGTATTGTTGATACACAAGCAGTTACTTTTCCTAAGAAACCAATTATTATAGCAAATATTGCAGCTAATCCTATTACTTTTACAGATGCTACTTTAGTCATGCCAACTACTGATGTATTTTCTCCGTATGTAGTATTTGCAGGTCCACCTAAGAATCCAGCAACAAATGTTGCGATACCATCACCTAATAGGGTTCTATCAAGGCCAGGATCCTTTATTAGATCTCTTCCAATGATATTTGATAGTGATGTATGATCTCCAATATGTTCACATAATGTAACTAAAGCTACTGGAGCAATAGTTACTAGAGCTGTAAATGATAAGCTATAATCTTTAAATGGAATAATAAATTTTGGCATACTGAAGAATGATGCTTCAGCTACTGGTTTAAAGTCAATTATTCCTAAAATACAAGCAACTATATAGCCACTTACAATACCTACTAAGAATGGTATTATTTTAAAGAATCCTTTGGCTCTAGTCATTACGATTGCAGTTACTAAAAATGATACTAAAGCTACAACTAATACTTTCCAGTCTATTGCTGTTCCATCTGCTAAACCAATTTGCGATATAGCACTTGGTGCTAGACCCAAACCAATAATCATAATCATTGGTCCTATAACTATTGGAGGTAATAATTTTTCAAGCCAAGCTTTACCAGCAAACTTAATTATAATAGCAACTATTACATAGATTAGTCCGACTGCCATTACACCAGTCATTGCTCCACTTATTCCTCCTTTTAAAAAGGCAGCAGCAATTGGTGTGATGAAAGCAAATGAGCTTCCTAAATATACTGGAGATTTTCCTTTTGTACATAAGATGTAAATCAAAGTTCCGATTCCTGATGTTACTAAGGCAACTGGTATTGTTAATACTTCTTTTCCAGCTGCAGCATTAACAAGTATTGGTACAAGAATAGTTGCACCAAACATTGCAAACAAATGTTGAAATGCTAAGACGATTGCTTCTTTTAATGGTGGCATTTCATTAATATCATATGCCATCTTTTCTCTTTTCATAAAAACTCCTTTCTTCGATAGGTATAAGAATAATGTACAAAAAAGAAGAGCCAACATATAACTCTTCTATTTAGTAAATATATAAGAAAATGAACAAGCAGATAGATTTTTTCTACCTTCGTTAATTACTGATTTTAACTTTGCTTGTTTCTTCATACTTACACCCTCTTAAATTAGAATAATATAATATTCTTAAAAAGGCAAGATTTTTTATTAATTTTTAATTTCTTCTAAAGCACTAGCTAATTGATCAGGACATGAGGTGTTTCTAAAACCACATTTAATTCCTTTTAATTTGTCTTTTACAGTATTTATATCTTGTCCTTCTACTAAGGCTGCAATTCCTTTTAAATTACCATTACAGCCACCAATAAATTTAAGATTATAAATTTTATTATCTTCAATATCGAAATCTATTTGTGCAGAACAAGTACCACTAGTTTTATAAGTTTTATGCATACTACTTTTCTCCTTTTAATTTATGAATTAATTTAAACAGTTTATAATGCCATGTTATTGGCAATTCAAATTCTCCTATTAATTCTTCGACATAGCCATTAAAGCCTCTTTTAAATTCATAAATACCATAATCTTTAGGATGAGTATTTATATCTGCTGGTATGCCATAAAAATTGTGCTTTTTAAAGCCATGTTTAATACCATACTTTATTAACTCCCACTGTATTAAATACTGAGAATTATATCTTAAAAATTCTTCATAATTTCCACTAGATAGATAAATAACTTCTGGTTGTATTAACATAAACATGGAACCAGATAAAGTAATAATATCTTGGCCTTTTTCTTTGATTGTCTCTTCTGATTCTTTAATTCTTTTATTAATAGCTTCAATCTCATTATTTAGGCCTTTCTTTTGGCCATCATTGTATTTAGCATCGCTTAAACTATTAAGTTTATCTTCTTTTTCTTGTTTTTCTTTTTGTAAGCGTTCAATATATTTTTTTAAATTTAATTCAGTTATAAAGAATTTAACTTCTTCTTTATCATGAAATAAATTATACATTTCTTGGAAATATGATAATTTTCTAACAGAAAAGCCTTTTCTTTCTCCTGTTTCAACCATAATATTTTGGAATCTATCTAATTCATCATAAGATATTTCTTTAACATTAATACCAAACTTTTCAGTTTTTCTAATAATGTTTCTTGTATTGGGTTTCATTTCTTTAAGAATTTCTTCTTCTGTTTTTCCTTCTAGACCTAGAGAGAACATCCAACCTACTTGTTCCATATTTTCATTTTTAACTTTTTTAAATCCTAAATTGTATAAATTTTCTACTACAGATGAATTATCCACTCCACCTTCAACAATATTACCATCAATATCTCTTTCTTTGTAGATTACATAAGGGTCTATTCTTAAAATATAACCTTTTTTTTCTTTAACAAATTTTTTTAATTCAGCTGTAAAGAAATCTAAAAGTTCTTTGTCATTAAAATCTAATAAATATCCTCGAGGTGAATAGAACTCATATTTACCAAAGTGTCTTATATGAGAAAATAGCATTGTTGCAGCAACAACTTTATTACCTTTTTTTACTCCTACAAAGTATGTATTCCAACCGTTTTTTTCTCGTAATTTAGATATTTCTGGTGCTGATAAAAATGTTTTTAAGGGATGATTTTCCCAAAACTTTTGATATTCTTTTTCTGTTATTTCTTGGAATTTCATATTATCACTCCTGTTTTTCTTTATCTTTTATTTTAAATAACTCTTTTGTTTTTTCTAAATCCTCTTCTATTCTTTCATCTAAATTATCAACTATTTTATCTTTATCAAGTATTGTTAAAATTAATAATACTATTGCTATAAAAAGTAAAAGTGCTATTGATGATAATGTTATATTAAAATTATCTTTTCTTTTTTCTGTTGTATCTAAATAACTATTAGTTAAATATGTTTCATAGTTTTCATTTGTTATTATGATTTCATTTTCTGCTGGTATAAAATTAGAAATGTTTTTAATAGCTAAATCTTTTAAATCATTATCAACTATTTTAGGATAACCATAAACTCTAACTATCTCTGGAACTTTATCAGTTCTCTCATAGGTATAGTCAATTATATCTTTATACTTATCATAATCTTCTTCATTAATCGCAATTAAATATGTATGCCACTGGCCAGTATTTTCTTTTTCTATAACAAAGTGAATTCCAATATTGGATTCTTCATAAAACGCAAATTTTTCAGACATTTTATAAATATCAATGTATGTATATTCATCAACACTTTCAACTTCATTCCAAGGAGTTAGTTTATTATTTTCACTATATAATTTATATGTATATACAAATAGAATTGTTATTACAATCAAATAAATTAGACAGGCTAACATTTTTAAAACTAATCTTTGGTCATTTTGTTTTTTCTTTTTCATAAATAATCCCTACTCTTGAATAATCATATCATATTTTGAGAAAAGAAAAAAGAAATCTTTTAATTCATCTGCGTTTTACTATTTAATTTCAACATAAATTGTTCAATAAACTTATAATTATTATTTCTTATATGTAAACATATTAATATAGAGAAAACTAATGCTCCTAAAAAATTGACAAATAAATCTTTTATAGTGTCAACTAATCCTATATCTAAATAGCCCCCATTAATTACTATTATGTTTTTATTATTACTATAAATAATCGTTTTATTTATATCAGTAATTAATATACCTTTATTTTCCAACTGTGGATTTAGTTTTACTGATGATATTTTTGTTATTATTTGATCTTTTTGCATATCTTTAGTCAAATAATGATCAATAGAAAATTCTATAAATTCCCAAAATATCCCTATTAACATTGAAAAACTAATAGATACTATAAAAGCAAATATTGGTTTGATATATTTATTTATATTATTATTTAAAATGTAAATTAGAGAATATCCAAATGCCGCAGAAATAAAACCTGTTATAGTATGAAGAATTGTATCCCAGTAATAAATCAGATTAAAAAAGTTATATACTTCACCAAGTATTATAGATGAATAAATAAACAAATATACTATTACTTCTAAAAAAATCGATATTTCTATATTAAGTGTTTTATTCATAGATTTGACAATAAAAAATAATAATAAAGTTAAAAGACAAAGAAAAATATTACTCCAATTATTATTTAATATTTGGAGTAATAAACATTTAATAACTAATAAATTTAAAATGATATATGTAAGAATATTTATTTTTATTCTTTTATTCAATAAATTTTCTCTCCTATTCTTCGAATAATTTGGAGATATTTTCTTTTGGAACTAGCATTTTCATACTCTGCTCAACTCTAAAATTATAATTCATTTCTGTACTTTTATATTCTTCACCATCAATACACCAAGATGTTTTTGGTCTATCAATAAATTCTATTTCAAAATTATTGGTTCGATAATACTTTATTCCTGGTATTTTTTTGACATCCATAGTACTTACTTGAACAAGCATTCTTAACATGTCTTTTTTTGTTTTTACATGTGCTAAAGCAACTTCAAACATGTTATCATCTATTTTTACATCATAATATATATCTGGTTGACCAGCAACACGTGATGAATTAGTTATGAAAATGAATGAATATGTTCCGCGATGAACTTCTCCATCTACTTTATATTTTATGCTATATTCATGAATACTATTTCTTAATTGTTTAAGTCCATAAATAATATAAGCTATTTTTCCATAACGTTTTTTTAGGCTTCTAGGAGTTGCGTAAGCTAAATCAATATAATCACCAAAACAGGCAACATAAACAAATGGTGTATCATTTATGAAGCAAACATCTACTTTTTTTGCTTTTCCTTCTAATATTTTTTCTAAATTTTTATAGACAGTTTGATCAAGTCCATACATATTTCCAACATCGTTAACACTTCCTAGTGGAAGTGGAGCAACTATAAGCTTTTTTCTTCTAAGCATGTTTCCTGAGACTATTTCATTTAATGTTCCATCTCCGCCACCACTTAATACTAAATCAACATTGTCACTAAGAGATTGAATAATATTTTTAGCATCACCTCTAGCTTTTGTAAATATTATATCAGTGTCATAGCCATATTTTCTTAAAATATCATAGAAACCATTATATGACTTTATCTTTTTTTTCTTACCACTTTCTGGATTCATAATTATTACACATTTTTTCATATTATTGCCTCCTAAAAGGTACTAACTAGCTATATTATATCATTATTATTTATAAATACTACTATATAAAAAGAAAAAGTGCTAAAGCACTTTACTTAGTAATAAAATAGATTCATATCAACATTTCCGGAAATACCAGGTATTTGTCCTTCTGAAGTATATTGCCATCCTTCATAAGCACCATCATATCCAATATATCCTCGCCAATCAGCAACCCAACCAACATTATTTTTGGCACTATCTGGAAATCTATTGGCTATAAATGATGTAGATGCATATACTTTGGTTTTAATACACATTGTTTTTTCTGTATTTTCTACAAATGTATTAATCATTTGACCATAGGTTTCTTTACTTATATTATTACTACTTTCACCAGTTGATTTAATATCCCAATCTTCTAAATCATAATATATTGAGAATATATTGGTTGCAATATTTACCTTATATTCATTTGATAACTCTATAAGCCAATTAGACTCTTTTAATGCTTCATCTGCATTTTCAGCATAGCTAAATAAGTAAATTGAATAAGGTATTCCAAGTCTTTCTAATTCATTCTTATTATATTCAAAAGTTCTGTCACGATAACCAATTCCAAATCCTATTCTTAATATAACTGCATCAACTAAGCCAGATTGTTTAACTTTATTCCAATCAATATTACCATTATTATGTGATATATCAATTACGCGTATCTGTCTGACAATTTTTTCAAATTCACCGGTATCGTTGTTAAACTTCCAAAATTGATCAATCATATATTGAATCCCTCTAGCCTGGGTGCCATCTGGATTATAATAATATGTTTTTCCATCAATTACTTTAAAACCCTCTAATAGCCCTGTATCATCATTAAATTTATATTGTCTATTATTAATAGTCTGTATTCCAGTTATAAAAGCACCATCTGAGCCGCCATAATAATAATCTCCATTCCAGCTTTGCCAACCATGTAATAACCTATTTGAACCTATTCCAAAGAAATAATTTTTTCCATCTATTTCTTGAATACCTTCTACTGTATGATTATCCCTTATATAATAGTCTTCTGTTCCAATATGTTGC
>CAZVUP010000006.1:0-60276 GCA_964630365.1 uncultured Muribaculaceae bacterium
TATCATTATCTCTTCTATAAACGTTTGCTCTTGGGTTATCCCATGAACGGAATACTGCCTTAATAGCTCCCATTAATTGTTCTTTTGGATCAGTTGGGAATTCACTACCTATCTTTTTCTTATATTCATCTTTGAATTCTCTAGCTAATTCTTTTAAATCATTAGCATCTAATTCAACATCTTGTTTAACACCTTTTTTATCTTTCATCTTGTCAATTAATTCTTCAAAATATTTCTTTCCAACTTCCATAACAACGTCAGAATACATTTGAATGAATCTTCTATAACAATCCCAAGCCCATCTTGGATTATTACTTTTTTTAGCAATAGCTTCTACTACATCTTCATTTAATCCTAAATTAAGAATAGTATCCATCATACCAGGCATTGATGCTCTAGCTCCACTTCTTACAGAAACTAGTAATGGATTTTCTTTATCTCCAAATTTCTTGCCAGTTATTTCTTCCATCTTCTCAATATATTCATTGATTTGAGCTTGAATTTCTTCATTAATCTCTCTTCCATCTTCATAATATTGAGTACAAGCCTCTGTTGAAATTGTAAATCCTTGTGGAACTGGTAGTCCAATATTAGTCATTTCTGCTAAGTTAGCACCTTTTCCGCCAAGAAGTTCTCTCATGTCAGCATTACCTTCGCTGAATAAGTAAACATATTTATGCATTATGATTCCTCCTTATAAAAACATACATGTATAGTATAACAAATCAATACTTTCTAAACAAGATAAATTAAAAAAAAGTAAAGACTTGACTTTACTTTTGGCATTTATTTTGGATTAATAGTTTTCTAAAATTGAATCAATATTATCAATATCATCCAACTTATGTAATTTAACTAATTCTTCTATTTCACTCTTGCTAGTAATGTTGTGTTTAAGTATTATATCTAGTATTTTTAAATTAGCACTATTAGTATCAATATTATCTTCAGCAACATTTTTTCCAACAGCATATATTTCATTAACACTATCAGTAAACTCCTTAGAATTTTCTGATAATACAGGGGTATGATATAACATTGTATTTATCATTTGACTTTCATAAAATATTGGTTGATTATTTAAAAATAACATCAAAACTATAAATACTGCAAATAAGACAATATATCCTTTTATTAATGATACTATTCCTCCTAGTATTTTTGATGGAATAATAAGAATTATTGTTAAATTAACTATTTTTTGAAGTACTTTTGATATTTTTAATAGCAACGAATAAATTAGTAATAGAATACTAAAAGTAATTATAAAGGCAACAGTTTGATAGAACAAAATATTGATTGTTGATAGTCCGGCTATTACTCCAGTAAATTTAAAAAATGGTAATAATGTGCAGAAAAAGTTGCCAAGTATTCCTTTCAACGAATACGATAAAATAAAGACTATAATAATACCTACTAATGATACTAATTCTCTAATAACACCATGTTTGAACCCCACTATAAATGACGTAACTAATAATAATATTATACCTATATCAAAAACATTCATATAATCACTCCCTACTATATATTAATTATAAACTATTTATAAAAATTATGCTATAATATTTTTGGTGATATTATGTTTGAAGAGTATATGTTAAATCTTGGATATTCAAGTGATGAAATAAACATGCTAAAAAATACATATCCTATCAAGAGACAAGCAGAAGCAACCCTTCTATATAATATGAAAAATCTTTTTAAATATTTTACAAAAAATGGATTGAATAATTCTGATATTATTAAAATTACCCTTGCTGTTCCTAGTGCTATTTGTATTAGTATTGAAGATATTAAAATTAGAGTTAAGGATTTAATGAGTTTTGGTTTTAATAAGATATTTACATTTGAATTAATAAAAAACTATCCTTATATTTTACAATTAAATAGTGAAAAAATAAAATCTGGTATTGATAATTTATTAGAATTAGATTTCAGGCCCAAAACTATCACTAATTTAATAATTAATTATCCGCCAATTTTAACATTTAGTCCTAATATTTTAAAAAAATATGTTAAATTATTTTTAGATTATGGTTATGATAATGATGATGCTGTCTATTTACTAGCCCAAAACTATAATTTTTTTGATTTAGAACTTAAAGATATTAAAGAAAAAATAGCAAGTTATGAAAATTTAGGTTTTTCAAATACTGATGTTATTAAGATTACTAAGTATCTGCCTGATTTATTTAATATAAGTATGGAAGAATTTAAAAATAAATTTATGCCTATTCTAGAGTTAGGTTATGATGATAATGGTTTATGCAATATTATTAGGAAAGTCCCATTTATTGTAACTGACACTTACATCGAAAAGTCTCATAATTCTATTGAATTTTTTAAGAAGATTGGATTTGCAATTAGTGATATAAAATCTATGATAGATATTGATTTATATGTTTTATTTTATGAAACAGATTTCTTAGAAAGTAAAATTAACATTTTTAAGTCTAAGGGATTTGACATGGTTGATATAATTAAAATAATATCCAGTTGCCCTATCGTATTTGGATTTAGTGAAGAATCACTCAATGATAAATTAGATTTTTATTTAAGTATTAATCATAAAGATTATTTAATAGAAAATGGTAAAATATTATTTTTTAACTTAGATTTGATTAAGGAAAGATATAGTTATTTATCTAGTAATAATCAATATCTTGATTATTTATTTCTTACTGGTACTGAATTTGATAAAAAATTGGGAGGAGATATTTAATGGATTATTTAATTAGATTTGGTTTTTCAATTGATGATATTAAAAATATGATGGATACAAATATTTATATTGGTAATGTTAGTGATAGTATGATTAAACAATTAATTACGTTATTAGAAAAATGTTCTTGTTCTAGAGAACAAATACGTGATATTTTATTATGTAATCCTTTTTATCTTAGTCAAGGAATAAATAATGTTAAGGAAATAATTGAATTTTTGAAAAAGTTTGGATTTAAAAATTTGAATCAATTATTTTGTATTAATCCATATCTTCTTAATTTAGGTTATTCAGAAATTTTGGTAGTTATTGATAATTTAAAGAAAAAGAATTTAAATGAGAAAGAAATTATTGATTATTTTAATTATAATTTAATTATATAGGAGAAAAATTATGAATGTTGTTATTAAAGTAAATGATGAAATAAAAGAAAAAATGATTGAATATTATAAAGATAAAAAACGTGATAAAGTAATTCCTTATGTTGTTTTTCAGGCGCAAGAGGAAGATACTGTTATTACAATGTATGAATCTGGTAAAGTTATGTTTCAAGGTGTATCTGCTGATGTTGATGCTGCTATGTGGGGGGTTGCGTTAGAAAACACTAAAGAGAAAAAAGAAGAAAAGAAAAAATCAAACAAAAAGTATTATAATTGTAATGCAGTTGGTTCTGATGAAGTTGGTACGGGTGACTACTTTGGTCCTATTGTTGTTACTGCTTGCTATGTTACAAAAGATGATATTCCTTTTCTTGAAGAACTTGGAGTTGGTGATTCTAAAAAAATTGATGATTCTAAAATATTAAAAATTGCTCCGCAACTTGCGAAAAGAATTAAATATAAAAGTATCATTTTGACTAATAAAGAATACAATGAAAAATATACTAAAGATGTAAATATGAATAAAATTAAAGCTATTATGCACAATAAGGTATTATATGATTTAGTTAATTCTGAAAAGCCTAAATATGACTATATTATTGTTGATGAGTTTGCAAGAGAAGCAAGGTATTATGAATATTTGAATGATCAAATAGCTGTTCAAAGAGGAATTACTTTCATGACTAAGGCTGAAGATATTAGTCCAGCTGTCGGGTGTGCATCAATTATAAGTAGATATTTATTTTTAAAAGAATTTGATAAATTAGCTGATAGTATCCATATACCTCTTCCTAAAGGTGCTGGTAAAGATGTTGATGCAATTGGTGAAGAAGTTGTTGAAAAGTATGGAGAAGAAAAACTAAAAGAAATTGCTAAAGTTAATTTTAAAAATACTGATAGAATTTTACATACATTAATATATTAAAAAACAATTCAATTAATGAATTGTTTTTTATTTTAAGCAGCTGGTTGTGGTTGTTCAACTACTGGAGTAGCACTTTCTTGACTAGTCTTGATATCATTCAAGAATTTAGTTTTAGCAGTTGTATAATATGGTGCTAACCAAATAAGAATTAGTCCTAATGTAAATGGTATTAGTAGTGTCCAACCAATAAATGATAAGTTAAAGACGAAATAATCCATTTTATGACCGTTCATCATCTCTTCACTTTTTTGTAAAACTGCTTTGTACCCTAAATCTTTGTACTTATCATCAGCAAGTAAGAATGGTACTAAAGAATAGGCAAATGCCTTAATTATACCTGGCACAATTAGAAGTAATGCCCATAAGAATATGAATATACATTGTAGTAAATTTACTAAGAATATTCTTATATAGTCTTTTGTAAAATAGAACAAATCTTTAAACTCATGTTGTTGATCATTAATGAATTTAACCATAAAGTAGACAAGTCCTACTTGTACGAAGTATAAGAATATACCTAAATTTACTCCTCCTTCTACTGAAAAACCATTTTCTGTTTGCACTACTTTTTGACCAATTGTAAGACTTGTTAAAATGCTTGCAACAAGAATAGGTACTAGTAATTCCCAAATCTTACCTTTAATCTTTTCTTTGGACCATTTTTTAATTTCTGCTCCGTTCATTTTCTCACTCCTTTACTTTATAATTAAATTCTACCATAATACATTTACAAATACCATAAAAAAATACAGTTAGGTCTGTATTTTTTTTCTTATATATATTACATGCCGATATTTAATACTATTTTCTTCATGACTAGATAATACTTCCTGGTTCCATTCATCATGATTAAACTCGGGAAAATAAGCATCAGCTTCACTTTCTTCAGCAGAGATTTCAGTTAAAATTAGTTTGTTTGAATATTCTAAAAATTGTTTATAAATACTTGCTCCACCTATGATCATCAATTCTTCATAATCTTTTGCTAAGTCTAATACTTCTTCAATAGAATGGCAAATTGTTATCTCTTCATCAAGTTTTATATTTTTACTAGTTAAAACAATATGCTTTCTTTTGGGTAACATTCCTGGAAGTGATTCAAAAGTTTTTATTCCCATAACTATTGGTTTATTAATTGTTTGTTCTTTAAAGAACTTTAAATCCTCTTTTAAATGCCATATTAATTTATTATCTTTTCCTAATTCATTATTTTTGCCAATTGCAGCAATCATTGTAATATTCATCATACTAAATACCTAATGGGAATTTTAATTGAGGATTTTTTTCTTTTATTAGATCCCTTGGATAGTCAGTAATCTTTATATCATTTGGCATGTAATCTTCAAATCTTTCTACTTCTTCATTTAATTCAATATTTGCTCCACATGTAATCGGTTCTCTATTTAACATTTCAATTGCTTGAGCAATATGCCTATCATATATTTGAACATTAACAGGCTTCCAAGTAAATGTTCCAGCAATAAGTCCTAATTCTTTAGCGACTAATTTTAATAATACTGAATACTGGACTTGATTTATACATCCTGCTGTTGCAAAATCACTTGATCTTTGAACCATTGTCATATCTAGATAATCTGTACCATCCCAGTCATGGCGAACATTCCAAATTGTTAGGAAAGCACAAGGTTTTAGGCCATGCTTTTCATTAAAATCATCTTGTTGCCAAAGGCAGGTAATATTTCTTCTTCCATCCATATTATTTTTTATTTGTTCTATTACTTCTTTTTTTAGCATGTGTCTACGTCTTACTGTTTCGCCATAACAAGCTCCTATTGTGGGATGTCCTTTATCATTTAGAATGAAATTTCCTGCATCATCTTTTAAAGCCCAATCTACCCACCAGTTATTTATCTTATGATCTTCATCCCAAGTCTTTTTACCTAATAATTCATCAAACTCTACTAAATCATTACTTTCTCTTTGATAAATCCAAAGTATTTCAGCAATTGATGCTTTGGTTGCGATTGGTCTAAGAGTTGTCATTGGAGACTCTCCTTTTGACAAGTCATAAGTACATTCAATGCCAACATTAACACTAATTGTATGAGCTGGAACCCATAATTCTATTCCATTTTCCTTCTTAATAACTTTATCATTTTTACATACTTTTATTTTTTCTTTTGAAGAAGTTATGATTATATTTTTTTTCTCATCATAAGTTGCTCCTTCATAAAAGTCTTCGTAATGAGGGCGTGGATTATGGTCAAGTGCGCCTTCTTGCAATATTTTATCAAATATTACTTTTGTATACATATCTCCTTTAGTGCCTATTCTTTTACCATTCTCATCTACGAGATAACCATTTTTTATTTTAGGCTTCTTATAATTTTTTGTTTTTAGTTTTATTGGTTGTTCCCCTAATTTTTCTTTTTCTAAATTTAATCTTTTTAAGTCAAAACTACTCATTTGAACCTCCTATTAGTTTATTATGTTTATTTATTATAATTAATCCGCTAATTGCAAATATTATAATTAAGTTTAGACCTATACTTAGTCCACTTAGTGTTTTTGGATTAAGCACTTTATACTCAATAGATATTTTCACACTACTAGTAGGCATTATAAAGTAATATTCATCTTCTGTTCCTTCTACTTTTTTATATTCAATTCTATTATTTTTTTCATCTAGAATAACTATTTCTTTTAATTTATCTAGTTTTTTCACCTTAAAGTGAACTTCTGTTCCCTGTTCTATATTTTCTGTCATTAATTCTAGTTCTTTTTCTTTATAGTCTACAGATACATCGTTTGGAAACTCAAAAGTATAAGAAATGCCATCTGTATCTTGATTTGTTAATATCCAACTATATGTATTTGAATCCTCATCTTTTTCAGTTGAATTCTCACTTTGCATTTTTCCTTTATCGAGTTTCAGAATATAGATAATGCTACTATTATCCTTTCCAGATTCTAGTGTTGATATTTGATTGTTGTTTCCAGATTCTTGTGCTTGACGTATTGCATCTTCATATCTAGTCCAGGTCGGTTCGTCTGTATATAGTTGTAAAAATTTAGGATCATATGCAAAATCAGCATTATAGATTTTAGAATGATCAGTAGTTTTGCAGTCAAATATTCCTTTTTCTAATATATCTTGTAAATTTCCTGATAGAAAGTCTCCAACATCAAATTTTTTTTCTAATGGTTCTTTAATACAAAGGTCATCAATTTTTTCAACAGTATATTTTAATTCTAGATAAGAATTTTTTAGTGGTTCTTGTTTTAATGTTTCGTCTTCATTTATTTCTGCTTGTTGTTCTATCTCTTCTTCTTTAATTGATACTTCATATCCTTGTTCTTCGAACATTTTTATTAAATCATAACGGCGAGTTGGAACAATCCAATTTCCATAATCCATATCACTTTCGGCATACAAAATATCTATTGTAAATGATTCGTCAGCATTAACAGTATTACCAAAATGATAGGTCACTCCACAACCAAGCATAGTAATACATATGAAAACACAAATGATTGAGACAACTATAGGTTTAATATGTTTTTTCATATATTCACTACCCTTCATTCTATATCAATTATAATATGAATAAGAAAAATATACAAAGAAAAAATGACTAAATCTAGTCATTATCTTCTGTAAATTTATTGAATCTTCTTATTTCATCTGTTTCTAGGTCTGTTGCTGATAATTTTTCAATTAATTGTTTTTGTTCGCGTGATAGTTTCTTTGGAGTATATACTTTAAATATCACATACATATCTCCTTTGTGATGGCGATATGTGTTATCTACTCCTTTTCCTTTTATACGTTGTTTATCTCCACTATTGGTTCCTGCTGAAACATTTAATTTTACATTTCCATATAGTGTAGGAATCTCTTTCTTACAGCCTAATATGGATTCTGTTATTGTTAGTGGAACTTCTAAATAGATATCATCTTCATCTCTGACAAAATATTTATGTTCATCAACAACAAATTCAATATATAAATCTCCATTTTCACCGCCATTTGAACCTGGGTTACCTTTGCCACTAATTCGTTGACGGTCACCAGTATTAATTCCTTCAGGAATGTTAATCGTGATTTTTTTATTTTTTCTAACTCGTCCTTTGCCAGAACATTCGCTACATTTTCTTTTATATGTCTTCCCAGTTCCATTACAATCTGGACATGTTGTTTTTGACATGAATGATCCAAGAATAGTTTGTTGTTGTGTCGTAATTGTTCCCTTTCCGTGACAAGTCGAGCATTCCTCACGGTCAAAACCACCATGGCCATGGCATTCATCACAGTCTTCTACAACATCAATGCTAAACTTTTTTTCACAACCATATATTGCTTCGTCAAAAGTCAAATCCATACGCATTAAGATGTCACTTCCACGTGTAGCTCTTGGTCCAGATTGGCGTCCACCGCCAAAACCAGAAAAACCGCCAAAGCCGCCTGATCCTCCAAATATTGAATCGAATATATCGCCAAAATCAAAGTCAGCGCTGTCAAACCCTGAAAAGCCGCCAAAACCACCTGCCCCACCAGCTGAATTTACGCCAGCGTGACCATATTGATCATACATTTTTCTTTTATTTTCATCGGATAATACAGAATATGCTTCTTGTACTTCTTTAAATTTTTCGCCTGCTTGGGGATCATCTTTGTTTAAATCCGGGTGAAATTCTTTAGCTTTTTTTCTGAAGGCACTTTTTATTTCTGCTTCTGTTGCACTTTTTGTTACTCCTAAGACATCATAATAATCACGTTTTTCTGCCACTTTCTCACATCCTTTTAGCAAATATTAAGTAGTCACTAGGACTACTTAATACTTAATTATTCTTCTTCAATATCTGCTTCTTCTACATCGTCTTTTTTCTTTTTTGCTTTTTTAGATTCTTTTTCAGCATCTTCATCATTATCTGCTTGTTCTTCTTGACGTTCTTTTGCAGCTTGTTCATAAACTTTTGTTGCTAAAGCCATTGCTTTTTCTTGAAGTTTTTCTTTTTCTTCTCTAATTTCATCAATATCGCCTTTTTCTAAGGCTTTCTTTAAATCTTTAATTAAATCTTCTGCTTCCTCTACTTCTTTCTTATCAGCTTTATCACCTAAGTCTTTAATAGCTTTTTCTGTTTGGAAGACCATTTGTTCAGCTTCATTTCTAAGCTCTGCTTCTTCTTTACGTTTATTATCAGCTTCTTTATTTTCTTCTGCTTCTTTACGCATTTTTTCAATTTCTTCATCTGTTAAATTTGTACTTGATGTAATAGTAATTGATTGTTCTTTGTTGGTTCCTAAGTCTTTAGCTTTTACATTAACGATACCATTTTCATCAATATCAAATGTTACTTCAATTTGAGGAACACCACGTGGTGCTGGTGGAATATTTCCTAATTGGAATCTTCCTAATGTTTTATTATCAGCTGCCATACTTCTTTCACCTTGTAAGATGTGAATATCAACAGCTGGTTGATTATCAGCAGCAGTTGAGAATACTTCTTTCTTAGATGTTGGTATTGTTGTATTTCTAGGTATTAATGTAGTCATAACTCCACCTAATGTTTCAAGTCCTAGTGATAATGGTGTTACATCAAGTAGTACGATATCATTAACATCACCAGTTAAAACTCCACCTTGAATAGCTGCTCCCATTGCAACTGCTTCATCTGGGTTAACTTCACGTGAAGGTTCTTTTCCTAATTCTTTTGTTATTGTTTCATATACAAGTGGTACACGAGTTGATCCACCAACAAGAATTACTTTATCAATATCTTTTTTAGATATTTTAGCATCTTTAATAGCCTTTTTAACTGGTTCAATAGTAGATTCTACTAAATCAGATATTAAGTCTTCAAATTTAGCACGAGATAGTGTCATATCTAAATGTAGAGGTTCACCATCTTTATCTTTAGCGATAAATGGTGCTGATACTTGTGTTGATACCATTCCTGATAAATCTTTTTTAGCTTTTTCAGCAACTTCTTTTAGACGTTGCATAGCCATATTGTCATCACGTAAGTCTACATCGTTTTCTTTTTTAAATTCTTTTACTAAATAATCAATAATTCTTTCATCAAAGTCATCTCCACCTAAGTGGTTATTTCCGCTTGTTGATTTAACTTCAAACACTCCGTCACCTAATTCTAGTATAGATACATCAAATGTTCCTCCACCTAAGTCATATACTAGGATTGTTTGTCCTTCATCTTTTTCTAGACCATAAGATAGAGCTGCTGCTGTTGGTTCATTAATAATTCTTTCTACTTCTAAACCAGCAATTTTACCAGCATTTTTAGTTGCTTGACGTTGTGAATCGTTAAAGTATGCAGGTACTGTAATAACAGCCTTTTCTACTTTTTCTCCTAAATAGCTTTCGGCATAATCTTTAATATATGATAAAATCATTGCTGATATTTCTTCTGGTGTATATTTCTTATCTTCTAATTTAACTTTTTCGCTTGTTCCCATTTTTCTCTTAATTGAGATAACAGTATTTGGATTTGTTAGTGCTTGACGTTTAGCAGCTTCACCAACAATCTTTTCTCCTTTTTTAAAAGCTACTACAGATGGAGTTGTTCTACCTCCTTCTGGATTTGGTATTATTTTAGGTGCTCCTGCCTCTAATACAGCAGCACATGAATTTGTTGTTCCTAAATCTATTCCTATAATTTTTCCCATAATTAATAATCTCCTTTTCTATTTTTGATTTATTTTTACTGATGCCGGTCTAATAACACGGTCTTTTAATTTATATCCTTTTAGTAGTACTTCTATTACTACTTCATCATCTAATTCTGCAACACTATCAGTTAATAGTGCTTGTTCTTGTTTTGGATCAAAAACTTCTCCAACACGATTTATTTCTTCTACTCCAAACCTTTTTAAAGTATCCATTAAATTAGCATATATCATTTTAATTCCAGTAATAAATTTTATAAATTCCTCGCTAGAATTATTATCTGCTTGTTTGATTGCTCGTTCAAAATTATCTACTATTGAAATTATTTCTAGTATTAATTCTTGATTAGCATATTTTAACATACTTTGAGTTTCTTCATCTTTACGACGACGATAATTAATTAATTCTGCTTGAGCCAATTTTACTTTTTCAGTAAGATGTTTATTTTCTTCTTGAAGACGCATTATTTCTTCTTTTAATTTATCATCTTTTTTTAATTTCTTTTCCTTTTTTGGTTTGGTTTGATTCATTTCCAATACTTCAGGTGTTTCTTCATTTTCTGTCAAAACTTCTGTATGTTCTAAATTTTCATTTTTTTCTTCCATAATGCCTACCTTTCAATGTTTTCCTTCATGTATTCTAAAAGACCAACTACTCGATCATATTCCATACGTTTTGGACCAATGATAGCAATTGTACCTTCTTCATTACCCTTTTTATATTTTGTTTTAATGACTGTTACATCACTATCAATATTGTTTTCATTACCAATATATACTTTGATGTTATTGTCATCGTCTTCTTCAATGTTTTTTAGAATTTCTTCATTTTCTAACTTATTATAAACTGTTTTGATTTTTTCAATATTTGAGGAAAATTCTGGTTGCTCTAACATTTTATTACGTCCCATAACATTTACTTCTTGATTTGTAAAATCGGTAAACACATGATAGAAAGCGTTATATAATTGTTCATGTTGTTTTACATAATTTCCTATTATTGGTTTTATTTCGAACTCTAATTTTTTGCTTACTTCATCAATTGGAGTTCCTGAGATTAAGTTATTGATTAAGCCAACCGTTTTCTTTACTTCATCTAGAGATACATCTTGTAGGCGAATTATCTTATGTTCAACATGTCCTTTATCAGTTACAATAATTACTGTTAAATTTTCTTCATCAATCGGAATAACCTCAACTTGTTTAAGATTATTCTCATGAGATTTAGACCCTAGCACTACTGTAGTGTAGTTCATCATATCCGATATAACTTGCAATGATTTTGTTATTACATCAGATAGAGCTAGTTGTTGATTTTTAAAGACAATTTGTAATTTTAGCATATCTTCAGCATTCATCTTTTTAAGTTCCATTAAATTATCAACATAATAGCGATATCCTGCTTCTGATGGTACTCTACCAGATGAGGTATGAGTCTTTTCTAATAGTCCGAGTTTTTCAAGTTCTCCCATTTCATTTCTGACAGTAGCGCTTGAGCAATTGATAGCTTTCGAAATTACTTTAGAGCCCACTGGAATTGGTTCCTTGATATACCTTTCTACTATTAGTTTTAATATTTTATTTTGTCTATCAGTCAACATAACATTAACCTCCTAGCACTTTTTCTATCAAAGTGCTAAATATAGTCTAACCCTTTTTTTAGCACTTGTCAATAGTAGAGTGCTAAAAAAAATAAAAGTAGTTTTAAACTACTTCTATTTACTATAATCTATTGTTATCAAACGGAATTTTTGCTCCTGTTTATTATCATCCTTTGCCTTAACTATCAACCCTTCATTAGTTATCTCAATTGCTTGATTAGCATCAGATCCAGATTGCGGTACTATGCTATAAGTTCCATCACTATTATATTTAATCTTGAATAATTGAGTTTTATCTTGGCTAATTGCATTGTATTCTCTAGATTCAATTTCGGTAATATTATTTACTGTATTCTCTGTATTTGATGACATAGCATTAAATTTTGACATTTCAACTATTTTATATAAATCTGGAGTATTACTAACTTTAGTTATTTCCCATATTTGATTTTTATTTCCTGTTAATAGCTGAGGCTTTATTTCATCATCAGCATATGTTAAAAATGTACTTTCACCAGATACTGATTGTATATAGTAGTTAGATTGTCTTGGTAGGCTTCCTCGAGATTGATAAGTTGAATATCTGAATTCACCACTACTACTTGGTGTTATATTATTAAATACAATATTATCTTCTGATGTTGTTATGGTTACTTTATATTTGTTACCTTGTTCTAGTCCACTAATTGTTACCTCATCTATAGTTTTGGCTGTAAAAGTATTGCTTAAGCATCCTCCAGCTAAACTATCATTATCAGAAGTAAAATTTTGGCCTCCATCTGATGTGGCATCTCCTATTGCGGATATTTTGACAGTATTTATGGATGATGCAGTAAATGGTGTTTCTGTATTATTATTGCAAATTTCTATTTTGCTTGCAACTACTGTTTCATTTTTTATTTTATTTATATCATTACCTATTTTTCTAATTGTGGCTTTACCTGCACCTGTATTCACTCCTGGTATTACTAAACCATCTACAAAGTAATACTTCTTATCAGGTCCTGAAGCATATTGATATGTATTTCCCACTACACCTGTATTTTCATTATACCTATATGTTGGGTCATTTGGATTTCCCAGTCCTTTAATTATCGCCTGACTGCCTCCATAACCGGATATAAATGAAGATCCACCATCAGTAGCTGTTGCACCAGGAATATAACCATGTCCACCATCAACAACACCTTCTAATGAAGGTGGATTTAGTTTTAAAGTGTCACTTCTAACCAATCCCTTTCCGTCGGCATCAGCATTTTTTCCACCACCGCCTGCAACCATAATTCTTGTCTCATAAGAATTATGTCCATCATAGCCATCATTGGAATTTAATCTGACATCGGTTTCATGCCCCCCTGAGGCCGTTGACTGTCCTATAAAAAAGAATAGACTTTGTCCTTCTTCTAGGTAGATAACACCTGATGTATATGATCCTTTTCCACCAGAACCATTAGCACCTGCCGCACCCCATAATTCTATCCTATATAGCCCTGCTTCTTGGGCGGTAAAAACCTGGCCTTCATCACCTGCTACTGGTACAAATGCACTAGATGACATACCTAAATTATTAAGTTCATCTTCAATCATTTCCGATAAAAGTTTTTGATTTTCTCTTGTTGATGAAACAGTTTTCATCAACATTGCTACTATTAAAATTCCCATTATGACTAAGCCATATACCAGTGCCGATATTGCAAACCCTTTATTATTCATTTTTTTCAATATAATCACCAACTATTCTACTTACCATTTTAACATAATTTTTCTAGTATTACTATCATTTTATCTCCATACTTTTTTATTTTTATATTTTTATAATTTTCTGGATAAATAATTTTATCTTCCTCATCACTTTCACAAACTATTATTCCATTATTATTTAGAAGATTATATTTATCAATCAAATTAATACTTTTTTCAATATAATTTGTTTTATACGGTGGATCTATAAAGATAATATCAAACTTTAAATTTTCCTGATTAAAAATCTCTAAAGCCTTTATAAAATCATTTTTTATAACCTTAGCATCTTTTATATTTAGTTTTTCAATATTGTTATTTATTATTTTTATTGCTTGAGGATTAGAATCAACTAAATAAGCTTTAATAGCCCCCTCACTCAAAGCTTCTATTGCTAGAGCACCACTACCAGCAAACAAATCAAGAACTATACTATTTGGTAAATAATTTTGAATCATGCCAAATAAACTTTCTTTTACCCTATCCATTGTCGGTCTTGTTCCATTAATATTAAAACCTTCTAAATTTCTGCCTTTGTATTTACCACTTATTACTTTCATATTTGACACTGCCCTTTTTTACTAATTTGTTTTAATTTCTGATTTATTTCTAATATTAAAAGATTTATATCTGTTTCTGCTTTTTTATATTCTTTAAAAAGATTATTATTTATAATTTCTTCTTTTAAACTTTCTTTTCTAGTAAGATGATATTCTTTAATTTTTTTAATTAAATCTGGATTATCTTTTAACTTTTTATTTAGTTCATTAATCCTTATTATTCTGATATCTTTATCTAATTCTAATTTTAATTTTTCTACTTTTTCTATTAACTCTTTCATAATTTATATTTTAACATATATTTTATTTCATTACATCAATAAAAGTAGTTATAAGTTCAATATTATTTTTAAGTTTTTCTAATTTATCTGTAGTTCGTAATTTGTACTTCTCTTTAGCTAAGTTCTCTATAGTTTTAAAATAGTTTAAATCGCGATATAAATATTTATAATGAGAAGAATCATCACGTAAATAATTATAGATAAGTGGGTTGTTTTTTATGAATATACTTATCTTATCATTTTTAATCATCAAATCTCCTATAAATTTGTCTTGGTTTGTATGGATCTTGTTTAGAACCTAGATTAAGTTCTTGTAACAAACCTATTGTTTTTTGAAGATTATTTATACTTTTTTGTACTGAATCCATATCTAAATTTTTAAATGTATTAAAGACTTCTTTAAAACTGTTTACACTTGATGCTATATCATCAGGAATTGAATTTTTAAAAAATAGATTTTTCCAAATTGGATTTTTTTCTCCATATATTTCAAATATTTCATATAATTGTTGCCAAGTTGTATTTCCTTTTAAAACATTTTCTGCTAATTCTGGATGGTCACTTGCAAAAAGTTTAAATCTTTCTTTCGACATATTATCACCAATATATTTTATGTTTTTAATAAAAAAAAAGACATAATTGTCTTATTATCTATTTTAATGATGATATTGCATCCATTAAATCTCTAGAAATTGTATATATGTCCTTTTCTAATTTTTCATAATTATTATCGGATGAGGCAACATACGCTTGAATATTATCAAAAAAATATGTATACTCTTTTGATATAGCCTTTATTTTACTATCCATGCCATCAATAAATTCTTTTATTTCAGGTAATGATTGGTGATTCGTAGTTGCTAGTATTTCATAAGCAGCTAATAACTTAGCAAGAATATCTTGATATTGTTTCAATAACAAAACTGAAGTATCTTTAATTGTTTTTGATTTATTAGAAATTGTATTAATATCCATATTTATCACCTTAATCTATATTTATTGCTTCTGTTTCTTCTATTATATATTTCATTTTATCAATCATTAAAGCAGTTGAATCTTGAAGTTGCTGAGCATTTATATTGGCAATATGTATCCTTTCAGTAAGATCACTAGCAATTTGTATATCTTGCGTTGATTCTTGAAAATTTTTTCTTAACTCTTCTAGTTTGTTGAGCTCACTACTATTTAGTATTTCGGATATTTCCATAATTATTTTTTCTAATTGTTCTTTTGCAACTGGTTCTAATTTCATCATATATTTAATTCACCTTATTTCATATATAATTATACTTTATTTAGTTTTTTCTTACAACAAAAAATAAAAAATCTGAACTAGTCAGATTTTCTTTAAATACTATAGTGCTTCAACTGAAGCTTTAATGGAAGCAATATTTTTAGTTAAATCTTCTAAATTATTTACTAGACTTAATGCATACTTCAAAATAGCATCAGACATATCACCGTAAATATTAGCTGATTTAGTCTTATAACTTTCTATTGAACTTTTTAAATTATTAACTTGAGTTACAAGATTTGGATCATAATCTTTCATCATTGTTGATATTTCGCCTAAATGACTACTTATTGTATCTAACATTGCTCCAAGCTTTTGAACTTGCTCATTAATCCTTGCTGATTGTCTTTTTAATTCTTCAGGTATAGTTGATGCTACATTAGTTGATGGCATTATTATCACTCCTTCTTATTATTCTATAATTGTAGATGGCATATTCATATTCTCATCTATCTTGTATTAATAGTACCATAGATTAACTGGTTATTCAATAGTTATTTTCACTTTAAGAAATCATCAATTGTCATTAACCTATCATCTATTTCTTGAAGAGAAACTTTCTCTTTTTTGGACTGTTTCTTTTCAATTGGCTCTTTTATTTCTTCAGTTACTTCTATTTTTTCTTGGGAAGATTGTATCTTTTTTAATTGAGCAATAACAAAAGCATCAATCAACTCATGTTTAATTATTTGACTACCTGTTGAATAGCGGTCGGCTATTGGTAATTCTGTTAATTTAATTTGAACAATTTCAGAATTCTTCAAACCAATGTGATTTTTAGAGTCTTCTATAAATGTCTTTAATACCTGATATGGATTAGTTTTAACTTCACGTAACACTTGAATTCCACGTCTTGTTCTTGTTGATAATTCAAATTCTTGAAGTCGAACTCTTTTTCCCGTACCACGGGTAGTTATTATTGTGATAAACTCACTGTTATTATATGAAAAAATATTGGCAGATACTAAGTAATCATCCTTTAATTTCATAGCTTTAACGCCTGATGCTTTAACACCAACTAATGGTATTTCTTCAGTTTTAAAGCTTAACCCATAACCAGTGTTAGTTGTTAAGAAAATAGTGTCATACTCTTCAACAATAGCACTTATTACTTCATCATTATCTTTTAGTTTCATACAACTAGTAGCTTTATTATACCTTTGAAGTTTAAATTCTTTTAATTTCGAGCGTTTAATCATACCATTCTTAGTTGTTATAATTATGTTCTTATCACTTTCAAAGTCATAGGCAGGTATTGCACCAATGATGCTCTCTTCGCCAGGAACCTCAATTATATTACTTACATGTTTTGGCATATCTTTCCATTTTAAATCTGGAATTATATGAACAGGTATATGTAAGTAATTACCACCTGATGTAAAGATAAGAATTGTATCAGTAGTATTCATCTCATATAAGCCCATAATATAATCATTTTCTTTTAAGACGATATCTTCTGGATTAGAAGATGTATAACTCCTAAATGATGTTCTCTTAATATAACCGTCTTTAGTAACTGCGACTACGACGTCTTCTTTTGGAATCATGGCTGCTTCATCTATCTTAATTTCTGTTATTTCATCCTTTATATCAGTAAGGCGTGGTTGCCCATATTCATCTCTTACAGCACGTAAATCTTTTTTCATTACTGATTTTAATACTTCTTCACTACCTAGAATTGCAGTTAATCCATTAATTATTTTCTCTAGTGCAGCTTTTTCATTTTCTAGAGCTACGACGTCAGTATTAGTTAATCTATATAGTTGTAATGTAACAATAGCTTCGGCTTGAGCCTCAGTAAACTCAAATTCTTTTACTAAGTTGTCTTTGGCATCACTTTTATTTTTACTGGCTCTAATTACTTTGATTACTTCGTCAAGAATTGAAATACATTTAATTAGACCTTCAACGATATGGAATCGCGCTTTAGCGTGAGCTAAATCAAATTCAGTACGTCTTCTAACTACTTCTTTTTGATGAGCAATAAAAGCATCTAATGCTTCTTTTAAGCCTAATAGTTTAGGTCTTCTATTAACAATTGATACAACATTAAAATTGTAGTTAATTTGCATATCAGTATTTTTTAAGAAATAATTAATGATTAAATCTGTATTGGCATTCTTCTTTAATTCAATGACAATTCTAACATCAGCAGCAGATTCATCTCGTACTTCAATGATACCTTCTACTTTTTTATCAATTCGAATGTCATCCATCTTTTTAACCATTTGAGCTTTGTTAACTTCAAATGGGATTTCTGTTATAACTATTCTTTTAACATTCTTGTCATCTTCAATAGTATAGCGACTTTTAACAACAATTCTTCCACGACCTGTTTCATAAGCTTCTTTTATTCCATCAAGACCTTCTACTATTCCGCCTGTTGGAAAGTCTGGTCCTTTAACATATTTCATTAAAGTTTCAAGTTCACAGTTTGGATAATCAATTCTATGAATTGTTGCATCAATAACTTCTCCTAAATTATGTGGAGGTATATTAGTAGCATAACCAGCAGCAATACCTTGGGTACCATAAACTAATAATGCTGGAAAACGAGCAGGTAAAACAGTTGGTTCTACTGTAGTATCATCAAAGTTAGGAGCAAACTCTACAGTATTCTTATCAATATCACGAAGCATTTCATTAGAAATCTTTGAAAGACGGGCTTCAGTATAACGATAAGCTGCTGGAGAGTCACCATCAATTGATCCATTATTACCATGCATATCGATGTATGGAAGACGTGTTTTCCATGGTTGACTCATTCTAACCATAGCATCATAAATTGAAGTATCACCATGAGGATGGTAATTACCTATTACGTCTCCAACAGTCTTAGCACTTTTCCTATATCCTTTATCATATGTATTTTTTTCTTTATGCATAGAATAAAGAATTCTTCTTTGAACAGGTTTTAATCCATCTCTAGCATCGGGAATAGCACGATCTTGGATAATATATTTTGAGTAACTTCCAAAACGTTCTCCCATAATATCTTCTAGAGTATAATCAAAAATCTTCTCTATTATTTCTTCTGTCTCTGTTTTTTTCTTTGGCATTCTACCACTACTTTCTATTAGTTATCATATCTATCAATTAATTTATTTTTACTAGAAATAACCTTTTTTCCTAGTTTTTCTTCTAAATCTTTTCTTGTGTTATTAGCAATACTTCCACCAACTTCAGAAATTAACTTATTTTGTTCTAATCCTAGTTGATGATGTGCATTAGTTAGCTCACGTGTTGCTACTTCACCTATATTAGTTAGAAGTATTTCTAAATCAGACATATTGTCTCTTAATGATTCCTTTCTGATACCTTTAAGTTGTTTATATTCACTAGCTGTCATACCAGACCAGGTCTTATATATTTCATTAGTTAATATTGCATACTCGCTAGCTTCTTCTATCCCATGAGATTTCCATGTGTTAGTAAGCTGTTTTCTATCAATTATTGCATCAATTCTATCTTTAATCCATGATAAGCTATATCCTTTATTTAGATAATAATCAATCATTTTATCAATACCAACAGATGGATCAAAAGTACTATCTATTTCCCTTTTACCTAACCTAGCTAACCACATCTTAAAAGGCTCTGCTTTAATAGATGGAACAGATTCAATTAATCTTAAAATTCCTTCTGTGTCTAAAGTATCTGTCAAATATTTTTTTCCATCTTTTTTTGACTTTATCTTTAGTTGCACGATTTTTTCGTGCAACTCACTACCTTCTTCTATAAGTTTTCTCTTTAAATCACTCCAATAGTTTCTTGGTGTTTTAGCATTTGTCAATGCTGCAATAACATCAACTACACTGAAATAGTAATCTTCTTTTTCACTATCCCAGATACTTCTAATTTCTTTTTCTTCAAATAAATTTGAAATCAATTCTTGCTTATTTTTCATAATATTCCCCCTTATAATATAGATTTCATTTTCAAAATATTATACATATTTTCGATTGTCAACATCTCTATATTAGGGGGATATTTGTTAAGCTATTTGATATTCATCTTCTAGTGAGAATTCAACATTTTCTTCAATCCATTCTTTACGAGGTGGAACATCATCACCCATAAGAATAGATACACGTTTTTCAGCTAATTGAGCATCTTCAATATTAACTCTAATTAGTGTTCTACTACCTGGTTTCATAGTTGTTTCACATAGTTGATCAGCATTCATTTCACCAAGACCTTTATATCGTTGAATTTCACATTTTTTACCCTTGGCTTTTTCTTTCATTTCATCTACTGTATAAGCATATTCTATTTCTTTACCACTTTGAATCTTAAATAATGGTGGTAAAGCAACAAATAATCTTCCATCCTCGATTAATGGTTTCATATAACGATAGAAGAACGTTAATAATAAACACTGAATATGTCCTCCATCTTCATCGGCATCGGACATGATTATTACTTTTGAATATTCACAGTCTTTAATATCAAAGTTTGATCCATATCCAGCACCAATTGTATATATCATTGTATTTATTTCTTCATTCTTTAAAATATCTTCTTCTTTAGTTTTTTCTGTATTAAGAACTTTACCACGTAAAGGAAGAATTGCTTGATAACGTCTATCTCGGCCTTGTTTAGCAGAACCTCCAGCAGAATCACCCTCGACTAAGAACAATTCTTTTTTCTCTTTATCTTTACTTTGTGCTGGGGCAAGTTTTCCAGAAAGACTTCTTTCTTTATTATTCTTTTTAGTACCTTTACGAGCTTCTTCTCTTGCTTTACGAGCAGCTTCACGAGCTATTTTACTACGTAAACTTTTATTAATTATTTCAGTAGCAATCGCTTTATTTTCTTCTAAATAAACTTTAATTTGCTCGGTAACAATACTTTCTACAGCATTTTTAGCAGCCGGTGTTCCAAGTTTTCCTTTAGTTTGTCCTTCAAATTGAAGAATTCCTTCAGGTATTTTTAGACTAATTACGGCTGTTAATCCTTCACGGACATCACTACCTTCAAAAGCTTTATCTTTTCCTTTTACAAAGCCATTAGCTTTAGCATAGTCATTAAAAACACGAGTTAGGGCCGTTTTAAAACCAACTTCGTGTGAACCGCCATCGATAGTTTTAACATTATTTACGAATGAGACAATATTCTCATTATATGTATCGGTATACTGCATAGATATTTCAACATCTATCTTATCTTTAGTTCCATTAATACTTAGTACTTTATGAAGAGCATTCTTACCTTTATTTAAATCTTCAACAAACTCTTCAATTCCTCTTTCATAATGAAATTTTGCATTACGATTATCTTCTTCATCAACTACTTCAATAGTTATATCCTTTAATAAATAGGCTGACTCTTGCATTCTTTCACAGACTGTTGTATAAGAAAAATTAATTGTTGAAAAGATTTCTTCATCTGGTAAGAAGCGGACTGTTGTTCCTGTTTTATTTGTTGTTCCTATTTTCTTTAGTGGTACTGCTACATGGCCGCCATTTTCAAAACGGATATAAGATTCTTCTTTATCTCTTTTAATAGTTACTTCCATCCATTTAGACAAAGCATTAACAACACTTGAACCAACACCATGTAGACCACCTGACACTTTATACCCATCACTTTCAAACTTACCACCAGCATGAAGTACTGTATAAATTACTTCAGGGGTACTTTTGCCAGATTCATGAATACCAGTTGGTACACCACGTCCATGATCTTCAACACTTACTGATTTGTCCTTATGAAGAGTTATTTTAATATAGTCTCCATAACCATTAATAGCTTCATCGACAGAGTTATCTACTATCTCCCAAATAAGATGATGTAGACCTCTCTTATCAGTTGATCCTATATACATACCAGGACGCTTTCTAACAGCTTCAAGTCCCTCTAATATTTTGATTGACGATGCATCATATTTTCCTGCCATCTTTATCACTCCAATACTAACTATTAATAATTATATCGAATGGATTTATTTTTTTCAACTTTCTTTACTTTTTTTGACGTTTTTTGTTGATATATAAGGATTTCTGATGGTTTTAAATTTTTAAATAAACAAAAAAGTTATCTTTCGATAACTTTCTTTTTAATAATTGAAACCTTTTCTTTTACTTAAGAAGATTGCTAGTCCAACTAAATATAACATTGTTACAATTAGTCCTGCAGTAGAACCGCTGTCTTCATTAAGCCCAGTATTAGGTATTTCAATTGGTTGATCTTTTGCTGTATTAACATAGTAAACTTTAATAACATTTTTCTCTTCGTCAACAGAAATTGTTAATGGTAAGTTTTCTACTTTATCAAGTTCATACCCTTCTTTTGCTTTATCTTTATAAGTAGTGATTTCATCACCAAATGTTTGATCAGTGTAAGTCTCTGTTGCATTTTCATCTAATTTACCATCATAGTAGTATTCAACTGTATAAGTTAAATCATCTCTTTTTACATAGAATACATTAATTACATTACCTTTAGTGGCAATTGTTAATGGTAAGTTCTCTGTTCTATCTAATTTATAACCTTCAATTACTTTATCAGTATATTCAGTTATTTCAGATTCAAATTCGGCCATGCCTTTTTCTGTTTTAGTATCATCTTTTTCTTCATCATAGTAATAGTCAACTTCGTATTCAAAGTTATCTTTTACATAATAAACTTTAATGATATTGTTCTCAGCTTTTTCTGTAATAGTAAGTGGTGCATTATCATCATGATCAAATTTGTATCCTTCTTTTTCTTTTGATTCATAATTTACAGTTGATTGATATTCTGCTTTTCCTTCAACTGTTGCATCTTCATCTTTTTCTCCATCATAGTAGTATTCAACTGTGTAATCGAAGTTATCTTTTACATAATAAATTCTAATTACATTACTATCTTCATCTTCTGTTACTGTTAATGGTAAGTTTTCTGTTTTATCTAAACGATATCCAGTCTTATTCTTATCAGTATAAGTTGTGATTCTATCTTTATAAGTTGCACCTTTTGTATCTGTTTTTGAATCATCTTTTACACCATCATAATAGTATTCAACTGTGTAATCGAAGTTATCTTTTACATAATAAACTCTAATTACATTTTTAGATTCATCTGCTGATACTGTTAATGGTAAGTTTTCTGTTTTATCTAGTTTATATCCAGTCTTATTCTTATCAGTATATGTAGTGATTTTATCTTGATATGTTGCTTCTACTGTATCTGTTTTTGAATCATCTTTTACACCATCATAATAGTATTCAACTGTGTAATCGAAGTTATCTTTTACATAATAAACTCTAATTACATTACTATCTTCATCTTCTGTTACTGTTAATGGTAAGTTTTCTGTTTTATCTAAACGATATCCAGTCTTATTCTTATCAGTATAAGTTGTGATTCTATCTTTATAAGTTGCACCTTTTGTATCTGTTTTTGAATCATCTTTTACACCATCATAATAGTATTCAACTGTGTAATTAAATTCACCCTTTTTATAATAAACTTGAATTAAATTTTCACCAACGTTAGATGTAATAGTTAATTGTCCATTTTCTGGATTTGTTCTATCTAATACATAACCAGGTCTGTTTTTATCTGTATAAGTTACTGTAGATCCAAACTTAGCTTCTTGATCAGTAATAGCTTCTGATTCATCTTCTACTTCATCGTAGTAATACCTTACACAGTAATTATAATTGTTTCTAGTATAAGTAATATCTAATCTATTTTCTTGTTCATCATCTAAAGTTTTTGGAGTTTGAACGTGACCATTATAATTAAATCCGTCTTTTGCTCCTTTATCAATAAATGTTTGAGCTGGAATCTTTTCACCAAATGTTCCCTTATATGTGCCATTTCCATCATCGGCTACATCTGTCATAGTTCCATCTAAATTCTCATAATGATAGTATACTTTATATTCTAAATCGTCTTTCTTTTCATAGATTATATCTAAGTTATTATTTTCTACTATTTCAGTAATATAAATAGTATTAGATTGATCTTCTTTTAAACGATATCCTTTAGGTTGATATGCTACTAACTCATCTTGAGTCAAAGTAACTGTTTCTTGATATTCTGCTTCTTTTTCTACAGTAGGCGCTAATCTATTAGCTTCACTCTTGCTATCTTTATAGTAGTTAACAGTATAACCAAAGTTATCTTTTACATAGTAAACACTAATTACATTTTTAGATTCATCTTCTGATACTGTTAATGGTAAGTTTTCTGTTTTATCTAAACGATATCCAGTCTTGTTCTTATCAGTATATTTAGTAATTTCATCTTGATATGTTGCTTCTTTTGTTTCTGTTTTAGATTCATCTTTTTCTCCATCATAGTAGTATTCAACTGTGTAATCAAATTTATCTTTTACGTAGTATACTTTGATTACATTTTCTTGTTCATCTGCTGATACTGTTAATGGTAAGTTTTCTGTTTTGTCTAATTTATATCCAGTCTTATTCTTATCAGTATATTCTTCTATTTTGTCTTCAAATGTCGCCTTTTTAGTTTCTGTTTTTGAATCATCTTTAGTACCATCGTAATAGTATTCTACTACATAATTGTATTGACCTCTTACATAGTATACTTGAATTAGATTTTCTTTTTCATTTGTTGATACTTCTATTTTTCCAGTTTGTGGATTAACATGATTAAATACATAACCTGTTTTTTCCTTATTCTGATAAGAAATTTCAGTTCCTAGTTTTGCTTTTTCTTCTACTTTAAATGATTCGTCTTCTACTTCATCATAGTAATATCTAACACAATAATTATATTCATTTCTTGTATAATAAATATCAAGTCTATTTTCTTGTTCATCATCTAAAGTTTGTGGACTTTGAGTGTTACTATTATATGTAAATCCTTCTTTTTTATTTAGACCAATTCCTTTATAAGTTTCTACATCAATAGTATCTCCAAAAGTTCCAGTATGTGGATTATTATCATCAGCAATAACTTCTTCATTATTGTTTAATCCTTCATAATGATAATATACCTTATACTCTAGTCCTGTTTTCTTTTTGTAGATAACATTTAATACATTATCTGCAGAATTTTTTGTAATAGCAACATTTTCTACTACATTTCCATTCTTATCTTCTAAATGGTCAAATACATAACCTTTTATGTCTGTTCTTGCAATATATGGTATGTTTGTAGAATAATCTGCTACACCTGTATCACTAGGTTCTACTTTATTATTACTATCTATTCTATCTTTATAGTGATTAACTGTATAAGCAACTTGTGGTCTTTCCCAATATACGTTTGGTGATTCATCTAACATAATAGTTTTTGTTTCACCTGTTTTTGGATCTGTATAAGTTATACCTGCTTTTTTGTCAGTTGTATTATTTGTATCATAATATCCTGTAGGTTTTGTTTGATCAATATCTACATAGAATGATACTGTTTGTTTTTCACCTGTAATATTTTCTAAAGTGAATGTTTTTGTTCCAGCAAATTCCTCAGCACCTTCAATTTTAAATTCTGGTGTTAAAGTATCTGTTAATGTTGGATCAATTGCAGCGGCAACTAGATCATTTACCATATCTTGTACTGCTGCTGTAATTGTATCAGGATCAGCATCTGAATAATGATTTGCATCTGTTGCAATATTTTCTCTTAAATATTTGCTTGTAGATGTAGTTGTTGCATAACCAATTGCATAGATTTCAATTCCACTATTTTTAGCGCTTGTAGCTGCTGCTGTTGCTTGTGTTTTTGGGTAGTTAGAATCTGGGAAAGGCCAACTTTGATCCTTTGGTTCAGTTGGATCACCATCACTAATAACTAATATTACCTTTTTGGCATTAGCATCTCCGGCTGTAGCAGTATTTAATTTTGTCTCTGCATTTGTAATTGCTTCATATAAATTAGTTGCTCCATATGGATGACCAAAACTTGCATCACTAAAATCTTCAGTAGCTGCTGCAGCGGTTGAAGAAAATGTAACTAAACTAACGTGTGCACTATCTCCTAAATTTGTTTTAATAGTACTTTGAAATGTTTTAGCTCCGCTTATAGCACTTTCCCATTTGTTTTTTGTAACTCCAGATGGTTCAGGGTTATAACTACCATCCATACAATATATACTTGTTCCATCTGCTGCAGTATAATGAATTGGATCTCTTCGTCCACTTTCTTCTGAATATGTTTCTTTTGTACCAAAATAACCATTAGATACATCACCACAAATCATAGATCCAGAACGGTCAAATACTACTGCTGCATATAATGGATAAGTATTCCTGTATGGAACTCCTTCAATCTCAAATGTAATCTTGTATCTACCTGGAGTTTCTGTTGCTGTTGCTGTTTTTTTGATGTGAATATCACCTTCATTAACAAGGCTACCTGTTTCAACTGATTCTCTAACAACATCACCAGAATCTAAGGCTTTAGCATATATTAGTGTAGCAGGGTTACTAAATACTAATGCTACTATTGATATGATTGAGATTAATTTTTTGAATTTATCTTTCATATTTTTAATTCTCCTTTTTTTCTATTTTTTTTGCTATCAATACTATATATGAATTTTTTGGATTATAGTTACAAGTTTGAAGGATTAGGAGTTTATCATTAGGACTTAAACTGCAGTCACCTTTACAATACTTAGTATCACTTAGTAACTTATCCAAGTGGTTTTGCCATGCCTTATCACTCTTGGCATCTAGAACAGTATGTTCATTGTCAGTAGTAATTATTTTTATGGCATAGACTTCATATTCTAATACTTCTTCCTCTGTTAGTAATTTAATACTTCCAGATTTTTCAAAATTCTTTTTGTTGAGATATTTCTCTAACTTGTAGAAGGGTAATTTTTCTTTGTAATCATCATAGTCAGAATTATGTGAGTAAATATTTATCTGTTTTTCATCTTTTAAGATATTGCTATTTCTAAAATCAATATAGGGATTACCTAAATTATTTTCTTCTTTAGATAAGTCATGATTTAGATAATATTTATTATCAGTTGTTTTTGTTATTACTGTATTAATATCTAAATCTTTGATTTCTAATGTAGCAATAATATCATTATTATTCCATTCTTGTTTTAAATTACTGATAAGTGTTTTAGTGTCTATATCCTGCTTTTCGACAACTATCGGCTTAGTTTCTTTTACTGGCCTTTCCTGCTTAGGTTCAGTTACAAAGAAAGCAATACTTATCATAATAATTGTAAAAATCAAGAACCCCCAATTTAGTCTTTTCTTCAACCTATTCACCCCACATTCGGGCATAATACCCTAAGAACTTTGATAGCTTACTATAATAGTATAAAAATGTTGAAAAGTCAAACATTTCTATAGTCGTTTTGGTATTTTGAACCATATTTTATACATAATTTTTAAATTTTAATTAATATTTTGGATTAAAAACTATTTTTCAACAAAAAAAGCGCATATTTGCGCTTTCTATTTTATATTCTTTGCTGATTGAGCAATTTTCATTCTAGCAACGGCTAGGCTTGTATCAAAAGGAATACTAATATTATTACCAGAAATACCTATTTTTATCTCTTTATAGGCTTCTTGGACTTTTGGTGTAGCAACAATTCTTAAAAACTCTTTTATTATTTTTAATTGATAAGAATTTAAATCGCGATATGAATGAAAAGCAAGTAACAATTCATCAGAATCAGTAATTCTTAATTCAAGCCATTCACAACATATTTTTTGAATATCTTTGAACTTAGAAAAATTTGCCCCACGATATCTTTTTATATTTCCAGTAGCTATATTATTGGCTAATGTAAAATTAGAATACATATGAGGTTCTACACCATCATCTTCTGTTACCTTAAATCTGGCTTTGTCTTTGGAAATTACACCACAGGCTTGAAGTCCACCTTCGTTAGCATCGAATCTTTTTCTTTTAATCAATTCATTAAAAAAGCTTTCTAATTCCTGTTCATCATATATCTTTTCTTCAATCTCCATTAATAATCACCTATATTAATTAAATTTCTTATTATATAGTTCAATTCTTTTTATGATTTTATCTTTACCTAATATTTTCATAATACTAAATAAATCAGGGGACTTTAATCTTCCTGTTAGCATTACTCTAATTGCTTCACAGATATCACCAACATGGCCCTTGTAGTCATCTGGATTTTTCTTATAGTCTTTTGGACTTGCAGCATAACCATTTGCCTCAGCAAATTCTTTCACTTTATTAAACCAAATTTCATTATCAACTTCTAAATCTAAATAATTATTTACATAATCTAATACTAAATTAGTATCATAAGTTTTATCGCCATCAAATTTAGAATAATCTTCTTTTTCAAACATTGAATCAATGGCATATGAAAATTCTTCTTTTACTTCACTATATTTTGAAATATCTTTTCTTGGGCGTGGTCCATCTTTTTCAATACTTAAATATTTAATCATATCATCTTTGTTGGCAAGTAATAGTTCAGCATAATCTTTATCATGTTTTAGTGCCCAAGATAAAGTTTCTTCATAAACATCTTCCCCTTTTTTATGAGAAAAATATGTTTTTGAAATATTATTTAGTTTATCTAAATCGAATAAAGTTCCACCAATAGCCATTTTATCAAATGTAAAAGTAAAGTCATCTATCCCTTTATCTGGATTTTGTAAATACCACTCTTCAAAATTAGAATTTAAAATAGTTGCAAGATATAGTTTTACTGCTTCTATTGGGATACCAACTTCATCATAATATGATACTTTTGCTTCTGGGTCTTTTCTTTTAGATAATTTCCTTATAGTTCCATCTTCTTTTTTTGTAATAGCAGCAGTATGAACATATTCTGGCCTTTCAAAACCTAATACATCAAATAATTGTACATGTACAGGAATAGATGATACCCATTCATCTCCTCTTATTACATGTGTTGTATGCATTAAGTGATCGTCAATTGCATGAGCAAAGTGATATGTAGGTGTACCATCCTTTTTTAGTAATACTATATCCATATCATTTTCTGGAAATTTTATTTTTCCTTTAACACAATCTATTATTTCTATTTCTTTTTTACTATCACCAGGTGATTTTAATCTTATTACATGTTCTTCACCGTTAGCTATTTTTTCTTTTACTTCTTCTAAAGATAAATCTCTATCTGTAGCATATACTCCATATATTCCTAACTTTGTTTTATTAATTTCTTGTTCTTCTCTGATTGATGCTATTTCTTCTTCTGTCATGAAACAAGGATATGCAAATCCTTGAATAACTAAATCTTTTACATAAGTTTGATAAATCTCTGTTCTCTCACTTTGAATATAAGGGCCATATTCACCACCAACTTTAGATGATTCATCTGGTTTTATTTCAAATGCATCTAAGTCATTAAAAATACCTTCAACACCATTTTCGACACTTCTTTTTTGATCAGTATCTTCAATTCTTAGGAAGAAAACACCATTAGTTTGTTTAGCAAAAACACTATCACAAAAAGAGCCAAATAAACTTCCCATGTGAACAAATCCTGTTGGGCTTGGTCCAAATCTTGTTACCATTGCCCCTTCAGGAAGGTTTCTTTCAGGATATTTCTCCTCATAATAAGCACGGTCATGTTTTATATTTGGAAATAATAATTCTGCTAATTCTATTCTTTCTTCATTTGTCATAATTACACCTCTTTTTTTGGTTATTAAAAGTAAAAAAAGAAAACTCTTTTATTTTAGTTCTTTACTTTTATTATCATTTTTAAATGGATTACCTACTATTTCTAAGTATTCTAATAATGATACTGTATCTACTTTGATATATCCTTTAGTACTTAATAAATTAAATTCATTTGAATTAAATTGTTTAAATGTTAAATCTATTAAAAAATCTTCTGAATCATTTATTTTTACTAAGTTAAAGACATGGGAATATGGATATCCTAAATATTCTGTATCCACTTTTTGTGAGGCAAGATGTCTTTTTCTAAGACATGCTCTAATCTCATCACTATAAATCTTACAAGTTCTCTCTGTTGTTAAGCCCTGAAGATTCTTTTTTGTTTCAGCAATTGATTCTATAATTAGAGATTCTATATCACGTTCATCTAAACTTAGTAAATAATATATATTCATGTTTATCACCTAATTGGCTGCCCCAGTTAGATTCGAACTAACGCGTGATGGAGTCAGAGTCCACTGCCTTACCGCTTGGCTATGGGGCAATTTCTATATAATTGTACAACAAAATTAAAAAAAGTAAAATACTTTTTGGTATTTTACTTATCTTCTTTAACTCCACTTAAATATAATCTATTTTGAAAACCTCCACGTTCTTCTTTCTTTTTATTGCGAGTTGCGATTATATCATCGAGTGTTTTTCCTTCTACTTCAGCAAGTGAGTTCATAACTTCTAACATATCAGCAAGTTCTTCTATTCGATCACTTCCTGTTGCTTGGAGAGTTTCATTTAGTTCTTCTTGTAATTTCTTTTCTAGTTCTATTTTATATTCTTCTTCTGATAAAACTCTTGTAATTGGTTCTTCACCATTACTTCTTATGATATCAGGTATTTTATCCCTTACTAGCTTATTATATGACATAGTCTATACGCAAGTATATCCACCATCAATTGGTAAGATTACTCCTGTTACATAACTTGCTTCATCACTTGCTAAAAAGATTGCTCCAGCATTTAATTCTCCTTCTTTTCCATATCGTTTCATTGGAACATGAGAATCAGCAAAAGCTTTGAACATATCTGTATCTAATACTTCTGTAGTTAACTCTGTATAGAAATATCCAGGACAAATTGCATTGACAGTAATATTATATTTTGCAAGTTCTGCTGCAGCTGCTCTTGTGAAGTTAACAACTGCTCCTTTTGATGAGTGATAAGCAATTGTTGGTATTTCAGTATTACCAACTAATCCATACATTGAAGCAATATTAATTATTCGACCATAATTATTTTTCTTCATGATATTACCAAATGCTCTAGTCATCTTAAATACTGATGTTTCATCAGTAGCAATAGTAAAGTCCCATTCTTCATCATTCATATCTAGTACACCTTTATCTTTTGATGAACCAGCACAGTTAACTAAGATATCTACTTTACCAAAAGTTTCTTCTGAAAGCTTTGCCGCATTATCAATATCCTCTGTTGATGTAACATCACATTTAATTGGTAAAACTTTAACTCCTTTTTGTTCTAATTCTTCTTTTAATTCTTCTAGTTTTTCAACACGACGAGCTAAAATTACTAAATCAGCTCCTTGTTCAGCAAATCCTCTAGCCATTTGCTTTCCTAATCCACTTGATGCTCCACTAATAACTGCTACTCTTCCTTTTAAATTAAACATATTTCTATCTCCTTTACATTATATATTTCTTTTTAAGTATAACACACTTTTATTTAATTTAATAACATATGTAGAAAAATATCGATAAAAAATACTACTATTAATACCGGACAAGTTAAGTTTAGTTTAAATCTATTACTTTTTATTAACTTTATTAATTTAGGAATAATAAAATATATTAAAAACAATCCAGAAAGTCCAAACAAAAGGACTGATCTTAGACATATATAACCATTTATATTACCAAAGTTTAATATTTCTGTATTATAATCCCATAGTCTAGTATTAAGTACTTCATAAAAGAACATTCCTGTAAGATATTCTAAAGTACCTGTTACTACTGTAGAAATTAAAAATACTAATAACGGTTTTTCTTTATATCTATACGTTAATAAAAATATAAACAAACCACCAAAAGCATATATAGGTATCCATGGTCCATAGCTTGAACCTCTTTTTACTAGATAGCCTAAATCAATTAAATAGAATATTTCTTCATAAATAAAACCAGCTATACCACTAAGAATCATTATTAAAAATATTAAATTGAATTTTTCTTGTCTATTTAATTCTTTTATCATATAATTACCTCTTAAACATTATAACATAAAAAGAAATAGCTTTAACTATTTCTTTTTAGTAATCACAACTTTTTTCTACTCGTGGATAAGCTGTTACATCTTTAATACTAGACATACCTGTAATATACATTAAGAGTCTTTCAAATCCAATACCAAAACCGCTTCTTTCACATGTTCCATATTTTCTTAGTTTCAAATACCAATCATAGTCTTCTATTTTCATATCTAGTTTTTTCATTCTATCTAATAGTATATCGTAATCATCTTCTCTTTGACTCATTCCAAACACTTCACCTATTCCTGGTAATTCTAAATCAGCACCGGCTACTGTACCATCATCCATTTGTTTCATATAGAAAGCTTTTAATTCTTTGGGCCACATTGTTAAAAAGAATGGGCAATCAAAATATTCTGTTAAATATTTCTCATGTTCTTTAGCAATATCCTCACCATATTCTGGAGTGAATTCAAAATCTTTTTTACTCTTCTTTAATATTTTGATACATTCTTTATAAGTAACTCTTTTAAATTTAGATGCTAATACTTTAGTTAATTTTTCTATTAAACCTTCTTCAACATACTTATCTAAATATTCCATTTCTTCTTTGGCATGATCTAGTGTGTACTTTATGACATGTTTCATTAAATCCTCAGCAATGTCCATTATTCCATCTAAATCACAGAATGCTACTTCTGGTTCTATTTGCCAAAACTCAGCTACATGATATGGAGTGTGAGATTTATCTGCTCTAAAAGTTGGACCAAAGGTATAAACTTTGCTAAAGCTTTGAGCGAATGTTTCGGCTTCAAATTGAGTTGATACTGATAATCCTACTTTTTTACCAAAGAAATCATCTTCATAACTTACTTTTCCAGATTTGGCAATTTCATCTAAATCTTGAGTAGTTACTTGAAACATTTCTCCGGCACCTTCACAGTCACTGGCTGTAAGTATTGGAGCATGTAGATATAAATATCCTTCTTTTTGAAAGTAGTCATGAATGGCCATAACAACAACACTACGTACTCTAAATACAGCTTGAAAAAGTGTTGTTCTTGGTCTTAAATATGCTTGTTCTCTTAAGAATTCTCTTGAATGTTTTTTAGGTTGAATTGGATAATCTTCTGAACAATCACCAATTAAAATTATTTCTTTAGCATGTAATTCAATCTCTTGACTCGTTCCTTGAGATTCTTTTAATATACCTTTTACTTTTATAGCTGAACCAAAATGAATTTTAGTTATAGTTTCAAAATCTTTTGTAGTCTTATCATAAACTATTTGTAATTTCTTGAAGCAAGTACCATCAGATAAATCAATAAAACCAATATCTTTTTGTTTACGGTGTTTTCTAATCCAGCCCTTTACTTCAATTTCTTTTTTTATTAAAGTTTTAGATGATTCATATATTTTTTTAATATCCATAATATTCCTCCTTTCCTTTTTTATTAAATTCTTTTTACTAATTGCATATCATAAGAGATTTTTTCTTCCATTATATGTTCTTTAATTTTTTTTCTTAAAACTTTTTTAGCAGAATGTTTTTCTAATCTCTTGTAATATTCTTCTATTAAGATTTTTTCAAGAAGTAATAAATCTTTTTCTTCTCTTAAATATTCCGATCTTTTCATTTAATTAACCCCCTTTTTATTTTTTTATAATTTCTTTTTTCCTTTTAATTCTTTTTCTGTTTTCTTTGTCCAGCTTGAAGCATGAACTTCAGCAATATGTTCTTTTTCTAATAAAAGCATTAGGATTCTTGATATACCTATTCCACCACCTATTGTATATGGTAATTTCTTTTTAATAATATCTTGATGATATGGTTTATCTATTCTATCTATACAGTCTGCTTTTTCTAGTTGAGTAATTAGACTTTTTTCATCTACTCTAATTCCCATTGAAGTTATTTCTATTGCTTCATCTAGTTTTTTATCATAAATTAGTATATCTCCATCTAATTGCCAATCATCATAATCTGGACTTCTTTTGTCATGTTTTTCACCGCTTTTTAATTTATCCCCTATACCAATAATAAATATTGCTTTCTTTTCTTTTGTATATAATTCTTCTCTTTCTTTAGGACTTTTATCTGGGTACATATCTTCTAGTTCTTGACTAGTAATAAATGTTATAGTCTTAGGTAAATCAATAGTAATAAAATGATATTTTTGTTTTACAAAGATAGCTGTTTGTCTTAGTGCTTTATAAATACTTTTTACAGTATCTTTTAAATATTTTATTGTTCTATCTTCTTTACTAATAACTTTTTCCCAGTCATATTGTTCAACAAAAAGTGAATGTATTTTATCTACTTCTTCATCTTTTCTGATTGCTCGCATCTCTGTATATAATCCTTTGTGAAGTGGAAAACTATATCTTCCTAAGGCATCTCTTTTCCATTTAGCTAGAGAATGAACTATTTCAAATTTTTCTCCATCTTTTAGAAAAGTTACTGCTTTTTCTTTTCCTGATAAAGCATCTTGTAATCCTGAATCTGTTTTTACAAATAGTGGTGATGGTACCTTTATTAAAGATAGTCTTCCTGCTAATTGTTTTTCAAAATATTTTTTAATGTCTTCTATTGCTATTAATGTCTCTAAATAGCTTAATTCTTTTTTCATTTTTATAACCTCTTTCTTAATTTATTTTTTTTATAAATAAACCAAGATAGATTGTAGGAACTATCTACTTTATTTATCTTAATTTCCTTTTGTTATTATTCTCATCTATCATAATAATCACTTCCTTATTTTTTTAATTTTTGCTTCTTCTAAACTATCTAAGAATTCTTGTTTAGTAATTGGTGCTTTTACATATCCTTCTGATGTACTTATATAATACTTAGGTTGTTCTGGATAGTCTTCTGGAATTTTATCTAATATGTGAAAATATGTTAAAACATAAGTTGCTGGATCATCTATTCCCATTAATACCCTAGCTATTGGATATTTTCCAATAAAATATTCATCTTTTTTTACAAGTTCTCCAGTTGGTAATTTAGTACTAATTTCTGCAAAAGATTTTTTATATTTCTTAGCAATCGCTATTAAAAATTCAATGTATTCTTTACTATAACTTTCACTTAAGCTATAAAACTTCATAATTTCTAACTCATCCATCAGTATCACCTCCTTTAAAATAAAAATACCCGTATCATCCTACAATAAGGACGAATACGGGTATCCGTGGTGCCACCTTAATTTATTACTAAAAAAACCATTTATATATAAATGGCTTGTTACTCAGTAATCTCTTTTCAGTTCTAACAAACCTAGCAACATGGTAACGGATTGCCTTCCGAACTAGCCTACTAAGATTAATCTTTTCGGTAGTTAGCTCCGAGGTGTTCTTTCGCCAAGATTTATTATTAGTTCACACTATACCTAACTCACTGAAATAAATACTTTGGGTACTTTTCCTCATCAATGCAGCTTAATTATAACATATGTTTTAGTTTTTGTCAAATTAGGAATTGCTTTTGTAAAATTCTGACTAGTATTTATAATAGTCAATTACTATTTTTTATTTATAATGATATGATTATAATGAGGTGATTAAATAATGGTTTTATCCATGGAAGTATTATTTATTTTTTTGGCAATTTTAATTGTTTGTTTAATGGGATTTAAAAAATATGTCTGGTTTATTTCTTTAGGATATGGCTTTTCTATTTCAATAGTTGGAGTTATGCTTTTAATTCTATTTAGAGATAATCTTAGTTTTGGTTATGTTCTTGGTAGTTTAATACTAATTTGTTATGGGCTAAGGCTTGGTGGATTCTTAGCGTTTAGAGAATTAAAGAGTTCGGCATATAACAAAAAAATGAAAAAAGAAATATTAGATGGTTCACATATGACATTTCTTTTAAAATGTATGTTATGGATTACTTGTGCCCTACTTTATTTACTTATGACATCCCCTGTAATTTATCGTTTTGTTAATGGTGATAGATGTGATACTTGTTTTTATATTGGAATGATTATTACTGTTTTAGGTATTACTTTAGAGGCTTGTAGTGACTTACAAAAAAGTAAAGCTAAAAAGAAAAATCCTAATAGATTTTGTGATAGTGGTTTATTTAAAATTGTCAGATGTCCAAACTACTTAGGAGAATTAATCATTTGGTTAGGAGTATTTATTTCAGGATTTACTACTCTTACAGGTATCGGACAATGGTTGATGGCTATTATAGGTTTTGTTGGTATTGTCTATATTATGTTTAGTGGTGCCAGAAGATTAGAACTTAGACAGGATAGAACTTATGGTGAAGATAAAGAATATAAAAATTATGTTAAAACTACACCTATTTTAATTCCTTTTATTCCATTATATAGTGTCAAAAAATATAAATGGTTAGTTGGATAAAAAAATCTAGAATTGATTTAGATTTTTTTCTTTTTATATTGTATTGAAGTTTCTTTTTTTGAAGTAATCAAGTCATCTAATACTCGATTGTTTTGACTACCTTCTAAAACTCTTTCGATTATTTCACTTACTTCTTCAATACCCATATTATAAAACTCAGCTATTTCTTTTTCAGAAAAAGAATGATTATTAGAATATCCCAAATAAAGAAGAATGATAACTGACTCTTTTATTGAGTAATTTCTTAATGCTTCACTGATTTTAGCATTTTTCATACAATCTAATACTGCTAAATAATCTGTTCGATCTAATTTCTTTTTTTCAACTTGAACTATTTTTTTAGGCGTTGTTTTCTTTTTTATTTTTTTAAAATTAGGTATAATAAGGTCTTCTTCAATAGGTTCTTCTATCGCACTTGCTAATTCTTTAGTTGGGAATAATTTAAAACCCCTAGTTCCATATCGACGATATTCAGCTAAATTTTTTAATCCTTGAGTTGGATTATCTAAATAAATAGCAAATTCTTTGATGTAGGGAGAATTTCTTATTTTTTTTATGGCTCTAGCTTCAATTTGACGAATACGTTCTCTTTCTAAATTTTTCATTTTACCAATTTCTGCCAAGGTATGTTGCCTATTACCATTAAGACCAAAGCGAAGACAAAGTATTTCATATTCTCTTTCTGTTAAATTACATCTTTCAAACAGTTTGTGCAAATCATTTCCTAAATTATTTCCTATTACTTTATCTTCTATCAATTCATCATCTGCTGCTATAAACTGACCAAGTTCACCATCTTTTTCTTCTTTTATTTTTTCATTTAAGCTTCTTGGTGTTTGCTGAAAATAATAAATATCCGTTACTTTTTCGATTGGCATATTTAAATATTCAGCAATTTCTTCTATAGTTGCTTCTCTTCCTAAAATATCACGTAAAGCATTAGAAGCAGAATAATATTTTCTAACTAATTCAAATTGATTTACTGGTATTTTAATTGTTCGACTTTTTTCGGCTATGGCTCTTGTGATTGCTTGAAAAATCCACCAAATCGCGTATGTAGAAAATCTATATCCCATATCAGGATCAAATCTTTCAATCGCTTGCATCATTCCAATATTTCCTTCTTGAATTAAATCAAGAAATTCTAGGCCCCTATTTTTATAATTTTTCGCAATACTAACGACTAATCTTTGATTACTTTCAATAAACTTATTTTTAGCTTCTTCATCACCCATTTTTATTCTTTTTAAGATAGCAATTGATTCTTCTGGTGATAATAGTGGTATCTTTCCTATTTCATTTAGAAACATACCTGTTATATCAAGAGTATTAACATCTACTGAGTCATATTTTTCTTCTTGGACATCTGCCTTTATTCCTGTTAATTGGCAATATATTTCAGTAGTAATTATTAATAATATATTGTCTGTTATCTCACTAATTTTACCTTCTTTTATTAATGCAATATTATTTTTTACAAAAGTATTAATAGCTTTTTTGTATACATAATTTTCATTAATCAACTTAGTAATCATACTATAATCAAGGACATAGTCATAGGAGTCAATAAAGCATAATAGTTTATCAAAAAGATTATTACTTGCTTTATTTCTTTGAATGAAATTATTTATAGCTTGATAGGCAAATTCTTCATCTTTTAATCTTTCTTTAATTAGTTTTTTAATTTCTTTATCTAGTTCTGTTTTAATACTATTAAAGTCAGAATTTTTGTCTAATAGTTTTTTGAGAATATCTATTAATAATTGATAATTATTGTTAAATGTTTCTTGAATTAGATATTCATCATGTTCTTTTAGAGATGATTTTAAAATATCGAATACTCTTAATGATTTTTTTTCATTAGTACTTATCACCTCTATCATCCCCTTCACTAAGAATTAATTGCCCTATATTATAACATGATTAATAAAAAAAGAACAGTTATTTCTGTTCTTATATTAATTAGTTACTCTATCTGAATTATTGTTTTGCATATACATGTTTTTGTTCAGATTCATTATCAGTTACAGAAGCAATTAAATTATCAAGCATTTTATTAATATTTTGTTGATATAGAAGAAGCATCTTCTTAGTTATTTCATTTACTTCTTCCTCACTTATACCAAAGAAATCAGCTATTTCTTTTGGTTTAAAGAATCTGTTATCGGCATAACCAAGTCTTAGAGAAATAATTATAGCTTCTTTGGCTGGTAATACTTTTAACATATCCGTAAAATCTGGTGATCTAAGTAGTTCTAGTATTTTTATATAGTCTGCTTTTGATAAATCTGCTGGTTGTTGGTTATTGTCTTCTTTACTAATTGATGGAGCTTCTTGTTTCTCAGTAATTGGCATAACTGTTTTTTTCTTCACTTCTAGTTGCTCTAAATCACTAGGGGAAGTTATTTCTTTTACTTGTAATTGTTCTTTAGGTTTTTCTATTACAGGATTTTTTCCTTTTCTTGGAGCACGTTTTTGAATTTTGTAATCTGGATTAACAATAATTCTTTTAATTCTAGGAATTATTACATTAAAAAAGTGCGCACTTTGTTTTTTATCTAGTGGTTTTCCATTAGGATGTTCTAAATCTTCACCATATTTTATTCTTAAGATTTCTTTATCATCTTCAGGTATTTTTGAAATTGCTGAGTCAACCTCCTCTTTTGTATACATGTCTAAAAGTTCGTAAATTGTTTTTGGCTTTTTCATTTTCTTTCCTCCTTTATTTGATACAGTTCTTTTAGATATCGTTTTGGTTTTTTTTGTTTCTACTGGATATAATTTATACCCTTGTTCATGAACTAAGGCTTCCCTATAGGCTCCGATATTTTCTAGAGCTTCTTTGGGATCATCCATATATACTGCAAAATCTTTTATATATCTGGAATTTCTTAATTTTCTTATTGCTCTTGTTTCTACTTGTCTAACTCGCTCTCTTGTTATGTTATAGACTGCTCCAATTTCTTCAAGTGTCATCGGAGTTGTTCCATCGAGCCCAAAACGCATTGTTACTACTTCTCTCTCACGTTTTTTTAAATTACATTTGTTTAAAAGAGCTTGAATTTCTTTACTTAATGTTTTAGTGATTATTTGTTCTTCGATTGGTTTATCACGATTAGGAATAAATTTTTCAAGTTCAGAATCTTCTTGATCATTTATAAATTCATTGAGACTTCCCGCATCTGATTGTATTCTATGTAAATCTATAGCTTTTTCTATTGAAACACCAATATATCTAGCTGTTTCTTCTATTGTAGGGTCTCTACCTAGTTGTTTTTTTAATGTATTATTAGCATCACGATATTTTTTTACCATTTCATATTGATGAACTGGTAATCTTATTGTTCTTCCTTTGTCAGCAATTGCTCTTGTAACAGCCTGACGCACCCACCAAGTTGCATAGGTGGAGAACTTATAACCAAATTCGGGATTAAATTTTTCAACGGCTTTAATTAATCCCAAGTTTCCCTCTTGAATTAGATCAAGAAGACTTAGACCTCTTCCTTGATATCTTTTCGCAACACTAACAACTAGTCGAAGATTTGCTTCAATAAATTTTGTTTTTGCTTTTTCATCTCCAAGGGCAATTAATTCAATTAGTTCTTGTTCTTCTTCTGGTTTTAATAAGGATATATTTCCGGCTTCTTTTAAATACATTCCTACGATATCAGAAGTCTTAGCCTCTTTTTCATAATCAAAATCTTCTTCAATTGTTTTTATTTCGATACCATTTTGGTCGCAATAAACTTCAATTGCCGATAATAATATTGGACTTTCATATAGTATTTCAAGTGGTTCATTTTCGAGTTTATTTTTATCTCTTTCGATAACTATTTCTAACATTTTCAGAAAATAGGAATTTTCATTTAGTAGTTTTATAATTATACTTTTGTTAGGAATATATTCATATTGATTTAAAAAATCTAATAATTTATCAAAAAAGTCAATGATAGAATTATAATTAACCTTTTTATTTGGATAATTGTTAATGTAGTTATTTATGGTGGTATAAGCAAAATGTGAGTCTTGAAGTTTTATTTTTATTATACTTTCTATTTTTGTATCTAATTCATTTTTTATATATTCTAGATATTCTATACTTCCGTCATAACTTTCTTTACTCTTTTCAATTATCTCTAGTAGAATTGCATGATATTCTTGAACTGTTAATTTTGCAATTAAATAAGTATTATATTTTTTAAGAGATGGTAATATAATTTTAAATAATTGATTAGAATCTTTCTGTTTTACTTGTTGTAATCCTATTTCCAATTTATTTCCACCTCCTAGCAAACTTAAATGTGGTGTTATTTATTCTATCATATTTTTTCTAATTTTTCTAAATATTATCTATTTTTATTATCTCTTTCAACTTTATCCTTTTTTTATCTTGAAAAATTATTTCTTGTGAGATGATATTTATTTTAGAAAAAAAGCCTTCATATATTCGATATATTCCTCCTACTTTATTTTTATCTGGGATAAAATATTCAACTTTTATTCTTTGATTTTCTTTTAGGGTTTGCATTTTACTATTTAAAATAGATATTTCTTCTTCTGTTAATATTTTTTTTGGTGTTACAATTCTTTTAACTTCTTGAATTTTTTCTTTGTATCCTGTTAAGGCATCAAATGGAGCAAATTGAGCAGCTCTATTTTCTATATTCATTCTGGGATGATATTTTAATTCATAATGAGGGTAATTTAAGATATCATAATATTCATTCATGCTTTATGTCCTCCTATTTGTTTATTTCTCTCAATTGTTGTTGCTCCTTCTTTTAAGTTTGTACCTATTAGAATGGTATTTTTGCCATATTTTGCTTTTAATTCTATAATAACTTGTTGAAGATTTTGATCACTTTTTTCTAAGATCCTTTCTTGTTTTTTATTGTAGTCATATTTCTCATTATCTGTGAATAAATCTAGTTGTTTATAAATAATTTCTTCTTTTATAGTTTCTTCTCTTTGTAAATTACAAAAAGAGATGTTTATTCTTCTTACCCAAAGATTTTTATTAATAATAGTCTCAAATAATTCTATTACTTTCTTTTTAATAATTTTTATGGAAGAAGTAAAGTAATCTAGTCTAATGGTTCCATGGGCATGTTTTGGTATTTCTCGACCATAAAAATCCTTGGTAATTTCTCCGATATATTCGTCTTTAATTCTTTGATTTTCTAAATTACTAATATCATAACCAATAGTTAAAACAATATGATTTGTCATATAGTGCTTACTTGTCATTTCTAAAATTAGTAATTCACTCATTTCTTGAATAATAATTTTAGTTTTTTCATAGTTATATGGTTCATGTAGTACTTGAGAAGATGATAGACTGTTTCTTAGTGGTTTATAACTTTTTATATCTTTCATCTGACAATTTTCCCAACCCCAGGCATGATCAATTATTAATTCAGCATTTATTCCGAATAGATGAAATAACTTATTTTCATTTTCTAGCGAGCATCTTGCGATATCCCCCATTGTATATAGATTATTCTTTTTTAGAGTTTTTGAAATTCCTTTACCAATTCTCCAAAAATCAGTCAGTGGTTTATGATTCCATAATTCTTGACGATAGCTTATTTCGTTCAAAAAAGCTATTCTTACTCCGTATTCATTTGGTTCTTTATGTTTGGCGACAATATCCATTGCAACTTTTGCTAAATATAGGTTGGTTCCAATACCGGCTGTTGCTGTAATTCCTGTTTCTTGATAGACATCTTGAAGAATTCTTGTTACCAATTCTTCAGGACTGCATTTATATAATTTTAGGTAATTTGTGATATCTGCAAATACTTCATCAATAGAATAAACAAAGATATCTTCTGGAGATAAATGTCTTAAATAAATACTATAAATGTTAGTACTATACTTTAAATATAGACTCATTCGTGGACGAGCGACAATATAGTCTATTTTTAAGTGTGGATTATTCTGAATTTCTATATCATTATGAGATTTGCCAATAAATGGTTTTCTCTTTTTATTAATTTCTTTAATCGTTTGAACAACTTCAAACAAACGTGATCTTCCAGATAAGCCATACTGTTTTAGCGATGGTGATACGGCAAGGCAAATTGTTTTTTCTGTTCTAGAAGAATCTGCTACTACTAAATTCGTTGTTAAGGGGTCTAAGTTTCTTTCTCTACATTCTACCGAAGCATAAAAACTCTTTAAATCAATACAGATATAGATTTGATTCATAATTATTCCTCCTTGAATCTACTATATCATAATTTTTTATTTTTTAGAACATTTGTTTGCTTTTTTACATAAAAAAAAGACTTAATATTAGTCTTTTATATTTCTATTAATTCATAATCAGTTGAACCAAGACCTAGACTTTCGGCATATTCTGTAATATGGCGTCCTTTACGAGAATCTATTCTCTCTTCTATTTCTTTTGTTCCATCTTCCTGAGTTTTCCAAATTGCATCTAAAAAAGCTTGATCATTAGCAACTGGGTCCGTTGAAGCAAAAATTCCGATGTCACCAATTACTGGGTCTCCTTGATTAGCATCACAGTCACAATCTACAGATATAGCGTTTGCAACTGTTATATAAACGATTGGTTTGTTATTTTCTTTTAAGTAGTCTGCTACTGCTGTTGCAGCTTCAGCCATTGATTCAATAAAGTCAATTTGTTCATGTTTATCACTCCAGCAAAGATCTGGATCTTCAGTATGACCACAACTATGAATGTAAGCTTTTCCATTACGTGATGCTATACCAATAGATTGATTTTTTAAGTTAGCTCCAAAGCCACCCATCATATGACCTTTACCATGAGCAAGATTTAGAATTGAATCATAGTTTTTAAAACTTTCTCCAATAAGATCATATTCTAGATGTTTTCCATTGTGTACTGGTATTTTAAATTCGCCAGTGCTATCCATAATATCAACATCAGAAAAAGCAGTAAAGCCATGTTTTTCAGCTACTTTTAAATGCTCTTCTGTTGTTGTTCTTGCACCTGGATATGCAGTATTACATTCAATTATTGTTCCATTTAATTTTTTAACCAATGGCGCAATTAAATCAGCTTTCAAATACCCTTTAGCACCATCTTCTCCAGTTGATACTTTAACTCCTACTTTTCCTGGTAATTCTACTCCTAATTTTTCATAAATTTCAATTAATTTCTCTGGTGTTATTTCTTTTGTAAAATATACTTTTGATTTCATTTTTTTCTCCTATTTTTTTAATTCTAATTCTTCTGGTTTTCTTAATTTTTGATGTTTGAATACTGGTATATTATATTTTTGTCCAAGTGCTCTAATAACATCTTTATAACAACCTTTAGTATTATCGTGATAAGTTATTGCTTCAACATCACCAATTGCTTTAATAGCATTATCCATATATTCAATGCCATGATCTCCAATATATTCTCCCGTTACTAACCACTGATTAGCAATGATATGTGTTACACCAAATGTGTCTTTACCATCATTCCAAGTAGTAAATACGGCTTTGGCAAAGTCAGGATCAAAGTGCATTCCACCAACACATAAAATATTATGAATTTTCATATCATCATCATTAAACACTTCAAATAATGTATCAGTTAAGGCATTAACTGCTGTTTCATTTTCCCAACTACTTGGGTCTGATCCTATTTCAATATCAACCATTGGAACAGGGAACTTTACTAAAGCTTTTGCTTTTTTACTATCATCATAACAGCCAGACCAATGGGTTGCTTCCGTTACAACACTATATTCATCTAATCCATATTTTACTCTATTTCTTTCATAAGCATAAAGTAAGTTATGCATGCATCTTACATTAGTCGGACCATAAATTCCTTCATTAACATCACCTAATGAGTGTACTGTTAAAACATTAGGTGGAGCAGAAGCTCCCTCATGCCAGGTGACCATTCCAGACATATCACAATCCGAAAAATATTTATTCATATCATTTAATAATTCATCATAGCAATAACAAACAGGTTTATTAGTTTCAGCAAAATAATAAATGTTATCTTTTTCATCTACAAACTTTAAAACATCATAGCCATCAAAAATAATACCAGATTTTTCTAGTTTTCTTTTCTTTAAATTATCTAAAACAAGTTTAGATACATGACCATTAATACCTTTATTATTACAAATAAAATATACAACTTTCTTGCTCATATCATCATTCCTTTTCTTTTATATTATAGCTTAGTTCGATAAAAAGAGAAAGCAAAATATTAATTACTTTCTTCTTTATGGGTTAATATAAACACTATCATAGTAAGTGATAAAATAGTTACTAATATGTAGATTATCAAATAATTATCGCTTGATGTTACTGGTACTACAACTGGTTCATTTTCCAATTCTTCTACTAAAAATGTCCAACTTAAATATCTTTCTTCATCTTCTATGACATTACCTACTGAAGTAGGCACTTCTAATTTTAACTTTAATTCAATATTACTATCATTATTAAGATCTGTTATTTTTATTAGACCTTTGTAGTCTTCTAATTGTTCATTATCTTTATATAGTGTTATTTTTAAATGCTCTAAAATATCATTATCAATATTAGTATCTAATCTTATATATAGATTAGTTTTTTTAGAAATATTTACGCCTTTAATGTTAATTGTTTCTTCCCGAATATCTCCAGGTATTAAATCTTTAAATCCAGAAAACAAATCTGCCTGATTAAGATTGTAATATGTAAAATCTTTGGTATTACCATCGTAATATAAAGTATTATTAGAATTATAAGATCTATTTATATTATATATTGATATTAAAGAGATTATTAATAATATAGATATAATTATTTTTTTCTTCATATAATCACCTAGCTTTCTAGGTTAATGTTATGATTATCTATAGTAACATTCCAAGCTTCTTCTACTGCTTCTTCTGGTTTAGCTTGAATTGTTTGTGAGGCAATCGTAACATCAAGAGTTTTATTTGTATGATTTCCTAATTCAATACATTTTTTTATTAAAATATCTGTACTGGCATTGGCTTCTACTGGTAGCTTGTAATAATAATAACCATCTTTATATTGCCAATTACTAGAAGTAGATAAAGTAAGTTCATAATCAACATCTTTTACTGGTTTTTCATATAGGATAACGCCATTTTCGTCTTTAAATGATACAATTACTGCTACTCTTACATAAGCTGGTACATTTCCAGTATTTTTTATTTTTACATCTTCTTTAATATTATTTTGAAATTTTTCTTCTATTTGATTAGAAACTTTACCAATTTCAAATTCATTAGCAGCTAAGGAACTTTTTGTTAAATAAGCAATAGTTGTCATGGTAGCAGCTAAAAGTAAAACAATACTTGTAATAATTATTAATTGTTTTTTACTTAGATGCATACTTTATCCTCCTTTCTAGTCATATACATTTTCTTTATAATTCATGGAATCCAACCAATTACTTTTTAGTTTTGTATTACTAATAGTTAAATTTGGTTCTATAGAATAATTATCTAGCGAAAAATCAAAACTAACATTTTTATATCTCCAGGCCCAAGAAGAATCTTCTGTAATAGTATAATCACCTAATGGTAATCTAATTGTTTCTGATTTACCTGGTCTTACAAGAACATTTATAATTTCATTAGTTGTTTTGTTTTTTATTTCAAAGATAAATATATCTGTTGTATTTTGATCATCCATAGTATTTTTAGTTATTTGAACATCAACATAGAATTTAAAAAGAGCATTTCCTCTATCATCTGTTTCTTGAGTAAGAGGATCTTCAACAGTTTCATTTTTAAATAATTCAACAGCAAGGTTAGGTAAATCTCTTATAGAAATATTATCTGCTGTATAAGTTATTCTATCAATGTGAATTTTTAGTTCTGGTTGTTTATATGTAGTGTTTAAAGTTACTAATACTTTGTTGTTTTTAGTTGCGACTACGATTTCTTTTGTTACTGTACTATCAAGTTCAGTATTATTAGAGTCATAAGCAATAATTCTATTCGTTACAGGATATAATTTCATATCAGATGAAATAGGATTATTTTTAAAATCATCCCAAGCTACTAAAGTACCATCTTCTTTTAACCAATTGTAGTTAATTAAAACTTCATTAGGTGCTAGAGTATTATAAATATCTACAAAAGCTTCATAGTCGATTGGAGTTTCAATATTATTACCAGATTCATCTTGCGTTATAGTTTGGAAAGTTCTTGTTTGATCAACTGGAACATAAACTGTTTTTAGAATACCTCCATTAATATTATAATAAGTTACTTCATAACTTTCTTTATATACTGCAGTATAAGTTTTATTACTATATTTTTCAGTATCAGATAATTCATAGTTTTCATTTTTAGAAATTAAAGTTCCTAAATTATTGATATCTTGATATGATTCATACCAACCAACAAAGTGATAATGATTAATTTTTGATGTTAAAACTGTAGCATTCATTCTAGTTGCTAGTGGTCTAGTTATATTATAGACAGTCGATTTATCTATTTGATTATTTGTTAAGTACTCATCAATATTAGAGTTAAGTGTTATGGTAGCTGCTACATATACTGGATATAATTCTATTGAATCAGTTATTAATTGTTCTTCTTTGGCTAGAGTAAGATTTGATTTTTCAAAATCTGTTTTTGAAGCAAATAAGTGAGACATTCCAGTACTTGGTACAGTTTTTGTATAGCCAACAAACTGATACATTGCTCCTAAAGAGTTAATATCATATGTAGGAGTTGGTATTTCTCCAAGTTCATCACCGCTATTTTTAATATATGTTGTGATATTAGAATCATCAAGATGATATACAACAATATATGGTTCATAATTAGCTGTAAATGTATATGTTGGACCAGCTTCAATGTTATATGTATAGACACCATTTTCTGGGACAAGTTCTATTTCTTCTCCATTATTTATTTTTAAAGATACTGAGTATAATGTATATTTTGTCTCTTCACCAGTAACAACATAAGTAGAAGTGTCTGGTGTTATTGTTACTACTCCTGTACCGTCAGCATTTTCTTGAAGTGAATATATAGGATTAGGTGGTACATTTACATTATTATTAATTGATATAACATTAGTAGTTGTTTCAATATTATATTTAGCATAAACAGGATATAAGTCTACTGTTTCTTCAACTAGCATGTTTTGATTAACAAGATAAGGTCTTACTTTTTGCATATTAGAAGTTGTGTAGTTATCTCCTGCTACGTCATAGATATAATTCCACTCGGCACTATTTGGTTCGACATCTAAAGATGATATCCAGCCTAAGAAATAGTATCCAGTTTGAGTCATAGAACTATCTGTTGGTGATGCCGCAAATGTGACTGGATTAATAATATCAATATTATCATAAGTTCTAATTGGAACATCAATAGTATTATAATGTTGGTATTTGTATGTATAAACTTCTTCTGTATTAAATACGTTGGTATTATATCTTCTTTGAACAGTAGTATAAGTATTATCTTTATTATAAAAATTAACATCAGCAGTTACAAAAGCTTTACTAAGATAAATATTATCTGTTGGTGTTGTTAAATCTCCTGTACCATATGGATTACTAGCATAGGTCCAATGTTTACTATTATCATCTGTTCTTTCTAAAGTCCAAAACAATAAATGATATTTATTACTAACTGGAATAAATTCGAAATTAGCTGTATTATGGTTAAATATACCTCCACTGCTTCCATTATCCCTGATTTGTCCAGAACCTGGAAAATCCATATCAACTTGTACCTTATATAGTGTATCATTTCCATTTGTTATATTATAATTATGGGAATATGCATCAAATGGAGCAGTTATTTTACCTGTATAAGTATCACTTGTATCATCGGTTGTGCCATGGTTGATATGACTGGTTCCCCAATGAGTAATGAACTCTCTAATATATCCGGGAGCCGCTATATTTTGAAAATCAGAATTATATTCTACCCACATAGTCTTATAAAGTTCACTATTAGTAAAATTATAACCATTTCCTTGTGTGTAAGCTCTTACATAATATCTAACTCGATATTCAAATTTTGCAGTATATGTATGTTGAGTTGTTAAATCTAGGTCATTGGTATTAATTGTGTATGCCATATCCTTTGAGATGCGCATGTTATTAGAATCATACCAGCCTAAGAAACGATAACCATCTGGTAAGCTTCCGTTATTAGCACCTACTACATTAAGAGTTACAGTATTATCGTTATTTACTGTTACTTTGGCAGTTCCAACACCTACTCGCTCATAGGCATTATTAGAACTATCTAATTCATTACCTTCAAAGACTAGATTAATATTAGATACTAAATCAACATATATTGGATATAAATCTAATGTTTTAGTTATTTCGTCTCCTGCTTCATAATAATCATTATTACTTTTTAGATTAGCTAAATCAGTTGAAGAGATACTTGGGTAACCGCCACCTGTTGTGGATGGTGTTGTTGTCCAACCAATTAATTTTGCATTAGCACTTGCCGGTTTATTAATAGGAACAACATTAGGTAATTTGACAGCATAATCATAATAATCATTCGTCGTAAGAGCTGCATTACCTGCTGTATCTATTAAGCTTCCTAGATAATCATGGAAGGTAACTTTAGCTTGGTAATAAGCTACATATAAATCATTGTCATTGAAATTTACAGTATATTCATTATTTGTACTTTCTCTTGGAATATTTGCAAAAACATTTTCAAAGTATTCATGGTCTTCTTCTAAAGACCAAGCTGCTACTTTTGGTACTTTATACCACCCAAGGAAACGATAACCATTATTTGTTGTAGCAGTTAGTGTTGTTTCATCTTCATGAATACGCATTCCTTGAACAGCAAATTCATAAGGATTAGTTGTACTTACTGGGCTGTTTACCAAATCTGTTTTGGCAATTGTTACTTCTCCTGCTCCAGGATAATCTATTGTAGCACTCATTGATTTACCATGAACTGGTATTCCTTCTGAATAATCCATAACCCATTTATTATTGTGTTTTGCACTATATCTACTAGTTCTATTAGCAGTACCTAAAAAGTCATAATATTGTTCTTGCCAGAAGTTCTTATTTGTATAATTAGCGTTTGTTACCGGACCATAGGCTGTTGTTGAGGAGTTTGATCCTAAGGTTCCCATATTAACATCTGGATTTAATTCTGATTTGAAGTAAGCACCTACTACTGCTCCCCCATCATAAATATCAGCTATTCCGGATATGTTAACATTATTTTGAATAATAGGAAGTAAAACTACAGCATTATACTGACGTGATGTAGCAATTCCGGCATAATGAGAACGATATATTTCGTTTTGATTACCATCTACAGTGGCCGCTATTCCACCAATATGACCAGTGTTTCCAGCACCTACTGAGACATATGTTGCACAGTAAAAGTATAATTCTGCTGTTGAAAATGAATCAATTACTTTAGATGCTTCTTGCATTCTACCAATAATTCCACCGACATATAAAGTATTACCGCCAACAGCACCAACTGCTACATCATAGTAATTACTTACTTTTCCTTTAATTACTCGTGAGTACTCAATTTCGGTATTTCTAGAAATTCCTACTAAGCCACCAAGAGCTAATCCCTTTCCAGCAAGGGCTGCTACACCTGATGTTGAATTTGTATTTACAAAATTGTCATTACTATCACAGTTATAAATTGTACTATTAATAGCATCTCCTGCTAGGGCTCCCCCACGAACGCCACCATCTGTTACTAAAGTAACAACATTATCGGCTGCTGTTACAAAAAGATGACTATTTTTAATAGTAACATTATCAATAAGTGTATTTTCGGCATGGCCTATTAGAATACCACCTCTAAAGTAAGATCTTATTTCAGCATTATTAATAGTTAAGTTTTTAATTGTTGCGCCATTTGTATAAGAGAAAAGCCCATTATCGTGATCCATTCCATGGGCTGTATTATACTTCAAATTATTTATTGTATGGCCTTGACCATCAAAAACACCAGTAAATGGATAATCAGAAGTACCAAATACTATTCCTGTATAATTTGTCTGTTCTAAAGTTTCTTGGTCTTCTTCTGTAATCGTAATATCAGCAGTTAAAATAAATGTATAGTCTTGGTTACCTTCTTGTTGACTTAGTGTTGAAGCATAAGCTAATTCAGCTGTTGTAGATATTTCAAAAGTCTTATCTTCGGCATTTACTTTTGTAGGATGAAAACAAGCAGAAAAAAAGTAAGCTGTGATAAGTGAAAATAAAACTATTTTTTTGATTATATTTTTACTCATGCTTACTCCTCCTTACAACTATTCTGGCCATCCAACTGCTTCTAAGACACTTTCATTATTGTGCTCAGATTGAACAGCTCCAACTTTTATTTTTAATTCTAATTCATCCCCTCGATGATATTGAATGAGATTAGTATTATCAAAATTTATTTCATTCATTAATGGGGGTGTTGTTTCTCCCGGTTTTAAAACTTCTTGATAATAGTAAAATCCATCTTGATAAATCCAATTATCTAATATTGGTATATCAATGAAATCCATGGGATTATAATTATTTTCCTTGCTTTTACTTTCAATTTTTAATGATAATCTTACAAACATTGGATGGTTACCTACATTTTTTACTTTTACTTGACGGTTTAAGTTAGATGTATTTGTAATGTTTATGGCATTTCCATCTTTTATTCGTACTTCTTGACCATCAATTATCTCTGTTTCAATTAATTCTAACTTTAAACTTCCAAATGTAATTACACTATTTGTTGATGTTTGTTCAACAATATAAGCTAGAGTTATTGATACAGTTACTAGTAAAAGAACTATTAATAATATAAAAATTGATTTTTTCTTCATTTTATAGCCTCCTACTATTATATTGAGAGCAAAAGAAAGGAAAATAAATTCCTTTTACTAAGCTAATTCAAATGCTTCTTTTGCAGCTGTTAAAATTGTTGCGCTATCAATAGGTGTTCCACTAGCGTCATTTGCTTGATGAATAAAGCTTTTTACAGTAATTGTTGGATTCTCACCTTGTGTAGCTGGTGTAAAATCAGCAGTATTAGCATCAGCTGATACAATTACTTTACTAAATAGTGGTTCACTAGTCCAACTATCGGCAGTTGCACTACCAGTTAAACCAGCAGTATATTTGAATAATCCACCTTTATATGAACCAGTTACAGCTCCAGCAGTTGTTTCACCTGCTACCGGTTCCCAACCAGTGTTGATTGTGAAATATACCTTATTTGAAAGATTATTTTCAACGTACAAGTAAACAACACCATCTTCACTACCTGGGCCAATACCAACATATGGATCTTTTGCAAATTCAACACCTGGTATTAATTGATGATCAGCATCAGAGTTCCAGCTTTTTTCATATAAATTTCCATCTAGTGTTCCGCTTTTTAAATCTCCATTAGTATCAAACAAACTTTTTGTTGCATCTTCAGGATCTGTTGTAGGCTCAGTAAATGTTCCAACTGTAAATGTGTTTTTTATTTCGTTTGTTGAAGTTAACCAAGCAAGTGTTGTTCCAACTGCAGCTACTACTAATGCTACGGCAAGTACTAAAGCTATTACTTTCTTTTTGTTTTTCATTACCTCTACTCCTTCTTTTCTAAATTATCTAATAGAAATGATACTATTATAATTATTAATGTTATTCCTATTACTATATATAGTCCTGGACTTTTAGTAATAAATAAATTTATAAAACCTAAGTATGGTATACATAGTGTTGGAATACCAATTAAATTATTAAATGGTACCGGTTGTGCATCTTGAATTATATTATTATTTTCATCCAAATTATCAATTCCTTGAGTTTTAAAAAGTTTCTTTTCTCTATCTATTTCAAATACTTCATGAGTTGCAACTATTTTACTCTTTGGCATATAAAAAGTTATGCTATCACCAACTTTAACATCTTCTGGTTGAATACTTTTGGTATAAATTAAAGAACCTACAGGATACTTTGATTTCATACTTCCACTAGTTACAGCATATGGAGTTATTTGAAATAGTTTAGGTGTCAAAAAAGCAATAACAAGGATGAATTCGACTGCTAAAACGATTGTTAATAATACATTCCAAATTCTACTTAAGATTTTGATTATATCACCTCTTTATCATTCCTACTATCTGTATACCATTATATTATTTAAAATTATAATTTGTCAACAAACGATTTGTTCACAATAAAAAAAGATGATCTTATTCATCATCTTTGCTTTCTTCCTCTATTATTATCTTGTCAAACTCCTTATTAGTATCAACATTATAAACACTAATTTTAGATGGCATTTTATTAAATTTTACTCCCGTTATAGGATAAGTAAATGCCATTGTTACAGCATCACCAGGATTAGGTGATATCTCTTTAACATAAATTTTTGCTTCGGAATTATTTTCTTCTATTTTTGAAATTTCAATATAGTATCCCCAAATTTTATATACTGAAGTATATTCATTATTTTATAAGATATTTTTCTTCTGATATTATTTTTCATTGATAAGTACTAATAACGTGTCTAAATCTTCTTTTGATAGGGATTCAAGTGTTATTTCTTTTTGACTTTTTATTTCATTAATTAATTCTTTTCTCTCATTTGTGTATATTTTTATAAATACTTTGCTTCTTATTGGTGGACACGGATCTGTTATACACTGAATTACATCATAACGTTCAACTTTTATATATATTTTTTTAGGTTTAATATTGTACAAATTACCATTGTAGTAAAAGCTTGTTCCATTATCATTTTTTCGATCTATTTTGTCAAGCACTAATGTTATTATTACAAAAAATACAATAATGCTTACTATTATAATTATAATTTTTTTTAGATTTTTCTTCATCTTTATTCCTCAACAAAACTTCTATATTCATCTAAAGTTTCATCACCAGTAAATCTTTTTGCTGAGACAAAGTTTAGATTTGGATATGTACTTTTTAAATCATTAAAACTGCCTGACTCACTAGTTCCTCCTGATGTTATAAAGACATATATTTGTTTATTTGATAAATCATTTTCTTCAATAAAAGTATTAACTATAGTTGGAACTGTATACCACCAAACAGGGAAACCAATTACTACTTTCGTATATTGGTCTAGATTTTCTATTTTTTTAGTTATGCTTGGTCTAGATGATTTATCTTGCATCTCAATTGATGATCTAGACTCATTATTCGTCCAATCTAAATCAGCTGAAGTATATTTTTCTTGTGGTTCTATTTCAAATAAATCTCCTCCTGTTGTTTCAGCTAATTTTTCAGCAATACTTTTTGTAATACCACTAGCTGAAAAATAGCAGATTAATGTTTTATTCATAATAATCCCTCCTAATTTATTATTAATTTCCATATAACAAGCATTTCTATAATAATGATATAAATACTGTTTCCAATATTGTTATGACTATAGATATCAATAATAACTTTTTGTATTCTAAACCTTTAATTTTTTTACTAAAAACTTTTACTATGATGTAGTTAATTATAATATCTATTGCAATGGCAATTAGTATTCCAGTTGAGACAAATCCAAGTTTTTCCAAAGTAGTTGGAGGATCTAGCCAATCACCCAAAAAAGCTCCTAAAAAATATGCTATTATTATATAAAACTTTATAATTAATGTAATTATATTTGTTATTACTACTATAATAGCTCTTTTTTTATTATCTTTTTTCTTTAACATATAATCACCACAATATTATTTTAGCATATTCTATCTATAAAAAAGAAACAAATTAAATTTGTTTCTTAGTCATCAAATCCGTTATCGTCAAATTCACTATCTATTAATTCTTCTCTTAGTTCTGCATTTTCTCTTTCTAATTCATTTATTTTTTCTTCTAACTCATTAATTCTAGTATTTTCTAAATTGTATTTTTCCTTATTAGCATTCATTTTAGCTATATTTTCTTGATTAGCGTAAACTACTATATCTTCAATTTCACTATTAATAGGAACTAATTTTTTATCATTTATGGACTTAATAGTTTCTCTTAACATAGTTATTGGTTTATCACAGTTTGTCCATAAATGAACACCATTAGTATTATTATCTACTGGTGATAAATGACAATATTTGTTTAGTTTGTACTCTACTCTTATATTATCAATATCAGATTCAACATAAGTAATATTGTTATCATGGAAGAATGTATTGTCTGTCATAGCAAGTTCAAAAGTTTGTTGTTCCAATAGAGAATTATCATTAGTAGTCACTTCAAAATTTAGTGCTCCTCTAAATATTAGGCCACAGCTCATTCCAAATACTATTATGCTGCCAACTATACTTAGAACAATAGCTTTCTTTTCTGTTTTTCTATTGAAAACAAAATTTAGAATTAAGATTAAGACTGCTGCTGTTATAATTCCTGAAGAAAGACTAGCTAGGATAAGTCCTAAGAAAAAGATTCCTGTTTTGTAAAACATAAATGAAATTATAAATCCAGCAAATATGCCTACTAATGTTCCAGCAACACCTAAGGCAAACCATAATAGGAAGAACTTAATAATAATTACAATTGCTTTAAATAAGCCATTGATAAAACGATATTCGCTATGTTTAGGATCTCTTATGATTATTCTATCTTCTTTTTTTGTTTCCTTTTTATTTTCGTTATTTTTTTCTTGTTCATTATTTGTATTAGTTTCTTCACTAACTATTTTTTCTGATTTTGTTTCTTTATAATAATCCAAATATCTAGTTTTAAAGACATGGATTAAAATAATTGCAGATATTACAAAGCATAATACACCTAGTATTGAATCAAAGCCTTGACGAAGTATCATACTAATATTATCTGGTAGAAGATTAAATATATTAGTCGAAATAGCAGCTATAATTATATGTGATAGAATATACAAGACTAGAATAATTACAGCCTGTTCAAATAAACATTTTATTTTACTCTTAAAAGTCATGCTACTAAACATATTAACTGTATCAGTTATAAATTTTAGAAAATCATCAAGAGCATTGTTTAATTTTTTATTGCTTTCTGCTTCTTTTCTTACCTCTTTAATATCATTGTGTAGTAAATCATCAATATTAACATTAAACTTATCGCATAAAGCGATTATTTTATCCATTTCTGGATAAGCTGTTGCAGATTCCCATTTAGAAATTGCTTGGCGTGAAACTCCTAATTCTTCTGCAAGTTGTTCTTGTGAAAGATTATTTTCTTTACGAAGTTTCTTCAAATTTTCGGAAAATTTTGTATTCATATTTTCCCCTCCTTATGCCAACATTTTATTATTTCTACCGGTTGCATTCTACCACTTTTTAGTTGTTTTTTGTAAAATATTGGTTGCATTACTATTATTTTAACATAAAAATACAGGTTTTATCCTGTATTTACTATTTATCTTTGAAAAAATCTCTTTTATTGAATGGTGCCATTAAAAATCTTGTAAATGCTTTTGTATTAGTTAACCAATTTATTTTTACATTGTTCTTTGTATTAGTAATCATTCTATCTACTAAAAATTTAGCAACTACTTCTGGTTTATCGCCTAATATATTATAGACTTTCTTTGTTTTCTCAGCCAACTCCATTTTATCATTACCTAATGAATGTGTTGTAAAATCTGTAATCATAATTCCTGGGCTTAATTTTCCAACTAATACACCAGTATCTTTTTCTTCGGCTTCTTTAGCTAATCCTTCCGTAAAATATGTTACCGCTCTTTTACTTGTACCATACATATTTAGTCCTAACATATGAGCATCATTACTACCATAGCCTTCAATATTATAGATTGCTCCTGAATGATTTTTTGCCATTTCTGACATAGCTACTTTAGAGCCATATACAGCACCTTTTAAATCGACATCTATAATCATATTAATTTCTTTTTCTTCAAGTTCCCAGAGAGCTTTTTGTGGTTGATTAACACCGGCATTATTGATCCAGATATCTACTTGTTTGAACTCTTCTTTAGCGTGTCTCATCAACTCTTCTAAATCTGCAAGTTTTGAAACATCACAAACTTTATGAGTTATCTTACCTTTCGAATTAATTTTTTCTAATTTTTTCTCTGCTTCTTTTAAATTCTCTTCTTTTAAATCACTAATTACAACATTGTAATCATATTCTCTAAAAAAACTTGCTAGATTAAATCCTAGTCCTCTAGCACTTCCTGTGATAACTACTGTTTTCATTATGCCCTCCTATTAGTTATTTTATTTACTTTATTTTTTCATTACAATTTGGGAAAAAGAATCTTCATTTTGGTCTGTTAGAGAAACAATATCTTCTAGTGTTTTACTATTGGTTTGCCAATATTCTCCCAACATTTTATGGATTCTTTCTTTACTTGTTGCCATTAAACCAAAAATATTAGAATAAATAACCCATTTTTCATAATCTCCTAAATTAATTCTAAAGATTGATTTTAAATTAACTTGGCCATCTTTATAGTAATAGACATTAAATTCATGAAAATAAGTGTTTAGAAGTTTTGTAAAAAGCATGCTCATATATCTTTTTCCTTCATGATAGCCATTGAACTTTAGTGTTAATCTATTTATTATTTTTAACTTTTTCTCAAGAGTTTCTTTAGGTGGAAGGCCTTCTAAATCTACCTTTTGTAATTCTCTTGATATTTCTTCAATACGATATTCTTTATAGTCACGTTCATCTTCAACAAATCCTAATTTTTTATCCATCTCTAAATTTTCTGGTTGTGATATTATGTCATATTTTCCACTACCATCATCTTCAAACCCAAAGTGTTTTGTTTGACAATCCGATTGAATATTGTATAAGTCTAGTGTTAAATCTAATAATAGTTTAAGTGGCATACCATTGTATTCTAATTCAGCTTCTACAGCTATATGATCATTTCCATAGTAACCTCTAGCATTAGTTAAAATTCTTCTTATGGGACGGGCTTTTATTCCTTCAATATTATTTAATATTTCACTTAGTATTTCACTTATTTGAATACACGTCTGATATCTTTCAATGGGTTTATCTAAATCAGTATTTTTAACAAAGGCATAATCTTTGTCATAGGCAATACGGAAATCATAGCAAAATACTTTTCCGAGATTTATATATATCCATCTAACTTTCTCTAATAATGATATGTCATCAGGGATATTTTCAATGATTAAGTTTATATCAGCTGCTACATTTTCTTGTGATAAGTCTTTTAATTCTAAATTAATTATTTCATTTTTTATCGCATCAATAAAATTATTATGTTCACTATTTTCCCCTTCTCTATCTTTTAATAACATTGTTCCGTCTAGATTTTCTGACATATTATCACCTCTCATAATTCCAAATACCAAGTTTGCCTTTGGCTTTTATTGGTTCATTTAATACTTCTATTAATTCTAATTTCCAAGCATATCTATCTTCACTATATCTGCCATATTCTGCTTCTTTGGTTTCTCTATTGATATAGTCTATAAATTCTTTAGTCATTGGAATGCAATCTACTAATTTACAAAGACACAAGATGTATCCTGGGTTAGGTTCTGATTTTAAATATTTAATTGCTGTTTCATGTGTTTCAGATTTACTTTGAGTTAGACTGGCATGTATATATATTTCACCTCGATAATTAGTTTTCCAACTTCTAGTTTCATATATTTTAACGCCATCTTTTATTAGAGTGGCATAGGGTTCTTTTATTGATAATACTTTCATAATAGCTTCCCCTAATCTTTATGATTGTGATTATGTGAATGAGTATGATCATGTAACTCAGTATGGCCTGCTAAACCATATTTATGAGATATTGGATCTTCAAAAATAAAGTTTTTGATTGGATTAAATGTAAGAAACATATAAGCTCCAACTTCGATAAATAATAGTATAGAACTTAAATATGTATAAATAAATGGTAAAGAGTTTGCATTAATAAAATAATTAAATACTAATCCAGAGCAAATTACAGTTATATAAAAACAAATGACATCTATCCATAAAATTGATTTTTTAGTAAACGCTGTATATGAATAAAAGAGTATTGGTATTAATATTATAATAGTAAAAAGGCTTAATGACTTTCCTAGTATATAATTAGGATTCAAACCATAGATATAACCATCATATAAGCTCCAAAGAATAGTTGGGGTCATACATATCTTTATATGTTCCCAAGTACTTTCATTTACGGCTGCGAAGATTGCAACAAATTTATTATGACCACTTATTTCATATAAAAAATGTAAAAATGTACCTACTACTGCGATTAGAATCATTCCTACATAAATCATTTATATTCCTCCTAACTATAATAATTATATCACAAATTGCTAATCATAATAGAAAAATTATTAAAAGACTTATCTTCTAAGATAAGCCTTAATTATTTTTTTACAAGTGTCTTTGGCTTTTGGCCATTTCTTTTGAGAATTTTTTGCACTTCATCTATTGCTGCTTCAAATTCTGGCTGTGTTGGAGGCGTTTGTTTCATTTTTCCAAGATTTTCATATATCATTACTAGTCTTTCTTTTAAATCATCAAGTTTTTCTTGATATTCATCTATCATTTGTTTATACTCTGGAGGCACAAATGTTTGTAAAATTTCTCTTCCAAATACATCATTTAAAAATGTATATACAGTCTCTGGAACAGAATCACCATATCCAATTGGAAAGCCAGAAACCAGACTACTTAGTGCTACCATTGTTTTTGTTTCAGTGTCAATAACCCACTTTATTTTTGCAACCTCATAAGCATGATACACTATTCTATCTTGAGTAATTTCGCTTTCCATATATGGTTCATATTTAATATATTCTTTACGGTTATCATCATAATATACTGGAATTAAAATGCATCTTTTACCTTTAATATAATATTCATCTTTTTCATCAAAAACGCCCATTCCTTTTATTCTTTTTTCACTTAAAGTATATTTATTACCGGTTTTATATTTAGCTAATTTTTCAATGTCACTTGGTAAATATTCATATCCATCTAATAGATTTTGTGGATAATAACCATATTCAATTATATTTAGCTCTTTTTTACTGGGTCCAACATAAGTTTTTGGACACTTTATCATTTTAGAAATAGCAATAGATAACATACTATCTGGTTCATCATAAATTAATACTGGTCTTAGTAGAACGTCATTACGATATTTATCATCAATTGTATCTGTACGAATTTTATAGTCACTACTCAACCTATAATAATTATATGCGTAACTAGAATATATCTTTTCTGCAAATATTGGTCCCATTAAAGTACCTGCATCAGTTCTTCTTGGATATATTACCCACGGCTCAGACCTTACCTCACCAGCGTTATTTGTTGCAAGTGTTACACACCATGACGCAATATTGGCAAGTTTTGATTCTTCTGAGTGTTCGATAGCAGCATGAAATATTTTATTTTTTCGACTTTCTTTAGCTGAAGGATAAACTGATGCAATACCAATATTTCCATCTCTAATATTTATCCAGTCATCTTCATAATCTAATATGTCATCTAAATTAAGAATAGTAATTTTATTCATAAGAATCTCCTTTGTTCATTGATTATATATTATAACATTATTTTTATATTATTTATACATATTATAATCTATTTATTATTTTTTTTATTTATCTTCTTGTAATTTAAAATTACAATATCTCTTAGCTACGTTTTCATCTAATGTGCTATTAATATACCTATAATATAGTTTTTTAGATTTACAATATATTTTTTTCACCATTGTATATAGTCAAAATAACTGTTTTTCAAAATTTTTTTCTAAATCAATTTTAACAATATTTTGTATTATAAAAAGCTAATTAAATTTAAAATTAATATACATTTTAAAAATATAAAATATGTATCGTCACGCGAACATATATTTGATATAATTATATTGGAATACTTAATAAGTTGGGTGCTGCCACATTCTTAAAAAGGAAGGTGGTGATGCGTATGAGTAAGAAAGATTTTTTAATCTCTTCTTTAGTTCTCATCATCCTTTTACTTA
>CAZVUP010000007.1:0-58608 GCA_964630365.1 uncultured Muribaculaceae bacterium
CTACTGATAAAATCTTCTTTTGTTAATTTAGCCATTTATATTTCCTCCTATTTTTTATTTTCTAATTAATTTTCTTCTTTTTGTTGACTATATAAGTCTAAACAAATTGATAAGTCTTTTACTAGACCAATCATACCACCAGCAAGCATAGTAAGTAGTCCTTCTCTTGAAGGTAGAGTAGCATATTCTGCTAATTTTGCTTGATCTGCTTTTTCTCCATCTACAATCCCTACTTTTAAAACTAATGCTGGGTGTTCTTTAGCAAAATCAGATAAAACCTTAATTGGAGCTATTTGATCATCACTAAATGCAAATGCACTAGGACCACTTAATGCTTCATTAAGATCAATACCTAAATCATTAAAAGCTCTAGCCATCAAAGTATTTTTATAAACTTTGTAATCTGAATTTGATTCTCTTAACTTAATACGTAATTCTTTAGCTTCACTATCTGTGATTCCACGATAATCAAACAATACGATTGTTTTAGCAGCTTCTGTACGTTCTTTAATTTCATCAATTACTGATTGCTTTTGCTTTAAGATTGCTTCACTTGCCATTAATACACCTCCTTATTTTATTTAGGGATGCCATAAGAAAAGTTCTTTAACTAGACAGCAAAAGAACTTTAAAATTAATAAGTCCTCGGTAGGATTTACTTTATACCTACTGTCTATGGCACCAATAAATTGTCTTTATTATATCCTATAAAATCTTATTTGTCAAAACTATTTTCAACTTTGATTCCAGGACCCATTGTAGAAGATAGTGAAATATTTTTAATATAATCACCTTTAACTGTTGCAGGTTTAATTCTAATTATTTGTGCAACAAAAGCATCTAAATTTGCAAGTAGATCTTCTTCACTAAAAGATGCTTTCCCAATAACACCATGAATATTACCAAAACTATCAGTTCTGTATTCAACACGACCAGCTTTAACTTCTTCTACTGCTTTAGCAATATCCATTGTAACAGTACCTGTTTTAGGGTTTGGCATTAAACCTTTTGGTCCTAATACTTTACCTAATTTACCAAGAAGTGGCATCATATCAGGTGTAGCTATCATTGTATCAAAATCAAACCAATTTTCTTTTTCAATTTTTTCTAAAATATCTACATCACCAACAAAATCTGCTCCAGCATCTTTTGCTTCTTGAGCTTTAGGTCCTCTAGCAACTACTAAAACTTTTTTAGTTTTTCCAGTTCCTTTAGGAAGTACTATAGCACCTCTTAATTGTTGATCAGCCTTTTTAGTATCTAAGTTTAGTCTCATAGCAACTTCGATTGATCCATCAAATGAACTAACAGAAGTTTCTTTAACTAACTTAACTGCTTCTTCTTTTGAATATACTTTACCTTTTTCTATTTTATTAATAGCTTCAGTATATTTCTTACTTCTCTTTTTCATATTCTTTCCTCCTTATGTGGTAAAAGCGGATTTTTAATTATTTCCTTCCACTAGGTATAACCTATATGTTTATAATTTTACTAACTATTATTCTTGACCTTCAATAGCAATTCCCATATTTTTTGCAGTACCAGCAACAATTTTCATTGCTTCTTCTACTGTGTATGCATTTAAATCAGGTAATTTAATTTCTGCTATTTCTCTTAATGTAGCCTCTGATATAGTAGCAACAACTTCTTTGCTTCCTTTTACAGATCCTTTTTGTACTTTAGCATACTTCTTCAATAAGAATGCTGTTGGTGGAGTTTTAATTACAAAATCAAAACTTCTATCTTCATATATTGATATTTCTACTGGTAAAACGTCTCCCATTTTATCTCTAGTAGCATCATTATACTTAGTACAAAAATCTTGTAAATTGATTCCAGCAGGTCCTAATACAGTTCCAACTGGTGGAGCTGGTGTAGCTTTTCCTGCTGCAATTTGTAATTTTATCTTTTTTACTGCTTCTTTTGCCACGAAAAACACCTCCTATAATTTTTAGTTTTCGCGAGTGGTCCAAATAGCTTGATTACCGCTTTCTAAAATGCAAACCATGCTTCCCACTAAATCTATATTATAAAATAAATATAGCCCCTAAATAATAACATAAAACAAAAATTTATGCAAGCAAATTAAATATTAAGCTTTTTCTATTTGACTCAACTCAACCTCAACTGAAGTTTCTTGACCAAATAAGTCAACTAAAAGCATAACTTTTTGAGTTGGTAAATCAACTGAATCTACTGTTCCAAACATTCCATTAAATGGACCAGCAATAATCTTAACTTTTGCACCATTAGTAAGTTCTGTATCAACATCAATTCTACTAATACCCATATTTCCTAAAATTTTATCAACTTCATATGGTTGTAAAGGCGTTGGTTTAGCACCTTTTCCACTAGAACCAATAAATCCTGTAACTCCCGGAGTATTACGAACAACGTACCATGCCTCATCAGTCATTACCATTTCTACTAGAATATATCCAGGAAACATCTTCTTTATTTTTTCTTTAGTTACTCCATCCTTTACCTCAACTACTTTTTCTTCCGGAATAACTACACGAAAAATATAATCTTGCATTCCCATAGATTCAGCACGCATTTCTAATTTTTCTTTTACTTTATTCTCATGACCTGAATAAGTATTAACTACATACCATTGTTTTTCCATATATTACACCCCTTAATTAAATAATGTCTGTATTAAAGCAAATATTATATCTATCAAGTAAAAGAAACCTGAACATACAATTATAAATACTACAGTCGCAATTGAATATTTAATCATATTTGCTTTTGTAGGCCAATGAACTTTTTCAAATTCACTCTTTACACCATTACAAAAAATCTTAAACCCAACCCATAGATTTTCTTTTTTTTCAGTTTTTTTATCTTTACTAACATCATTTTTCTTTGCACTTGTTGAAGATTTTTTTACCTCAGACCTTTTAATTTTTGAAGTATTATATTTGTCTTCTAATATTTTTTTTCTAACTTCAGCCATGTTTCACCATTCCCATTTTTTCAAAATAAAAACACTTTTGAGTGCTTACACCACTAAAATAGCACAAGACCTCAAAAATGTCAACAAATATATAACTAAATTCACCATATAAGTATGCCAAGAGCTAATAATATTGCTAAAACACTAATAATTATAGCAGGAATCAATAAAGAATTAACATAGGCTGCATTATCTAAACCGCTAAGTTGTTTATATATTTGATCATTTATTTTACTATTTACTGTATCAACATCAATTCGAGCAGGAGTTGACTTAACTAACGGTTTAACATTACCTTCCCCAGCCTCGCTTGCCAATTGTCTCTCCAAATCTGCTAAATCACGACTAGCTTTTTCAGCAGCAAATTCGCTAAAATAAACTGACGCTCCTCTTTGAACAACACCTCTATAATATGGAACATCGCCACTTGGAATAAATTGTGCAAAGGAATCAAAGTTTTCTCTTAAAAATTCTGGCTTTAAATATTTTAAACTATTAGTATATATACCAATTTGTAATAAAGAAGAATTAAAAATATCTTCTTTTATCATTTCACTTTTTGTTGAATAATCATCTGGTAACTTCATCAATTTCTGGAATTGAATACAATCAGGACGATTATCTAATATTTGTATATATATCGGATAAAATATTTCTATACAATATCCATGTTCATGAATATATTTTAAAGCCTTATCCATATTTGTAAAAACTTCACGCAAATCATCCTCACTATGATGATCAATTATCCAATCACTTAATGATGATGTAATAATTTTACCTTTTGAATTAATATTATCCGACATAGCAATCACCTATTATAATAATATTTTAACTCATAAAGAATAAAAAAACAATCAATTTAAATCTAATATAATTTATTTAACATATTCAATAACATCTTTTTAGACTTTCTATTTTTATACTCCACAGTACTACTAGGCATATCCAACAAAACTCCAATTTCTTTATAGGTAAAACCATTAATTTTAAGTTCAAGTATACAAGAACTTTCAAAAGATAAAGAATAAATTATATTTTTTATTGAATCCACCAAAAAACTTTTATCAATATATGAATCAACATCACTTGATGAGTCAACTAATACCACATCATCAAGAGGTGTCAAATTATAATTAGCTATATTTTTTGTTCCATTTGAAATATTTCGACAAAATGACAACATATGTCTTTTGATGCATAAAATAACAAATGAATAAAACAAAATATTTTTCGTCTCATTAAAATTAATAACAGCATTTTGAAAGCCTATATATCCTTCTTGCAAAAAATCATCATAATCATAACCATAACAACCATAGCCCTTATATGCATCTGATGCTATTTTTTTTATAATTGGTAAATACTTTTTTAGCAATATCCCATGAGATACCTCATCACATTCTTTAACTTTATAAACCAATTCATAGTCATTATATTTTTTATAATTCATATTACCTACTTTCTATTTCGGATTATTTCATATATCATTATTCCAGCCGCAACACTAGCATTAAGACTATTAGTTTCTCCATACATTGGTATTTTTGCTATAAAATCACACTTTTTAGAAACTAAATTTGTTATTCCAGAACCTTCATTACCAATTATTAATGCAATTTTTCCGCTATAATCTATAGTACGATAATCAACACTCCTATCAGATAAAGAAGTTCCAACTACCCAAAAACCACGCTTCTTCAAATCATCTATAGCATTATTGATGTTAGATACTCTAATAACCTTTACGTTATTTAATGTACCAACACTAGTTTTCATAACAGTTGAATTAATCTGAACCTGCCTATCCTTCGGTATAATTACACATTTAACACCTGCAGCCTCACAAGTCCTTATTATCGCTCCTAAATTATGTGGATCTTCTAAATGGTCAAGCATAACAACAAAATCTCCAATAACATCATCTAATGTCCCATATTCATAATCCGGAATGTCTAAAATTATACCTTGATTATTACCGGAACACAAATCATCAATTTGTTTTTTTGATCTATAATCTATCTTCAAATTTAATTTTTCTATTAATGAAATAATTTCATTATCAGCAAAATTATCAACTAAATAAATTTTTTTAACAACTGAATTGTTTTTTAAAATATCTCTACAAACATTCTTTCCACTTACCAACATAATATCACCTCAAAATAAAATCCATTATTTCATCTACCCTAGAATTATTATTATCAAGTGCCAAGTATCCTATTAAAGCTTCTAAACCAGTCGCCAACTTATACGTAATAATATCACAATTCTTAGGATGTGAAGTTGTTTTATAATTTCGAGCCCGCTTAACAATTGATATTTCATCTTCTCTCAAAAAATCACAATCAAGCATTGCTTGTAAATATTTTGCTTGACTTTTAGCACTAACATATTTAATTGCTTCTTTTTGTAAGTCATTAACATTAGCAATCCCTTTATTAATTAAAAATCTTCTAACATAATTTTCATATACAGTATCACCCATATAGGCAAGAACTAAAACATTTAATTCAATAAGATTCATAAAATCACCACTAACATTATAACATAATAAAAAGTAAACGTATGTTTACTTTCTAAATAAATTCATAACTTGTGCCTTCACGAGTATCAATCAATTTTATTCCTTTTTCTAATAATTCATCACGAATCTTATCTGCTAATGCAAAATCTTTATTCTTCTTAGCCTCTTTTCTTTCCTCAATTTTTTCAAGAACCATTTTTTCTAAATCTTTATCTACTTCTTTTTCTTCCATAATTGTTAAATCTAGTGATAAAACCTTATCAAATTCTTCAATTATTGCATATTTAGTACCATCACTAATATCATCTTTCAAAACATCATAAACTAGAGTTATCATATTAGAAGTATTTAAATCATCTTCAATATTTTCTTTAAATTTTTCTATATATTCATTTTTCTTAACTTCATCTATTTCATCATGTCTTAATTTAGAAACTCTATTCTTTAATTTGAAGTAAGCATTTTGTGCTCCATCTAAGATTTCATAAGTAAAAGTTAATTGACTATGATAATAAGAGTTTAAGCACATATAACGATAACTTAGCGGATTATAACCTTTCTTTTCTAATAAAGAAACTGTTAAAAACTCACCATTTGATTTACTCATTTTACCAGACTCATCGTTCAAAAAACCTAAATGAACCCAATAATTACACCACTTATGCCCTAAGTATGCCTCACTTTGAGCAATTTCATTAGTATGGTGTGGAAATATTGCATCTTCTGCTCCGCAATGAATATCTAAATATTCTCCTAAATACTTTATAGAAATTCCAGAACATTCTATATGCCATCCAGGATAACCTCTACCCCAAGGAGAATCCCATTGTAACTCTTGATTATCAAATTTAGAATTAGTAAACCACAATCCAAAATCAAACGGATTTTTCTTTGCTTCATCTTCACTAATATCTTCTCTAACAGCAACCATTAAATCTTCTGTGTTACGTCCAGATAACTTGTAATAATCTGCAAATTTAGTTGTATCAAAATAAACATTACCAGCAGATAAATAAGCATATCCATCATCAATTAGTTTAGTAATCATTTTAATATACATGTCTATATTATCCGTTGCATTAGATACTACATCAGGTTTTCTCACATTTAATTTTTTACAGTCGTCAAAGAAACAATCAGTATAATAAGCAGCTATCTCTTTTGAACTCTTTTTCTCACGTTTAGAAGCCACTAACATCTTATCTTCTCCACTGTCTCCATCACCAACTAAATGACCTACATCAGTAATATTCATAACACGATCTACTTTATATCCTAAAAACTTAAAACCTTTTTCCATAATATCTTCAGATATGTAAGTACGTAGATTACCAATATGAGCATAATGATATACAGTAGGACCACAAGTGTATATCTTAACATGTCCTTCTACGTTAGGAACAAATTCTTCTACTTTCTTACTCAAAGTATTATAAATCTTCATAAAATCACCAACCACCAATATTATAACAAAAGAAAGTCAAAAAATATACTAACTTTTAGTTTCATTATTATGTATATTCTTTTTTAAATACTCATACACTTTTTTATATCCATAATTTTCATAATCAATATCAACCAATAAAGCTTCAATATTTATATTAGCAATATTCATTGAATTTGATAATAATTTAACTACATCTTTCTTAGTAACATCCCTAAATTTAAGAACCTTTGATACTTTTAAAGACAAATCATTATTAGTGTTACCATTATTAAAACCCAACTTATTGCAATTGATAGTAGTAGTAAAAAAAATAATAGAATTAGAAAAAAATATTTTTTCACCACGACCATTAGTTAAATATCCATTTATCAGCAAGTTCACTAACATTTCATAAATATTATCTGCACACATATTTACATTTTTAAATAAAATTATTGAAAAAGGATGAAGTTTAATCTTATCAAGAAAAGTATATCTATTATTTTGATTAGTAAAACCTAAAGAAGGATCAAATATCTTATTAATTGAGTTATTATTAGAATATTCACTTAAATCAAATTTAATAAAAGAATCAGGTTCACATATATTTTTTGCCAGTTCTTCTACAAAAAATGTTTTTCCCACTCCACTTTTTCCAACTAATAAAAATGATAAAGGTCTATCATTTAGAAGATAGTTATTTTTTATATGATCAATAGTTTCATCTACAATTCTATTTTTTTTAAAGCAAACAATTTTCATATTCTTCCTTGCTTTATTAAGTAAAATATAAAGTCTTTCCCCTATAGGGATTCCAGTTTTTTCAAAAATAACTCTGTATATATCATCAATCCGTAATCGCATCTTATTAATATTAGATTTTTCATTAAACTTAAGTTTATTATATTTATTCCTAAGGCTCAGTTCCTCTTTCCTTAATAGTAAGGCATCTGCAAATAACCTATTCAAAATAGCTTCATTTTTTTCTTGTTCTTTATTTTTTATTTTTTTATCTAAAGAATCTAATTTTTTATTATAGTTATTAGTAAAAGAGGAACAATATGCGGCAGACTCATCTAATAAATCTATTGCTTTATCTGGTTGTCTACCATAATGAATATAATTATTTGATAATCTAACAAGTGGAGCAACTAAATCAATAGGAATTGTGATATCATGATACTCTTCATATATATTTTTTAGATTAGAAATTATTTCAATTGTTTCATCTTCATTAGGTTCACTTATATATACTTTTTGAAAACGCCTATCAAGTGCCTTATCTTTTGCTATTGAATTATTATATTCAATATTTGTAGTAGATCCAATAATTTGAAAATCACCTCTAGCTAAATAAGGCTTAATAATATTAGAAGCATCTATAGCACCTTCTGCTCCACCAGCACCTACTAAGGTATGAATTTCATCGATAAATAAAATTATGTTCTTATTTTTTAAAACTTCTTTTATTATTTTATTAATTCTTTCCTCAAATTCTCCCCTATATTTTGTACCAGCAACTAATACCGACATAGAAATATTATAAATCATTTTATTTCTCAATTTAGACGGAACGTCACCAATAACTATTCTCCGTGCTAACTCTTCAACGATTGCCGTCTTTCCAACACCAGCTTCGCCTATTAACAGTGGATTGTTCTTGTTTTTCCGCAGTAAAATTTGTATTAATCTTTCTACTTGAACATCACGTCCAATGACAGGATCATATTTACCATTTTCAGAATCTTTATTCATATTAACAGCTAATTCATCTAATAAAAAAGATTGATCATTCTTATAATAATTACTACCATTAATTAGCTTATTATATATAGATTCTAAATCTATATCCATACCAATAAGAATTCTATTCGCAACACCTTCACCTTCCTGTAGTATTGAAATTAACAAACTATTTGGAGTAACAACCCTATTAGAATCAGCAGAATAATATGTAGCATTATTTATAATTCTTCTTAATAACGGCGTAAATAAAAACCAATTATTACTTTTTGTTCCTATTCCAATTACTTTTACAATTTCCTTTCTATAATCTAGATAATTAATACCATATTTATTTAAAAGTTTAGTTACTTCAAGATTATCATTTTTTAGTATAGCTAATAATAAATGTTCACTTCCAACATATGGATGTTTAAGTTCAGCCATTTCTTTTTTTGCCATAACTATCAATTTTTGAGAATCTTCATCAAACAATAAATTCATAAGCCACCTCATAATAATTTTATAATTATATAAAAGCATTAATCAATAATTTAAATGACCAAAAAAACGACAAAAAAAGAAGCCCTAAGGCTTCTTCTTAAACTAAAACTAATATTATGAAAATTATTAATAAAATTATTAAGAATTCAAATATAAGTTTAAATGCATTCTTTAACCATTCTCCATAATTAATCTTAAGGAATGATAATAATCCCATTAAAACTAAACTAGTTGGAGCAAATAGCATTGTAAATCCATACATTGATTGGAATATAATTCCAGCTACTCCATAGTTATCTACTTTTGTAACTACACTTGCAAAGTAAGGAACTACACTTTGGAATGTATAAGCTGGATCAGCATTAAATACACTCGCAAGAATTGCAACAAGTGATGTTGCTACAATATTAAATCCTTTTGGTATTCCAAGAAGTGCTTTATAAATAACTAATTGGAATGGATGGTAAGTAACTAGTACTAAAACACTATATACTAAAATAACAATAGCTGCTGGACGTAAAGCTTTACGAGCACCACCCAAGAATCCACTAAGAACATCATCAAAATTAACTTTATAGATAATTGCTAATAATGTAACTAATAATGCCATTGGGAAAAATAAATCAGTTAATGACCATACTCCGAATGAATTAACAGTACCTAATAGCTTACCAAATAGTGGGAATCCAAATAATTTAAATTCTAATACACCAGTTGTTGCTTTTTCAAATGCATCTACACCAAATGCACCTTCTCCCCAGCTAACAAATGCTAACACCATCAACACAAATAAAACTGCAAATGTTACAATAAATGGCCAAATTGAGTGGTTTTTATCATTTTTAGCAGGAACTAATTCTTCAGCAACTGCTGCCTCACGTACTATGATAATATCTTCATCTTTTAATGCCGCTTTATTAGCATTTTTTGATTTAGATTTAGTATTACCTTTCTTAGTTGATTTAGATTTAGAAGAACTTGATTTTGCTGTAGAAGTTTTCTTTTTATTTGCTGCAACTTTTTCTTTATTAACTTTTACAACTTCAACTTTTTCTTCTTTAACTTCATGAGCTTTTTTAGCAACTTTCTTATCAATTACACTAGAAGTAGTCTTTTTAATATACATTAATGTATTAAAAATAACTAAAGCAATACCAACAAGTAAAATTATAAATCTTACTCCTATTTGATAATTAAATCCTAAATTAAGATATTGCTCTAATACACTTAAATTATTAAAAGCATATGTACTTCCAGCTAATCCAACTGAAATTGAACCAACTGTTACAAAAGCTGCAACCATCTTATCGAATCCCATTAATAATACCAATGAAACTACAAGTGGAACAAATAAAGCAATGCCTAAATGTAAACCGCAAATTGATACTAAAAATGCGATAAGAACTATCATCACTGATAGACAAAACTTTTCTTTTCCTTTGCTAGCTTCTACTAGTTTATCTAAAAAAGAACGATATGCTGGAATTTTATATAAAATTCCATAAAAACCTCCAACAAGGATTACGAATAAAGCAATATATCCAAAATATGATAAAGCAACCACTGGATAATTGAATAAATCAAATAACCCTACTTGAACGCGTCCTTGTTTTACAAACTCACCTGAAAAATATGCAGCAGGTAAAATCCAAGTAAGTAATGCTAATACCAAAATGGTAATAAGAACGACTTTTACTGTATTATGTTTTTTCATAATTAACCTCCCATATTAATTATAACGATTTAATCGTTGTTTTACAAGTATTTACATTTTTTTTTGCAAAAAAAAAGAAAAATTATTACTTTTTTAGATATAATTAAAAATTATACTAGAAAAATAATAATTTAATTATTTAATTTAATGGTTTCATAGTTGGGAATAGTAATACTTCACGAATAGATTCTTGTTCTGTAAAAAGCATCACCAATCTATCAATTCCATAACCAATTCCACCAGCAGGAGGCATTCCATATTCAAGTGCTTCTACAAAATCCATATCAATATCGTTTGCTTCGTCATTGCCTAAATCTTTCTCATTTAATTGAGCTTCAAATCTATCTAATTGATCAATTGGATCGTTTAATTCTGTATAAGCATTAGCAAACTCCTTACCACCAATAAATAACTCAAATCTATCCACAAACCTAGGGTCTTCTGGATTTTTCTTTGTAAGTGGTGATATTTCAATTGGATGTCCATATAAGAAGGTTGGTTGAATCAAGCTTTCCTCAACATATTTTTCAAAAAATTTATTAATTATATGGCCATATGCCTTTTCATGTTCTTCTAATTGAATATTATGTTCTTCTGCTAGTTTTAAACATTCATCAAGATTATCAATAGTTTTAAAATCAATACCTGTTTTCTCTTTAATAGCATCTGTCATACTGACTCTTTTCCATGGACCCGCTAAATTTATATCATGTCCAGAAAAATTATAATCCATTTTTCCTACTACATCTGTAGCAATTTTTTGAAACATTTTCTCTGTTAAATCCATCATACCTTCCAAATTACTATATGCTAAATAAGCTTCCATTAATGTAAATTCTGGATTATGCTTTAAATCCATACCTTCATTTCTAAAAACTCTACCTATTTCATAAACAGCTTCCATACCACCAACTAACAATCTCTTCAATGGTAACTCCAAAGCTATTCTTAAATACATATCTAAATTTTGTGAATTATGATGAGTAACAAATGGTCTAGCAGCAGCACCAGTTAAAAGTGTAGTCAAAACTGGTGTTTCCACTTCAGTAAAACCTTCACCATCCATATAGTTTTGAATACATCTTATAATCTTAGGTCTTAAAAATGCTATTCTTTTAGATTCATCATTCATGATTAAATCAACATATCTACGTCTAAATCTTTCTTCTACATCAGTTAAACCATGAAATTTTTCTGGTAAAGGTTTTAAAGCTTTAACAAGAGGAGTATATTCAAGACATTTTATAGTAACTTCCCCTGTTTTTGTCTTCATTACCTTTCCATATACACCAACAATATCACCAATATCAGCAGATTTAAATAAATTATAACTATCTTCACCAATATCATTAATTGAAATGTAAATTTGAATAGAACCAGTTTTATCTTTTATAGTAAAAAATGATGCTTTACCCATTTTTCTAATAAACATAATTCTTCCTGCCACTTTAGCCTTATCATCCATTTTTTCAAACTCATCATGCTCAACTAAAGCATATTTTTCTTTTATATCATTAGCATAACTATCTCTATCATATCTTTGACCAAAAGGATCAAAACCCATTTCTCGTAATTTTTCAGCTTTTTCTCTTCTAACCAATTCTTGTTCTGTAAACTCTCTCTCCATATTATCACTCCTTATCATATTATATACGCACAACTTTTGTATGCACTAATAAATCGTGGATTGAACATCCATCTTTCCTTTGCATAATCATTAAAATAGAAATAAAAGAAATTAAATATTGTATTCCTTGAAATACTAAAGTACCATAAAAATAAACATCTTTTGACGAAAATAACAAAAGTATAAAGGAAATCAATTCAACTAATAACGAATTAGCAATAAAAGCTCTAAAAATCATTTGATTTGTATTTAAAGTACCATCTGTAGATACAATTTTTATTTTCATTATTTTTTTACCAACAGTCTGTCCACCCCTATATAGTTGATAAACTACAAAATATAAAACATATACAAAAATACCAATAATCGTAATCAACCCATTATTTCTAGCTAATTTATATGTTATATCAGCATATTGTAAAATGTAGCTTTCTGCACTTATCTCACCATTTCTATATTGTTCCATAACTTCAATAGTTCTGTTACTCAATGACTCACTATTTTTTTCGTTTATGAACGGTGCTGATACAAAAGATATTATTAAATAAACAATAATCATATCAATCATAAATGCCATAAATCTTTGAAAAAAAAGTGCTTTATCTGATTCTTTTTTATTACTCATTATAACCCTCCTCAAACTCTTTTAATAAAGAAATTATATCATGAATATTAGTAGTTTGATAGACTTTATTTTTTAAGACATTAGCACCCTTAATACCTTTAAAATACCACCCAATGTGATTTCTTATTTCTAATGCTGCTAACTTTTCATTTTTTAAGTTTTCTAATAACTTTAAATGTTTTAAACAAACAGAAACTCTTTCATGTAAAGAAATTGAAAACACTTCTTTACCATCCAAATAATTAATTGTGTTCTTAATTAACCAAGGATTTCCAAGAACTCCTCTACCAATCATAACAGCATCACAACCAGTTTCATCAATCATTAATTTAGCATCCTCTGGCTTTTTTATATCCCCATTACCAATTACCGGTATTTTAACTGCTTGTTTAACATCTCTAATAATAGTCCAGTCAGCTTTGCCACTATACCCCTGACTTCTAGTCCTTGGATGAATACAAATTGCACTTGCTCCTGCTTTTTCTATAACCTTTGCAACTTCCACTGCATTAATACTATTGTTATCCCAACCGCTACGAATTTTAACAGTAACTGGAATAGGAACCGCAAGAACAACAGCTTTTACAATATCATAAATTTTATCAGGGTTTTTTAATAGTGCTGACCCTGCTTGAGCACGTACAGCAACCTTAGGAACAGGGCATCCCATATTAATATCAATAATATCAGGCTTCATAGTTTCATATATATATTTTGCTGCTTCAACAAAAGAGTCTTTATCACTACCAAATATCTGTTGGACAATAGGCCGCTCCTTATCAGTCATATATAGCATATCTAGTGTCTTTTGATTTCCAAAAGTAATAGCTTTATCACTAACCATCTCTGCATAAATTAATCCACAACCCATTTCTTTACAGATCTGTCTAAAAGCAGAATTGCAAACTCCTGCCATAGGCGCTAAAACAACTTGATTCTCAATTTTTACATTTCCTATCGACCACTCCATATGCCCACTCCCTCTAAGCAATGATATTATATATCAGATGTTTTTTTTTAGCAAGAAAAAACGATTCCTCAGAATCGCTATTCTTATTTCTTTTTCTTCAATAAATCTCTTATTTCTTCAAGTAATTCTACTTCTTCACTTTTTGCAATAGCTTCTTCTTTCTTTTTGCCTAAACTTGTTAATTTATTAACAAATTTTAGTAATAAGAATAAAACAAAAGCCATTATAAGGAAATTAATAACTGCAGTAATGAAATCACCATATTTTATAACTTGTCCACCATAAATTTTTATTGTTCCACCTACTTTAGCTCCACCAATACCATTAATTAATGGATTAATAAAATCTGTAGTTAAAGCTGTTACAATCCCTTGAAATGCGCCACCAATAATAACACCGATAGCCATATCCATAACATTTCCTCTTAATACAAAATCTTTAAATTCAGAAACAAAACCTTTCATTTTCTCACTCCTTTACACATATTATAATATAATTATATTTTTTTTCAAGAAAAAAGAATTAAATGTTAATCACTTAATTCTTTTAATAATTCAGCTTTATTCATTTTAGAATAATTCTTTATATTTTTTTCTTTAGCCATTTCTCTCAATTTTGTAATAGATAAAGATTCAAGATTACTTTCATCCTCTTCTGGCATTTTTCCATTTTCAACTAAATAATCAATTTGTTCTTTAGTAAGAGTTTCATATTCTAACAATGTTTCAGCAATTAGTTTTAGTAATGCCTTATTCTTATTAATAATTTCATGCGCTTTTTTATGACAATCATCAATTATCTTACGCATTTCCATATCTATCTCATTTGCAACTTCATTAGAAAAATGTTGTGGTTTATTATAATCTCTTCCTAAGAAAACACTTCCCGATGCTTGTTCAAATTGTAATGGACCTAAATCACTCATACCATATTCTGTAACCATAGCTCTGGCAATCTTAGTAGCTTTTTCAAAATCATTATGCGCTCCCGTAGTTATTTCTCCAAAAGTTATCTCTTCCGCTGTTCTTCCTCCAAGTAATCCTGTTATTTCTTCTAACAAATCAGTTTTCGTCGAACACAATTTTTCCTCTGTAGGAACCATCATATTGTATCCTCCAGCAGAACCTCTAGGAATAATTGTAACCTTTTGAACATCACTAGCATTCTTTAATTTAATACCAATTACAGCGTGTCCCGCTTCATGATAAGCAACCAATTTACGATCATTTTCACTATACTTACGACTAACTTTAGCAGGTCCCATTAAAACTCTGTCAGTTGCTTCATCTATTTCACTCATTGTAATTTCATTTTTATTTCTTCTAACTGCAAGTAATGCAGCTTCATTAAGTAAATTTTCTAAGTCCGCACCACTAAATCCCGGAGTTCTTTTTGCTAAATTCTGTAAAGTTATACCATCTGCCAATATTTTATTTCTTGCATGAACTTCTAATATTTCTTCACGTCCACGAACATCAGGTAAGTTAACAGTTACCTGTCTATCAAATCTTCCTGGACGTAGCAATGCTGGATCAAGTACATCTGGTCTATTAGTTGCAGCAATAATGATTATACCTTCATTAGCACCAAAACCATCCATTTCAGTTAATAATTGATTAAGAGTTTGTTCTCTTTCATCATGTCCTCCACCAAGACCAGTTCCTCTTTGACGACCAACAGCATCTATTTCATCAATAAAAATTAGACAAGGTGCATTTCTCTTTGCCTGTTGAAACATATCACGAACACGACTAGCACCAACACCGACAAACAATTCAACAAAGTCAGATCCACTAATAAAGTAGAAAGGAACATTTGCTTCTCCTGCAACTGCTTTAGCAAGCAAAGTTTTACCAGTACCAGGAGGACCAACTAATAAAACACCTTTAGGAATTCTAGCACCTAATTTCTGAAATCTTTTTGGATTCTTTAGAAAATCAATAAGTTCTTTAACTTCCTCTTTTTCTTCTTTCAATCCAGCAACATCTTTAAAAGTAACTTTATTATCATCACTATTTAGACGCGCTCTACTTTTTCCAAAATCAAGTGAACTTCTATTACCAGCTAATTGCTTATTAAAAAACCAAAAAGCTCCGCCAACTAATAAAACAATAGGCAATACATTAACCAATATTAAAAGTAATGAAGATGAATCAGGATCAGGTTTAACAGTTAATTTAAATTCTTGTTCATCACTTGCTGCTACTATTTTTTTCATTACTTCTTCACTTAAAGGTAATGTTGACGAAAAACTTTCATTATCTTTATAGTTTGAAAGTGTTCCACTAACTTCATAAGTATATCCACTACCTCTAGCAACAACTTGAAGTTCAGTGATTTCACCACTATCCAATTTATCAACAAATTCATCATAACTTAAATCATTAACCACTTTATTTCCAATTTTAAGAACATAAAAAGCTCCAAGCATTATAATGAATAAAAATAAATATGGTAATAATCCTCTTTTCAACGTTTTTTTATCTATTTTATTATTCATAATTTCCTCCTTATTTATATTTCAATATTATATCATAACTTTCAGTTTTCTTTTTGTCAAATTTAGATTTTTTTATTCCTGGAATCCACACAATCTGACCACTAGAATCCACAACTATAGGCCAAATATCCCTATTTCCAAGCGACATCTTTCTGTCAATAAAAATATCTTTAACTTTTTTAGAGCCACCTAAACCCTTAACTTTAATTTTGTCACCAACATGTCTAGTCCTAACAATTAATGGCAATGTAATTTCACTACTATTAAGTCTACAAATATTATTACTGTTATCAGCTGTTTCCGAAGTTTTCTCAATAGAATGATTATTTGGTAGTGATACATAATTATCAAATTCGACCTCATAACTAGTGATAAAATTAGTTTCTCTCAATAACTCAAAATAATTATAATTCTTTCTAGCTAACACTTCATTAGGTAAATTAACAACTGCATTTGCTTTCTTACTTTTAATGAGTCTCATAATAAGATCTATATGTCTATCACTAACCAAAATTAAATCGTCGTGATAATATGATTCTAACATATAATATAGTATTTCTTTTTGTAAATACTCATCCTCAAGCAAAAATTTATCAATTACTATTTTATCATCATTCAAAACTCTTTTTAGTGCTGAATTTCTTGCTTTATTAATAAATCTACTAGCATCATTAATAACCTCGCTATATTTAATAAATTTAAGATGAACATTAGGATCTTCTTCTTTCAAGAAAGGCAAAATATATTTTCTATAACGATTTCTAGTATATTTATCTTTTGAATTGGAACTATCAACATAAAATTTAACATTATTTGATATATCATAATCTTCTAGTTCTTTCTTCGTATAATTTAACAATGGTCGAACCAAATAATAACCATCCATCAAAACACATTTTTTGAAACCACCATAGCCACTCAAATTAGAACCACGAACCATCCTCATTAAAATCGTTTCAATCAAATCGTCACCATGATGAGCAGTCATAAGATAATTAGCCGAATATTTCTTAACTATATTTTCGAAAAACATATATCTAATATTTCGAGCCTCATTATGAAAGTTATCATCACCATACTCTTCAATTTTCATAGATTCAAATACTAAATCATTCTTTTCACAATAATCTTTTAAAAATAATTCTTCCTCATTACTTTCCGGTCTAACATTATGATTAACATGTGCAACTACCAAAAATAATTTATATTGTTTTCTAATTTTCAACAACATATCTACCAATGCCATTGAATCTGGTCCAGTGGAGCAGCCAACAACAATTCGGTCTTCTGTCTTAAATTTAAAATTATCTGTAATTTTATTCATAACTCCTCCCTCTAACCAGAATAATTATACCATAAGAAAATAATTAAATGAACAAAAAAAAGAAAAGCCTTAATCTTCTGGAATTTGTAGAATAAATTCTCCATCCTTGGAATAAAGGTATTTTTCTCTTGCATATCTAGCAATATAATCAGGGTTTTGTAATTTATTAGCATCTACTGCCAATTCTTCTTCTTTTTCCTTTAGACTTAATAGTTCTTTTTCTAAACCCTTTTTCTCTTGATACTTCTCATATATTTCTATCCAGTATTTACCAATAGTAAAAGTAGTTGAAGCAATAATAAAAATTGACGTAAAACCTAAAAAGAAAATTCTTCTCTTTTGTTTAATATTCTTCTTTTTACGCATTATCACATTCACCTACCTTCTCACTCTATATTATACATCTAAAAAGAGATTAGAAAAACACTTCCGACATTATTTTACAGCAATTTACATCAATTCTTTGTAAAACTATACGTTAATAAAAAACCAAATAATATTAATAAAATGAAATATAAGTGAACTATACCGCCATTTAAATAGTAAAGAATATAAAAATAAAAAGAAGATAAAAATATACAAAAACAAAAATTATATATAAATTTTAATATCCTCTTTTTTATAAATAATAGTCTGTGGGAAATTTTAAAAATATAAAAAAGAAATATCCCATAGAAAAAAGAAACAATAAAACTAATTATTTGTATTTTTAAATTCATCATTTGAATAGCCTACTAAAAACACTTTCCTCACTACTTTTTTTATTAGAATCTAAAACATAATTTATAGAGTTAATTGATCCCTTAATAGTTACATTTCCTGCCAAAGTATCTAATTTTATTAATTCTAAATCTTCTCCTTTAATAATCATATGTCCCATAGTCGTATCAATAAGAAAATGTAAATTATCAAAATTATCTAGCCTTTTAACACCTGTTATTACTAAAGTTTTTCTTTCAAGCAAACTTATACTGTGATTATAATTGTTAACATTTGAACTATCTCTATCCATATTATTCCTCCTAATGAATAATATGAATATTAATTTTTTTTAGTACAAAAAAAGATGCCTTAGCATCTATTTTTTATTCTTCATCTTCTTCTACTTCTTCTGCATTTTCATAAGCTTCTAAAATAGCTTCTTCAAACATAGAACGAACTTCAGGATTAATTGGATGAGCTATGTCACGGTATCCACCAGTAGCTGTCTTTCGGCTAGGCATTGCTATAAATAGACCATTATCTCCTTCAATTATTCTAATATCATGTACTGCAAAACTATCATCCAATAATACAGATGCAATTCCCTTCATACGAGAACCTTCTTTTTCGATTTTACGTACATTTACAGATGTAATCTTCATAGTTTTCCTCCCTCATAAAGCATTAAAAAACTTTATAAAATAATTTTATAATAACTAATAATAAAAATCAAGCATTTATAAATAAAGTTAATTATTCTTATCAACTATCTCAATATTACCAATTAAAAAATCACTATAACTAAATGATCGAACTCTAAAATCTTTTGTTAATATCGTAAAAATAGCAGGATATAAATTATTTATAGTACCTTCAAATTCCTCAATTTGATTTCTAGAACCTTTATATCTAAAACAATGAAAAATACCCTTGTTATTAAGTATATATTTTTTTATTTTTTCTAATGTCATCTTGGATACCCCACATACATTGTTCCGTTTGTTATAATCCCGCCTATACCATCACTACCATATTTTGTTTTATCTATCATTTTTATAAGATCGATACTTTTATTTTTATCTGAAAAAGCTATAGCCGAAGCTATAATTGCCGGATCCAATGCATGAATATTAATTCTCTTTGGACTAGATGCAAAATTAGCTCCTGCTTTTATTAATTCTTCATAATTTGACTGACATGCTCCAGCAATTATTATTAATTTATCTTGACTTTTTTCATAACGTCTAACTTCTTTAACAGCTGAAACAAAATTTAAAGAGTTTTGGTAATTATTTATATCTGTTTTATCATTCTTTTTTTCATAATATGCATCATGACCAGTAATAACTAAAATATCAGGTCGATAATCCTTGACTAAATCGTAAATTTTAGAAGAAATATCTACTTCTTCTAAAGTTAAACCATTTGCTTTAATCCCCATACTTTTATAAAAATTCATACACCTATTTAAATAATCATCATCACCATCAATATGAAGAATTTTTCCCGGCAAATAAAAATAATTATCCCTATCGATTGTTAAATCTTTAATATTTCGCTCAATAATTTTATCATCATCTAGTTCATCATCTTTTGCTAATACTAAATCAGTTATATCAGCATCTGCCGATAATCTAATATTGACACCACTTAAATAAACTTTATTTTCATTAAAATCAATAATTTTAAATACCACATCATGATTATGAGATATCCTACTAACTAAGTCTCCTTTTTTTAAGTTCAAAAAATCATCTCCTATGAATTTATATGCAAAAAAAAAGAAAATAGTCTACCTATTTTCAAATAGTTCATTTGCTAGATCAACAAAAATCTCATAACCAAGCATTTCCGCTCTAACACTTAGATCATACCCGTATTTCTTTAATACCTTTTCAACAATATCCATATTATATTTTTTTAAATTATTTTTTATATTTTTACGTTTAAATTGAAAAGAGTCTCGAAGTAACTTCTCAAAAAACTCAAAATTTCCAAGGGACAATTTTTCAGACTTATCAGTAAATGAGACAATTACACTATCAACTTTAGGCTCAGGAATAAATTGCTTTTTTGAAACAAAAAATTCTTTCTTAACATCATAAAAATAGTTTAATAAAACACTTATTGAGCCATATTCACGATTTCCAGGCAAACTAGTAAATCTATCTCCCACTTCTTTTTGAACCATCATAACAATTTTTTCAAATTTCAGACCACTATTTATTATTTTCAAAATAATAGGAGTAGTTATATAGTAAGGAACATTACTAGTGAAAAATAACTTTTTATAAGAATAATTAGACACATCCTTTACTAAATCTACAGTTAAAAAATCCTGGAATATAATATCAACGTTATCAAAGTCAGAAAGTTTTTTATTTAACTCATCTGACAAATCATTATCAATTTCATATGCTAATACATTTCCAGCAACTGCTGCCAATTCTCTAGTCATTATTGCACCACCTGGACCAACTTCTATAACTAATGAATCTTTATCTATATCACTTACAGAAACTATTCGCTTAACAATATTGGAATCTTTCAAAAAATTCTGTCCATATTTTTTTTTAAAATTAACATCATATTTTTCCATACTATCACCAACTTAAAATATTATAAACTAATAATAAAAAAAAGAAAACAATATAATATTATTCTCTTTTCTTACCTTTTGAAATATAAAATATACGGCTTCCATCATAAATAAGAAGAATTAGTGCTGGAATAATAATTGCTAAAACAAAATTAATAGGTTTAGAGAAAAACTTCTTAATATAACCTAACTTTGGTAATTTTAAAAATACCTTCCCATATATTGCATTAGTTTTAATTTGATCAGGATCAGCTATTGAATTATTATCACCTTTTGTCGTATAAATAGAAGTCCCAAGAGCTTCATTTACTTTGTTTATAATTCGATGAGTTATTGTAAATCCCTGATAATTCATATTAGGTGAATCAAAAGTTATAATATCACCAACAGCATATTGATCTCTATCTAACCTTCTAATAACAATTGCATCATTAACATTAATAGTTGGCACCATACTAGGTGTCACTATAACATAAGCCCCAAACAACGGTTTATTTGTTTTACCAGTTTGTTTATTCACTAGTAAATCTACAAAATAAATAGCTAATAAAAGGCCAATTAAAACTAAGAATGCTACAATAGCAATAAAGAATGCTCTAGCAATAAAATTAGTCATATACTTTGATTTAGAAATCTCTTGTACCATTCAGAAGCCTCCTACTAAAACTAATTATAATATACTAAAAATAAAAAAACTATTTTTTCACCAAAAAAAAGAAAGACTTTACACTATTAAGTAGCCTTTCCAACAACAAATACATTTACACTATAATTTCCAGTTTCAAGTAAACTTGTATCAGATAACCATAATCTTAGTCTATAATTTTCAGTAACAGATTTTGAGGTCTTATTAGAATTCAAAATCATACTTCCTTTTTTACTCCCTAACTCAGATTCTTTTTTTAAAGGAGTATACTTAGTAGGTTTCAAAATTTGAGTATATGTTCCACTTTTCTCTTTTTCTAAACAAATCCTTATATCATCATCTGAAATATTTGAATTTTTTACATCTTTTGTTATAAAAATCTCATATTCAACACTATTTGCTTTTGAAATATCAACATCAATAGAGAAATCAAAATATTTTCCAGCAGTCATATCCTTCATAGCAACATCATCTGCTATTTTAGTAGCACCTACTATACTCAAACCATTTACATTTGTAGAATAATTTAAAGTAACTTTACCACCTTTTTCTTCTTTCTCTACTACTTTCTTAGTTCTATTACTAAAGGCATGATAACCAACAGCAACCAAAGTTATAAAAACACAAAAAATACAAATTAATATTATCCAAAATTTTTTAGTTAATTTCTTTTTCATAATAACTCCTTAATATTCTTCTATAACATCTACCATATATTTAAATTGCTCTTCCTTAAGTGAAACAACATAATTATCAGCCAACCATGATTTAATTTTAAATGTCTTTTTATCACCTGCATTCACAGCAACCTTTCCCAAAATACGACTACTAGGCTTATTTTTTGATATTAACAAATCATCATATACTGGAGCCAAATTACTAGTAAAACCATCAATTGGAGAATCATTACTATCTGTCAAATAAAATTTAACATAATAACCATTAATTTCAGAATCACTATCTTGCTTATCAATTAATATATAATACTCATGATTAACTTTATCTGTATTACTAATGGTGATTTCCGTATATCCCTGAACACCTTCTTTAGTACCACTTCCATCGAATGTCTTACCTAAAGAATCAGCAACTGGTAATATATTCTTAATTACCACTGAATTAGATGGTGCATAATCAACATGATAGAGAAAAGATGGTGATGCTGACTTTTTCTTATTAATAGGAATCAAAAACAATAACAGTAAAACAATCAACAACATAATAATAACGAATATTATAACCTTTTTTCTAGTTTTTAATGCCAAAATATCAACTCCTCCAACCCTTCCTTATTATTACATTTAAGATATCATAAAAATCATTTCAAGTCAAACAAGTTAATAGCATTCTTAGAAGTTCTGAATCCGACTTCTTCAACGGATATAGAAAGAATCTCTGCGATTTTTTTAGCAATATAAGGAATATATTTTGATGAATTTTTCTTTCCACGAAATGGTTCTGGTGTAAGGTAAGGACTATCTGTTTCTAAAATAATATTATCTATTCCAACTGTTTCTACAACTTTATATAAATTACTATTTTTAAAAGTAACTACTCCACCTATTCCTAACTTATATCCCATAGAAATATATTTTTCTGCTATTTCAATACTTCCACTGAAACAATGAATATCACCTTTAACACCTGGATATTCCATTAATATATTAATTGTATCAAGCGTAGCATCTCTACTATGAATAACAACAGGTAAACTAAGCTTCTGTGCAATTTCTAACTGCTTTCTAAAAAGCCACTTTTGCTTATCAATATCTTCCTTACCATAATGATAATCAAGACCTATTTCTCCTATACCAACTACTTTAGATTCATTTTTTAAATATTTTTCCAACTCTAGAAGATCATTTTCATTAATATCGTTAGCTTCACTAGGATGATAACCAAGAGTTAAAAATATATCTTCATAGTTTAAAGAAATAGCTAAACCTTCAATAATAGATGCTTTATCACAGCAAGAAACAATTATTTTATCAATTTGATTGTTTATATTTTCTTTAATTACTAAATCAATATCATCATAATCATCCCTTGATAAATGACAATGAGTATCAATATACATCTAATCACCTCTAATCTAAAAAGATGCTAAAAGCATCTTACTTAGTATTATCAATTCTCATAAACAATGGACTAGGAGTACCTAATTCATAATTATTATCTTCTTCAAACACAAATGATTTAACTGAATTACTCAATTGCTTAAATATCTCCTCACTTGTTTTTGTTAAGAACGGTTCTAATAACACAGCACAAACTCTTATTGATTCTAATAAATTATAGATTACTGTTTCTAATCTATCTTTTTTACTATCATCCTTAGCTAGTATCCATGGTGTTGTATCATCAATATATTTATTACTTGCACGTAAAACATTAAATATTTCACTAATTGCATCACTTATCTGCAACTGATCCATTTTTTCAGATACTTTATCATAAAGTCTATTTATATTATGAATAAAAGCATTATCAACATCTTCTTTTACTTTCTTATTGGAAACTTTTCCAGAAAAATATTTATTACCCATAGAAATAGTTCTTTGAACTAAATTACCTAAAATATTAGCTAAATCACCATTAATTCGTTCTATTAATAAATCTCTAGTAAACACTCCATCACTAGCAAAAGGAATTTCATGAAGGAAATAATATCTAACCGCATCAACACCAAATTCATTAACTAAATCATCAGCATAAATAACATTTCCACGAGATTTACTCATTTTACCATCACTCATAATTAACCATGGATGTCCAAAAACTTGCTTTGGAAGTGGTACATCTAAACTCATTAAGAAACAAGGCCAATAAATAGTATGAAATCTAATAATATCTTTTCCAATCAAATGCAAATCAGCTGGCCATTTATATTTAAATTCGTCAGTTCCGCCATCAATATCATAACCTGGAAAAGTAATATAGTTTGATAAAGCATCAAGCCATACATAAACAACATGCTTTGGATCAAAATCTACTGGAATTCCCCATTTAAATGATGTTCTTGAAACACATAAATCTTGTAATCCTGGTTTAATAAAATTATTAATCATTTCATTTTTACGTGCAATCGGCTGAATAAACTCAGGATGAGATTCAATATGTTCTTCTAACTGCTTTTGATATTTACTTAGTTTGAAGAAATAAGCTTCTTCTGATTTTTTCTCAACTGGTCTTCCACATTCAGGACAAACTAATTCCCCATCTTCGTTTTCTACAACTTGTGTTTCTGTCCAGAAAGCCTCATCTGGCGTACAATACCATCCTTCATATTTACCTAGATAAATATCCCCTTTATCGTACATGTATTTAAAGATATGTTGAATAACTTCTTCATGATGAGGATCAGTTGTTCTAACAAACCTATCATAGCTGGTATTCATAATATCCCATATTTCTTTAATATCAGCAGCTTTCTCATCCACAAACTCTTGAGGCGTCATTCCAGCTTCTCTAGCCTTAATTTCTATCTTTTCTCCATGCTCATCAGTACCAGTTTGAAAATAAACATCATAGCCTTGTAACCTTTTAAATCTTGCAATTGCATCAGCTAAAACAATTTCATAAGTATTTCCAATATGTGGTTTACCAGATGTATAAGCAATTGCCGTTGAAATATAATATTTCTTTTTTTCCATTTTTATCCCTCCAAAAAAAAATTACTATAAATATAAGGACGAATTAATCGCGGTACCACCTTATTTTATAATAATCATTATTATACACTTAAATAGTTAACGCCTATCTACGTTTATACCTACATATCGATATAAAAGTTCAGAAGCCATACTAATATAAATATTTATACTCTTTCACACCAACCGAGTTCTCTGTAATAAATAGTATTATATTAGCTCTTCATCAACACATTTAAAGCATGAAGCTATTGTAACATAGCATTTTATAAAAAATCAACACTAATTATCTAAATCATTAAGAACACGCGAATTATTTAAAGTAAATAGATATCTTTCAGATTGTTCTTTTACACTATTAATTAAAGTAGTATCTTTAACAAGAATTTTAATATCAAAATTATCAAGTAATTGTTTAAAATAATTACCCTTTATATATTTAATTAAATCTTTTACAATTTCTTCCTTAATTTTATCATCTAAATCAGAATTAAAAACAATAATAACACTATCTGAAAATTTATCAATAGCTGATGAAAACTCTGTTTTAAATTTCTTTTTCATTTCCTTGTTAATATCAACAAAATGCTTTTTATTTATTTTAATAACATTATTATCATCTAATTTTGTATTATTAACTATGTCATTTAAACTTTTAACACGCATTTTCCCTATTTCTGTGCTTACTTCAAACAAATGACCTCTAAATTCATCTAAAATATTATCAAGTTCAATAGTATTCAAAATAATTTTATTTTTTTTTGCTAAAGATAAAAATTTAGTCTTAATAATATCCATAGCTTCTAGTGGTGGTTTTTTAATTAATGTTTGAATATCTTCAACTAAAGCTTTTGAATTATTATCAATTATATCTAAAATACCATTCCTATAATTATCCACATGCTGTTGTCTTATTTGTTCAATAATTTCATCATCCATATTTTACTCTCCTAGTATCTTAAATTTAGCAAGCAAAAAAGCTTTAGTCAATACTGTTTTTTAATTTAGAAGAAATTTTTTCTAAAAGCGAAACTAAATAGTATATAGGATGTTTATCAAGCTTAATGATATCTAAAACTATTACTAAATTAGTACCTCTACTAATAAATCTAAACATATTAGTAATCTCAAAAGCATCCATAAAAACCTCTTCGGTATCCATTTGTTTAACAATTTTTTCTGGAAAAATAAGTTCAATAGAATTTTTTAGTTGATTAACATGAGTAACCGACAGTCTATCGGCGAGTTTTTCAAACCATTCTTCATACATGTAAATTATTAAAGACTCATCAAGTTTTCCAAATCTATCCTCCAATTCACTTTTAACAGAATTAAATTTATCAGAACAATCTATAGAATTAATCATTCTATGAATTTCGATTTTTAAATCTGTCTCCTCAACATAATTATCTGAAATATGCGTAGAAACATTTAATAATGGCTTGCTTTCTTCATTATCTTCATCTACTTCATCTAAATTATTACTAATTTTATTAACTTCAGCATTCAACATTTTAAGATATAAATCTATTCCAACACTATCAATAAAACCAGCCTGTTCACTACCAAGAATATCTCCGGCTCCTCTAATAGATAAATCACGTGTTGCAATAGAAAAACCACTACCTAGTTCTGTAAACTCTTTTATGACATTTAGTCGCTTAATCGCAGTTTCAGTTAAATTTTTAAAAGGTTGATACATTAAGTATGCATAGGCAAATTTATCACTTCTACCAACTCTTCCTCTGATTTGATATAACTGACTTAATCCAAAACGATCAGCATCTAGAATAATTATCGTATTAACATTAGGTATATCAATTCCAGTTTCAATAATAGTTGTACATACTAAAATATCAAATCTATAATTAACAAAGTCATAAATAGTATTTTCTAATTCCAATTTACTCATTTGACCATGAGCTATACCAACACGAGCATCAGGAACTAAATTTTCTATCCTATTTGCAACTTCATCTATTGATTGAACCCTATTATGAAGAAGATATACCTGACCACCACGAGATAACTCTTTATAAATTGCATCTTTAAGTATTTGCTTATTTTCTTCAATAACATACGTCTGAACAGGATATCTATTAATCGGAGGCGTTTCAATTAATGACAAACTTCTAATTCCAACCAAAGACATTTGTAAAGTTCTAGGGATAGGAGTAGCAGTTAATGTAAGAACATCAACATTCGTCTTATACTGCTTTATTTTTTCTTTGTGAGCAACACCAAATCGCTGTTCTTCATCAATTATTAATAAACCCAAATCTTTTAGTTTAATATCATCACTTAATAATCTATGAGTACCAAAAAGTAAATCAATCGTACCATTTTCTAATCCATTTATTATTCTTCTAGCTTCACCTGGAGAAGTAAATCTATTTAATAATCCAATATTAACAGGAAAATTTTTAAATCTATTCAAAGCATTCTCATAATGCTGATTAGACAAAATTGTAGTGGGACATAAAAATAGTACCTGTTTCGAATCGAGAATAGCTTTAAATGCTGCAACAAAAGCAACTTCTGTTTTTCCAAAACCAACATCACCACAAAGTAATCTATCCATAGGAACAGCTTTTTCCATATCATCTTTTATCTGTGCAATTGCCCTCTTTTGATCAATAGTCAATTCATATGGAAAATCATTTTCAAAATCTATTAACATATCACAATCTTTTGAAAATGCAAATCCTTTTCTTGACTCTCTTTCCGCATATAGCTTAATTAATTTATCAGCCATATCAGTAACTTTAGAACAAACTCTAGCTTTAGTTTTCTGCCACTCAGTTCCACCGAGTTTATTAATTTTAGGAACGACACCTTCACGACTAGAAAATTTTGTAAGTAAATCTATTTTTTCAACAGGTATATATATTTTGTCTGTACCTTGATATAAAACTTCTAAATAATCTTTTACAACAGAATTCAATTCTAAAGTTTTAATACCATTATATATACCAATACCATGAACATTATGAACAACATAATCACCAATATTCAATTTATTAATATCACTAATTGTAGTAGAATATTTAAATTTTGTATTATACTTCTTTTTATGATCATTAATTTTAAATAATTCATATGCAGTTAACAAAATAAAATTTTTATAAATAAAACCTTTATTTATATTTCCCTCAACTATATTTATACTATTTAGTTTAATGTTATCAAAAGTAGTTTCATTTATCTTAAAAGGTAAATGCTTTAATAAACTCCTTATTTGATATTTTTTTAAACAAATAATAATTGTTTTACTTTCACTAAGTGCTTTTCTTATAAAATCATTAATTGCCTCTGAATCTTCATTAAAATTATTAATAGTTTTAACATCAAAACTATATAATTTATTAACATATTCATTAGAATTTAAATTATTCAAAGAAGAATAATATATAGGATACTCTTCTCTTCTACTATTAAAATCAAAAAAATAATCATTTTTAAAAGATAAATCTTTTTCAGCACGATAATCAATAGTCTCATTAAGAATATTTCTATAAGAAATACAAAGTTGATCATAATCTTTAAAAACAGTTAAGTGATTATCCAAATAATCTCCTATATTTTCAACATTTTCATATAATTGAAGATATTTTTGTTTGCCAAAATGTTCTTCTAAAACATTTTTAGTAGTTAAAAACTCAAAAAAAGGCTTTATTGTAGTAGTTGAAATATTGGAAATAGATTTTTGAGTTTCAACATCAAATTGACGAATTGACTCTATTTCATCATCGAAAAACTCTATTCTAGTTGGATTATCATCATCAACAAAAAATGCATCTATCACAAAACCTCTAAGAGCAAATTCACCAGTCTTACTAACAACAGTAGTTCTTGAATAACCAGCCATAATAAGCTTTTCTGATAATGATTTAGGTGATATTATATCACCAACTTTTAGATCATAGATGAAGCTTTCATAAGTCTTTTTAGATGGAAGAAATCTTAAATAACCCATTAAATTTGTGATAATTACTTTTCCATCAGAAGTGAAAGTCTTATTCAAAGTTTCCATTCTATTAGCCATTAAGTCAAAAGACATAGCCAAAGCTTCACTAGTCAAAAAATCATCCATAGGAAATAAATAGACATTTCTATTATATAAACTAAGCGAATTGTATAATTTGTTAGCCTCAAACAAACTATTAACTACAATTAATATATTTTTATTATTTGTCCTATTTATATAATTAATTAAAAAACAAAAAAATTCATCGGTCATATTACATATACCCATGTTTTTTTCAATTTTTAAATCAATTAATTCATCAAAAAATTTCACTATATCACCGATTCTTTCTATTGTATTTACTCATCAAATCAGAAAATGGCAAGTGAAAATAATCATCAATTACTAAGCAAAGCTGCTCAAATAATGATTCTATTACTTCAGAGTCTTCCCTAGAAAAGCTACTGATAACATAATCTTTAGTATCAATATTAGTATCTTTAGAAATACCAATTTTCAACCGCTTATAATTATCTGATGATAAATTTTCAGATATATTTTTTAAACCATTATGACCACCACTAGAACCATTAGGCTTAATTTTAAAATTACCAACCTTCAAGTCTAAATCATCACTTACAACCAACAAATCATCTTCTACTATGTTAAAATAATCCATAACTTTTCGCACTGAAATTCCAGAAAGATTCATATATGTCTGAGGTTTTAAAAAAATCACCTTTTCTCCATCTATTATAGTTTGAATATACAATCCATTAAAATTCTTATGCCATTTTTCATTTATATTCCTGTATTTAAGGTAAAAATCCACAAAAGCAAAACCAACATTGTGACGCGTATTTTCGTACTTTTTTTCTGGATTACCTAAACCAACAATAAGTTTCATCAAATCACTTCCTACTATGATATTCATTATAAATTATAGATTTAGAAACATTTCTTTCTTTAGCAACTTTTTTAATTGCCTCCATTTCACTTAATCCCTCATCTACAAAAAGTTTCACATGATCAACAACATCTAAATTACTATAATCAATTACATCTTTGTTTCCTTCAACAACAATTACAAATTCACCCTTCATATCAGAAACTAAGGGTAAGACTTTGCTAATTTTATCTCTACAAAATTCTTCATGAATCTTTGTTAATTCTCTACATATAGAAATTTGTCTGTCACCAAAAACCTTAAGCATATTATTTAATGTCATTTCAATTCTGTGAACAGATTCATAAAAGATTAGTGTATATTTATAATTCTTTAAACTATTCAACTCAGTAATCTGTTTATTTTTTTTAGAATTTAAAAAACCATAAAAAATAAATGGTGATGGTTCTATTCCAGAAGAAGTTAAAGCTGGAACAAAAGCTGTGGCTCCAGGTAAACTAATAACATTAAAGCCGCTCGACATAACAGATTTAGCAATTATATAACCAGGATCACTTATTATTGGAGTACCCTGATCAGTTACCAATCCAACATTTTTACCTTCTTTAAGGATATTTAATACACTACATATGATTTTTTCTTCATTAAATTCATGACAACTAATCAATTTTTTCTTAATATTATAATTATTCAACAAAATTCCCGTATCACGAGTATCTTCACACAAAATAACATCAACCATTTTTAAAGTATTAAGAGCCCTAATAGTAATATCTTCGAGATTACCAATCGGCGTTGGTATTAGATATAAAGCATTAGTATCATTATAACTTTTTTGAATCATACTCTCACCTCTTCTTGCAATAATCTGTATTCCTCAGTCATAGTACCATCTAAATTATATAGAATTAAAGGCTTGTCTACTATTAAACCAACTTTACCACATTTTTGACCTTCAACTAATACTAGATAAGACTCTTTTTCCACAGTTTCATAAATGAACTTTATTCTTTTTGGTTCAATATTATTTTTTCTAAATTCCGCTAAAATATCCATTAATCTATCACTTCGATGAACCAAACAAAAATTACCATGATCTTTTAAAACTTTTTTTGCACAGATACATAGATTTTCTAAATCAATAAAAATTTCATGACGAGCAACCATTTTTTCATATGAAAGATTTACTGTACTTTTATCAGAATATTTAAAATATGGTGGATTACACAAAACTAAATCAAATTTATCAGTATTTTTTTTAGAAAATTCCTTAATATCCTCACAAATAATTTTAATTCGATCATCCAAACCATTATATTCAACTGAATTAAGTGCTAATTTGACTAATTTATCTTGTATTTCCACGCCTAAAATTTCATTATTAGTACGTCTACTTAATATTAGTGGAACTACCCCATTACCTGTACAAAAATCAACAATAAATTTGTCTCTCAATCTAATTGATACATAATTTGCTAAAATTATACTATCTAAAGAAAATGAAAAATATGAAGAATTTTGATAAATTTTTAAATTATTATAACCAAGTATATCGTCAAGTCTCTCCATTATTCATCATCCTTAGAAAATTCTACAATTCCTTTTTCGCCTAAATCAACTGAATACTTCTTTTTAAATATGTCAATTGAAACAACTTTTCCCATTCCAAATTCTGTTTCTGTAACCAAACCAATCTTTGGCAAATCTTTTTTCAATTCAGAATAAGTTTCATTTTCATAACCAAGACAACATAACAATCTACCACAAATACCATTTATTTTAGAAGGATTTAAAGCTAGCATTTGATTTTTAGCCATATTTATTGAAACACTGTTAAAATCTGTTAAGAATGAATTACAACACAAAAATAATCCACAAGGACCTAATCCACCAATTTTCTTTGCTTTATCTCTAACACCAACTTGTCTCAATTCAATCCTTGTCTTATATTTTGAAGCAAGTTTTTTGGCTAATTCCCTAAAATCAACTCTAGTATCTGAAAGAAATAAAAAAACAAGTTGAGAACAATCAAGAGAATAAAAAGCTTCAATAAAATTCATATCCAAATCTAATGATTTACTATTTTTCTTTGCTTCCAATAAGGCTTTTGTTGCATTTTTTTGATTTCTTTTATCTTGTTCTAAATCAGAATCAGTAGCAACACGCAAAATCTTATTAAGAGGTAAATCTAAATTATCTTTCTTTTCATCGTATGCTTCTTTTTTTATTTTGCCAATTAATAATCCATTATCAGAATCAAAAACAACCAAATCATTTATTTTTAAATTTAAACCATTTGGTGATAAATAATATATACTTTTCATTTTTTCAACACTTACAACAACAACTTCCACAAACTAACCTCCCATAGACAATTTTGAAAAAAGACAATCAAGCCATAACTTATAATTAACATTATAATCTAATTTACTTATTTCTTGTTCAATAGTAGAAATTTTGGATATTAATGACTCATCAGAGATACCATCAAAAACTTTATAAATAGGATTATCCACATCAGCTTTATATTTATAATTAAGATATGAGACAATAATATTTTCAACTTTAATAAAACTATCATTTGCAACTATTTTATCTACTATGATATTATTCAAAAAATAATTATATTTTTTATAAAAATATTCAGGTTTTAAAACTGCTTTAACTAAATCTATTAGTTCTTCATTCCAATCATCTAATGATTTTTCTTCACGCAAATTCAGTATTTGACATCGAGATACAATAGTATCAATAATCTTATATCGATTATTAGTAAGCAAAAAAGCAATAATATCTTCTTCAGGTTCTTCTAAAAACTTAAGAATAGTATTAGCAGAAGCTAAATTTAGCTTTTCACAATTTTTAATTATATATATACGCTTATTTTCTAAAAGAGATTTATTACTAAACTCCTTTTGAAGATCCAATAATTGACTTTTTTTAATAACATTACCTTCCGGTTCAATCACCATAATATCAGGATAATTTCCAGAATCAATTAATTTAATAATACTATTATCAGAATCTTGTAATTTTTCATATAATGTTTTACATAAAATCATTTTTATAAAATCATAAACATACTTAAGATCCTCATCATAATTGTCAATTTCTACCAGATAACAATGAGAAGCTTTATCGTTTTTTATAATTTTATTAACATAATCAATATAATTTTTCTTAATAATAGATTTCTCTTTCATAAAATCACAAACCAATCTTATAAAATTAAATATTTAAATATTATTAAAGCAAATAAACCAGCAGATCCAAAAAAAGAAACAAAAGACAAACTAATTAAATTAATTGGTAGTATCAAATTAAAATTAATAGCTAAAATATTATACCCATAAATCAAAAAAGCTGCATAAATAGTCTTTTTTAATACAAATAGTAATTTATTAATAATCATCACCAATATAAAATATTCAAGCAAAAAAAGATTTATTCAATATTTTTCCGATCATTTAATGCTCTTTCAAGCGTTAAGCTATCAACATATTCGATATCAGCACCTATAGGAACTCCACTAGCTAAACGAGTAATTTTAATATTCAAACCATCTAAAATTTTTTTTATATAAAGAGCTGTTGTTTCTCCCTCAATACTCGGTTTAAATGCAAAAATAATTTCATCATACTTTTCAGAATTAATCCTATCCAATAGTTTATTTAATCCAATATCCTCAGGATTTATTCCATCAAGTGGAGATATTAAACCATCTAAAACATGATACTTTCCAGTAAAAATACCTAGTTTTTCAAATAAAAAAACAGTTTTAGAATCTTCAACAACACAAAGAATATTAGCTTTTCGTGTTAAATCATTACAAATAGAGCATAATTCATTATCCGTTAAAACATTACAAATAGAACAATTATGAATTTTAGTAAAAGCTTCATTTATACTCGAAGAAAACATTTCAACCTGCTCTTCCTCCAAATCAAGAATTGAAAAAGCTAATCTTTCTGCTGTTTTTTCACCAATTCCAGGCAAAAATTTAAATGATTCTATTAAATTTTTTATACTATCCGGATACATAAAAACCTTTAAAATAATCCTGTTATATTACCATATTTACTCATTTTTTTCTCTGTTTCTTTATCTACTTTTTTACTTGCATCATTAAAAGCAACTATCAACATATCCTGCAATGCTTCAATATCGTCTTTATCTAAAGAATCAGCATTAATAGTTACATCAACTACTTCTTTTGTTCCTTTAAGAATGACTTTAACAAAAGAACTTTCACCTATAAACTCAGTCTTATCTATTTCTTCTTTAGCTTTCATCATATCTTTTTGTAAAGCCTGTGCTTGTTTTAACATAGCTTGCATATTCATAAATAATCTCTCCTTTATTCAAATTCAACAATATCACCAAATAGATCAATTGCATTATTACTTATTATATCATCTTTACCAAAATCTTCAAATATAACTTCAGGTTCTTTTTGAAATTCATATTTCATACCATTTTTTATATCATTTATATATTTATTCTTAATTATTTTCCATTCAGCATCAGATACTATTGCAATTAATTTATTAGACTCAGTAATTTTATTATATGTATCTGATAATTTATTCAAAATATTTAAATTTTGTTCAACAGTAGAATCATAATCAAAACTGATTATAATACTATCTTTACTAACTACTCTCACTTTTGAATCTAATAAAGCACATACAATGTAACCTATTTTTTGATCAAAAGTATAATCTTTAAGTTTTTCAAATTTTTCAATTTCATCTTTCAATAATTGCTTATTTGCACCAGCAAGTGTATTATTAATCCTTACTTTCATTATATCAAGAATATTCAAAATTCTTCTATCCCCTGTATTTATATGATTAATATTAGATTTATCATCCAAAACATCAACTTGTGCAACAACAGGTGTTTCTACTAAATCTACTGAAGAATTAAATTTTTCTTTTTCCACAACAAAATTTTGTTCTGATAAAGTCTCGTTATCATAATTATTATAAGTACCATTAATTGATAGAACCTTATTATCAATGAATTTTAGCAAGAAAATTTCAACACAAATTCTAATATTCTCACTTTTTTTGATATCGAACATATTTTCGTTTATATAACTTGCTAAATCCAATAATAAATTAATAGAATATTTAAATTTATTTTCAGCTTTTACATAATAATCAACAATTATATTTCGTATATAATTTAATAATTGTACTAAAATCTGAACTAAATTTTTTCCTTTAGAATCAAACTCATCCAAAATACATAGTAATTTAGAAATATTTCCCGTACATATAGAATCTAAAAAATCAATTAATTGTTCTTCAATAATAATAGAATTAACTTCGGCAAAATCAGACATTGTAATTTTGCCATTAGAATATGAAATAACCTTATCCAACATTCCTAAAGCATCTCTAAGTCCACCACCAGATAATAAAGATATATTAGAAAGAACATCATTATCAATATCAATTTTTTCTAAATTGCAAATTTCCACAAGTCTTCTTGTAATGATTTCTGAAGATATTTTATTAAAAGAAAAACATTGGCAACGAGAAACAATAGTATCAGGAACTTTTTGAGGATCCGTTGTTGCTAATATAAATATAGCATGTTCTGGAGGTTCTTCTAATGTTTTCAACAATGCATTAAAAGCTCCTATTGATAACATATGAACCTCATCAATAATATAAACTTTATATTTTAACTCACTAGGAACCAAAGAAATTTTATTCTTTAAATCTCTTATCTCATCAACTCCATTATTAGAAGCTGCATCAATTTCTATTATATCTATGCAATCCTTAGAAAAAGAAACTTTACAAGCTGCACATTTTTCACAAGCAATACCATTTTTAGGACTTAAACAATTGATATTTCTAGCAAATATTTTTGATACAGTTGTTTTACCAGTACCACGAGGACCAAAAAACATATAAGCATGAGTAAATGTTTTATTAGCAACTGAATTTAATAGTGTTTTAACAACCATATCTTGACCAACAACAGAATTAAAATCTTTAGGACGATATTTACGATATAAAGCTTGATACATATAATCACTCCCATGTGTATTATATCATATAAAAAACAAAGAACTATTTTTTTCTTTGTTTTTTAAAAAAAGAATTCATATTTTCTTTAGCCTTAGCAACATAAAGATTAGTATAAAAATTAACAGAAGGATTTGTAGTATCAGCTTTAAAAATTTTTTTAATTATTAAACCATTATTAACATCTGAGTTAGATAATGCTGAAAATACATTCCGTATTCTAGATTGTTTAATAGCACTAGCACACATTGGGCATGGATCTAAAGTAACATATAAATCACAATCAGTTAAACGCCAATTATTCAGTTTTTTTTCAGCTTCATAAATAGCAATAATTTCTGCATGAGAAAAAATTGAATTCGAATATTCTTTACGATTATATCCGACAGAAACAACAACATCATCTTTGACAATTACAGCTCCAATAGGAACTTCATTATTCAAAAAAGCTTTATTTGCTTGTTCAAAAGCTAAATCCATAAATTTATTTTCCATAAACATCACCATAAACAAAAAGTGCACATGAATGTTGGTCCTTAAGGCTGCTATTTTCCAATCCTGACCTATTTCAGACACATTCATTGCACAAACTAATACTAATATAAAAATTTAAAAAAGTAAACTATTTCAACTACGTTTCACGTGAAACTATATTATTTTTTGTTTTAAATAAAAAATTTCTATCTATGTTTCACGTGAAACTACATTATTCGTTTTATTTCCCGGGTAATATTTTCTATCTATGTTTCACGTGAAACTTTACTACTCATTTTATTTCCCGGGAAATATTTTTTATCTATGTTTCACGTGAAACTATATTACTTATTTTATTTCCCGGGAAATATTTTTTATCTAAGTTTCACGTGAAACTATACAACTCATTTTATTTCCCGGGAAATATTTTCTATCTATATTTCACGTAAAACTATATTACTTATTTTATTTCCCGGGAAATATTTTTTATCTATGTTTCACGTGAAACTATACAACTCATTTTATTTCCCAGGAAATATTTCCCATCTATGTTTCACGTGAAACTATATTATTCTAACAATAATTATTAACAAAAAAAGAATAATACAATTTACGCGTATTATTCAATTTCATCATTATTTTCTTTTTCAACAAGTGCAACAGTAGATACTTTCTGATTATCTTTAAGATTAATTAATCTGACACCTTGCGTAGCTCTCTTTAATATTGATACTTGATCAAGTGGAAGTTTAATAGTAATACCACTATCAGTTATAATCATCAAATCTAAATCTGAATTAGGTCTCAAACATTTTAAAGAAGCCATCATTCCATTTTTCTCAGTAACGTTAAGTGCTTTAACACCTTTACTACCACGATGAGTAAGTCTATATTCATCTACCACAGTTTGTTTTCCATAACCATTCTCAGTAACAATTAATACTAAATGACCTTGTTCAACAACTTCAGCACCAACAACTACACTACCATCAAGATCTATTCCTTTTACTCCAGAACTGCTACGACCCATTGAACGTATTTCTGATTCATTAAATCTAACAAGTCGACCATTGCTTGCTCCTATAATAATTTCATTTTTTCCACAAGTGCTTTTAACGCTTATTAATTCATCATTTTCCTTTAAAACAATAGCTATTTTACCACTTTTTCTAATATTATCAAACTCTTCGATAGGTGTCTTTTTAACAATACCATTCTTTGTAGCAAACATTAAATATTTAGTAAAATCATCATCGCGTTTGATATTTATTATCGAACTAATGTTCTCATTTTTTTCAAGTGGCAATAAATTTACTATAGGCAAACCCTTTGATTGTCGAGAAAACTCAGGAATTTCATAACCTTTCATCCTATATACTCGACCCATATTTGAGAAGAATAAAATATAATCATGGGTATTCATTGAAATTAAATGCTCAACAAAATCTTCTTCATTTGTTGAAATACCTTTTATACCTACTCCACCCCTATTTTGAGTTTTATAAGAATCAGCTCTAAGCCTTTTAATATATCCTTTGTTAGTTAAATTTATAATAATATCTTCTTCTGGAATCAAAGACTCATCTTCTATATATTCTATTGCTGTCATATCTATATTTGTACGTCTTTCATCACCATATTTTTGTTTAATTTCAAGCAACTCTTCTTTAATTACACCTAGAATTCTTTCATCACTAGCCAAAATAGCTTTTAATTCAGCGATTGTCTTTAATAAATCATTTAATTCATTTTCTATTTTTTCACGCTCTAAGCCTGTTAAACGACGTAATCTCATTTCTAAAATAGCATTTGCTTGAATTTCTGTTAAACCAAAATTATTCATTAAGCCATTTCGTGCATCTTCATCAGAATTAGCGCCTCTGATTATTTTGATAACAGCATCAATATTATCTAAAGCTATTTTTAAACCTTCTAAGATATGAACTCTTTTTTCAGCAACATCTAAATCAAATTTAGTTCTTCTAATTATTACTTCTTTCTGATAATCAATATATTTAGCAATAATTTCTTTTAAACCAAGTGTTTTTGGAACTCCTTGATCTAACATTAAGAAAATAATACCATATGTAGTTTGAAAAGATGTATGTTTATATAACTTATTTAATACAACTTGTGCATTAGCATCTTTTTTTAAAGTAATAGTTATCTTAATACCATTTTTTAAATCTGAATGGTAATCAGCAATACCATCAATTATCTTATTATGAACTAATTCAGCTACTTTATTTTTTAATTCTAAAGTATTAACACCATAAGGAACTTCATCAATAATAATATGCTGTCTACCATTACTTTCCTCAATTGTTGCTTTACTACGTATAGTAATGGAACCTCTACCAGTTTCATAAGCTTTTCTAATTCCACTATTACCAAGAATTATAGCTCCAGTAGGAAAATCTGGTCCCTTTATATATTTCATTAAACCATCAAGATCAATATCTGGATTATCAATGTAAGCAACACATCCATCAATTACTTCACTTAAATTATGTGGTGGTATATTAGTAGCCATACCAACTGCAATACCCGTAGTTCCATTAACCAATATATTAGGAAATCTAGAAGGTAATACTTCTGGTTCTCTTTCACTTTCGTCAAAATTAGGAACAAAATTAACAGTATCTTTATTTATGTTTCTTAATAATTCCAAAGAAATTTTAGATAATCTCGATTCCGTATAACGCATTGCAGCAGCACCATATCCCTCAATGTTACCAAAATTACCATGACCATCAACTAACATATAACGATATGAGAAATCCTGAGCCATTCTAACCATTGCTTCATATATTGAAGAATCTCCATGAGGATGATATTTTCCCATTACATCTCCAACTATTCGAGCACTTTTTTTATGAGGTTTATCAGGAGTATAACCAGATTCAAACATAGAATATAAAATACGTCTATGAACAGGTTTTAATCCATCCCTTAAATCTGGTAGAGCTCTAGCTACAATAACACTCATAGAATACTCTAAAAACGAATCTTGAACTTCTTTTACAATATTATTTTTTTCTAATCTGTCCATCTAAAACCCTCCTAAATATCTAAGTTTTCTACATAAGTAGCATTTGTTTCAATAAATTCACGACGTGGTTCTACTTCTTCACCCATTAACTTAGAAAAAACCTCATCAGCAGCAATAGCATCATCTACCGTAATTTGTCTTAATACACGCTTATTTATATCCATTGTTGTCTCATTTAATTCCTCAGCATCCATTTCTCCTAAACCTTTCATACGAGCTATATCATATTTAGTATTTGGAGATAATGTAGCTAAATACTCGTCTCTTTCTTCCTCATTTAAAACATACTTGATAGTTTTTCCATGTTTAATACAGAATAATGGAGGTTGTGCAGCATAAACATGTCCTGCTTCAACAATAGGTTTAAAAAACCTATAAAATAAAGTTAATAATAAAACTCTAATATGACTGCCATCAACATCTGCATCTGTCATAATAATTATTTTATGATATCTAAGTTTTGATAAATCAAATTCTTCACCAATACCTGTTCCAAACGCAGTTATTATTGTTCTAATCTCTTCATTACCTAGCGCTCTATCTAATCTTGCTTTTTCAACATTTAAAATTTTTCCACGTAAAGGAAGAATTGCTTGTGTCATTGAATCTCTTCCTTTTATAGCAGAACCACCTGCAGAATCACCTTCAACTAAAAATATTTCGCTAATGCTTGCATCCTTACTCTTGCAATCAGATAATTTTCCATAGAAATTAGTAATATCTAAATCACCTTTTCTTCTAGTAAGTTCACGAGCTTTTTTTGCAGCTACTCTTGCTCTACTAGCCGTCATAGATTTATCAACAATAATTTTTGCTTGATCTGGATTTTCTAATAAAAATCTTTCAAAAGCAGCTGAAAATATTTTATCAGATATACCTCTAACCTCACTATTTCCTAATTTTGTCTTTGTTTGTCCCTCAAATTGTGGATTTGGATGCTTTATTGAAATAATCATTGTAAGACCTTCCCTTACGTCATCACCAGTAAGAGGATCATCTTTTTCTTTTAAAATTCCATTAGTAGAAGCATATTTATTTAAAATTCTTGTTAACGCTCTTCTAACACCATCTTCATGTGTCCCACCTTCAGGTGTAGTAATATTATTAACAAATGAATAAATACTAGAATTATATGTCTCATTATATTGTAATGCTACTTCAACTTTAATATCTTTTTCTTCACCTTCAACATCAACTATTGTTTCATGAATAGGACCTTTATTTTTATTAAGCATTTGAACATATTCTACTAGACCACCCTCATAGTAAAAAGAATCTTTTTTATCAGCTTCTCGTTCATCAAATAATGATATTCTTAATCCTTTATTTAAAAAAGCTAATTCTTTTAATCTATTTTTTAAAATATCATAATCATAAACTGTAGTTTCCGTAAAAATTTCATCATCTGGAAGAAATTTTACTGTTGTTCCAGTCCTATTTTCATCACATTTGTCAATAATTTTTAGTTCATCTTCAGCATGCCCACCATGACTATATCGTTGATAATAAACATTACCATTCTTATATACTCTTACTTCTAACCAATCACTTAAGGCATTAACAACACTAGCACCTACTCCATGAAGTCCACCAGAAACTTTATATCCTCCACCACCAAATTTACCACCAGCATGTAATACTGTATAAACAGTTTCAACTGTACTTTTTCCAGTTTTAGGATGAATATCAACAGGTATACCCCTACCATCATCTTTAACAGTTATACTATTATCTTTTCCAATAGTAACTTCAATATGAGAGCAATATCCAGCAAGTGCTTCATCAATAGCGTTATCAACAATCTCCCAAACTAAATGATGAAGTCCTCTAGAACTAGTAGTTCCAATATACATTCCAGGACGCTTTCTTACAGCTTCTAAACCTTCTAAAACTTGAATAGACGATGAATTATATTCTACGTTAACTTTTTCCTCATTCATTTAAATAACCTACTTTCCTTCAACTTTGCCGTTTTCAACTTTAAATATTGTTGCATTTTCTAAATACTTTTTGCTAATATTTTTTAAATCTGTTGTAGTCAAAATACTTTGAATATCATCATTTGAAATCATCTTTAATAACTTATTTCTCTTATTTATATCTAATTCACTAAAAATATCATCTAATAATAAAACCGGATTAGTTCCACAAAATTCTTTAAATATAACTATTTCAGATAATTTAAATGATAATATTGCTAATTTTTGCTGCCCTTGTGAACCATAATTTTTTAAATCATGTCCTTGATAATTAAATATAAAATCATCTCTATGTGGGCCATATATAGTCATACCATAATTTAATTCTTTCAAATAATATTTTTTATACGTATATTTCATTTTTTTCCTTAAAGATTCCGAATCATAATCATCAAAATCGATATTTGGCAAATATTTAATAATAATACCTGATTCTGAAGAAATTTGATGATAGTTATTATCTATGTATATATTTATTAAATCTATATATTCTTTTCTTTTTTGATAAATTATAATTGCTTTTTCAATTAATTTATCAGTTATAACATCCAAATAATTAGAATCAGCTATACTATTATTAAATAATATTTTTAAATATTCATTTCTCGTCTTTAATAACTTATTATATTCATTATATGTTTTTAAATATATTTTTGAAATCTGAGATAACTGAATATTTAATAAATTTCTTCTAACATTAGGAGATCCCTTTACTATTTCTAAATCATCTGGTGTAAAAACAATAACATTTAAATAAGAAATATAATCAGCTAATCTTCTTATTTCTGTCTTATTAATCCATAATTTTTTTTGTTCATGTGAAATATCAACTTCAAGTTTTGATATTATCTTTTCTTTTTTTATTGTCGCACTAATTCTACATTTATCCTTATTAAACATTATTAAATTAGGATTAACTCCAATTCTGTGTGATTTAGTTAAAGCTAAAATTATAATTGCTTCAAGAATATTAGTTTTTCCTTGAGCATTATTTCCTACAAAAATATTCATTCCTTTTCCCAATGATACAGAAATCTTTGAATAATTTCTAAAATTAACTAAATTAATTTTACTAATTTTCATTTAAAACCATAAAAACGACTCATACGCTTCACCTATCCCCTATACAGTATTCCTATACACACATACCTATTATAGCATAAATGAGCTTTAAATACACTAAAAAAATAGTTAAATTAACTATTTTTAACTATTTTTATGATTTCTTAATATTAAATCTAATCGAGATGCCCTAGATAATTGATTTTCAAACGTTCTATAAGAACAATCAACAATTAATTCTTTATTATTATCAAAAATAACCTTTGTATAATTATTCTCAACTTTCTCTATTTTTTTTACTCGTTTTAATGATATCCAAACACAATCATCCGCCATAGGTGATGTCGTTGGAAAAACGATTAAATTATTGCTATCTTCAATAACTATTGGAACTTTATATTCAGCCCCTAATATTTCTCTTGCACCATTTTTTCTACCTTCATATGTACTCCCAAAGTATTTACAACTATCTTCCATTATTGAAAAAGGCTTCTGATCAATAATATATCTCTCATCATCCTCATATACAACACTTCCTTCATTTTCATTTGGAACAATCGCTAATGTTCCTTTACTAATTTCATATTTCATAATTTTTCCCCCTATCGAAAGCAATTCAAGTGCTTTCAAAATTTTTATAACATATTTTTTTGTCGAAAAAGCTCATTTTATGACGAAATATATCTTTTTCTACTTATATATTACTCAAAATTAAAAAATATCCACAAAAAAAGAGGAAAATCCTCTTAATATGTTCTTATAGGTAAAACTAATTGTGTTAAAGACTCATCTTCTGTCGATTTAATTAGAATTGGTTTTATTTCCCCGACAAAATGCAAATCCACAGTTTCTGTTGAAAAACTTTTTAAAGCCTCCATCATATATTTAGCACTAAATGAAATTTTTATGTCTTCATCATTATTTTTTGTAATATTCATCTTCTCTTCAACACGACCAATCTCTGCAGAACTACTTCTTAAAACTAAAGTATTACCACTTGTTTCTAATGTTACAATATTTTTTTCTTTATCACTTGTTAAAATACTAACTCTATCAATAACACTATATAAACTATTTAAATTTGTACTAATTACTAGCAAAGTATCTTCTGGTAATAAATTCGATGTATTAGGGTATGTACCATTGATTAATCTAGACTCAAATTTTAAATTACCTGTTTTAAATAATACCTTATTATTAAAAACATGTATTTCAACATTGGCATCATCATCACCTAAAATTTTAGTAAATTCTAAAAGATTATGACTTGGTATTACAATATTATAACTTTCTTCTGATTCTTTAGCTAATTTAATAACTTTTCTAGCTAATCTATAAGAATCCGTAGAATTACATTCTAAAACATCACCAACAATATTAAAATTAATTCCTGTCAAAACAGGTTTAGTTTCTTCATTAGAAGATGCAAAAGCAGTTTGATAAATAATACTTTTTAAAGTTCCTGCAGAAATATCTATTTTTTTCTTACTTTCTTCTAAACTTATATTAGGATATTCACTATCGCTAATTCCATTAAGATTAAATTCACTATTTTCAGTATAAATAAGTATTTTCAATTCATCTATAACTTCTAAATTAATATATTCTTCAGGTAGTTTTCTAACAATATCTAAAATATATTTTCCTTGTATAATAATGCTACCTTCATTTTCTATCTTAAAATCTTCTAAATTATCACTTTCAATAATAGTTTGAATAGTAATATCATTATCACTAGCAGTTAATGTTAGTTTCTTCTTTTTTAATTCAAATTTTATACCAGCAAGAACTGGAATTAAGTTTTTTGTCGAAATAGCTTTTGATACTTTAATTAAAGCTTCCAATAATAATTCTTTTTTAATTGAAAATTTCATATTATATTCCTTCTTTCTTTTTATTTATTTATATTATTACTGTGGAAAAAGTTAATAAGTTAATAATTTTCTTAAATTTCATGGATTTAGCATTAATTTTATTGTGGATAAATATAGGTATAATTCATTTTTTTACACAATACCTATATCTTTCTTTAATTTTTCTATAATATTTGCTAAATCCTTATTAACTTTAATCTCTTTTTCAATTTTTTCCACTGAATGCATTACTGTAGTATGATCTTTTCCCCCAAATTCTGTTCCTATTCTCGGAAAAGACTCACTAGTCATTGTTCTACATAAATACATAGCAATTTGCCGTGGAAATGAAATATTAGAACTTCTTTTTTTACTTCTTATATCCTCAACCGTTATTTGAAAATATTCAGAAACAATCTTTTGAATTCTTGATATTTCATCTTTTTCCCCTATTCCTTTACTAATAAAATCTTGTAAAGCATCAATTGCTAAGTCTAAAGTGATTTCCTTACCACCCCAAATTGCCGAATATGCCAAAACTCTAGTAATTGAACCTTCTAATTGTCTAACATCAGGACCTATATTCGAAGCAATATATTCTATTACATCATCCGGAATATCTTGTTCAAAATTACCAGCAATTATTTTCTTTTTTAAAATTTCCATTTTGAGTGAAAAATCTGGGGGAAATATATTAACTTGTAATCCCCAAGTAAATCTTGTTCTTAAACGATCTGCTAATAATTTTAAATCATTTGGTGATCTATCAGATGAAATAATTATTTGTTTACTATCATTATATAAGTTATTAAAAGTGTGAAAAAATTCTTCCTGGGATTTTTCTGCCCCTCCTAAAAATTGAATATCATCAATTATTAATACATCAATATTTCGATATTTATCTTTAAAGAACTCAATATAATTGAAATTTGTACCTGAATCATCTTTTCTATTTGCCTGAACAAAATCTTGCCTAAATTGTTCACTAGTAACATAAAGTACTCTTTTATTTGAATTTTCAGTTATGTAATTACCTATAGCGTGCATTAAATGAGTCTTACCTAATCCACTATTTCCATATAAAAATAATGGATTATACATTTTTCCTGGATTTTCAGCAACACTAAGCGCTGCAGCATGGGCAAATTTATTACTATTCCCAACGATAAAATTATCAAAAACATATTTCTCATTTAAATTAGAATTAATATTATTATTATTTATTTTTTCTTCTTTTTCTTGGTTATTAAAATTTTTAGGAATTATTTTATCTTCTATTTCTTCTTTTAATGTAAGAACTAAATCATAATTAAAACCAAGTTCATTATTCAATTTATTAGAAATAAGCTCATAATAATTATCATTCAAATGTTTTTTATGAATTGGCATTGGAACAATAATATAAGCTTTACCATCTTCTAATTTATATAATTCTGTATCTGCAAACCAAGTATTATAAGAAAGTGAGGTCAGTTCGTCTTTTATTTGATTAAGAATTTTAGACCATATAATATCTACATTCATCGAACCATCTCCCCACAAGAATCATTAACAAAATTTATTCTACATTAAATTAAAAAAAAAAGAAACATAAAATTATCAAATTTTTTTTTCAACTACTTATCCACAGAATTATCAACAGATAATTTGTCGAAAAATAAGGAAAAAAGTTAGTTTTCCACATTTTCCACAAAATTTTAATCACACCTGTAGATAAAGATATTAACAGACTTGTGAAAAATGTTAATAATAACAAAATATTGGTAAAATTATAAGTTTTAATTGACAAATTTCTATTCTTATTATTATAATAATGTAGATTTATGTCTGGAGGTGGAACAAATGAAAAGAACATATCAACCAAACAATCGTAAAAAATCAAAAAGACTTGGTTTTTTCGCACGTAAAAAAACAAATATTTTAAATCGTCGTCGTCGTAAAGGTCGTAAAGTACTTTGCAAATAAAATACCGCTGATATACAGTGGTTTTTTACTATAAAGGGATTGATAAAATGAAAAAAAAAGAAATTGTAAAAAAATCATGGGAATTTGAAGATATAATTAAAAATGGTAAATGTCTTAAAAATAAGTATTATGTAATTCATTTAAAACCAAATAATTTATCATATGATCGATATGGAATATCAGTAAGTAAAAAATTAGGTAATGCTGTTTTTCGCAATAAATATAAAAGAAAACTAAGATCAATAATAGATAATTATAAAAAAGTCTATATTAATTCAACAGATTATATTATAATATTAAGGAAAGAAGCATTAGAGAAACCTTATGATTTATTACAAAAAGAATTCTTCAACTTAATGAATAACAAGAAGAAAGGATTATAAAAATGAAAAAAAATAAAAGAAAAATAAAGATTATAATAATACTTGCCCTATTACTTTTAACAACAGGTTGTACAAAAACATTAGTAGACAGCGATAAAAAACCAGTAAAAAATGAAGCAACAGGACAAACATTAACAAAAAATATAATTTGTAAGCCAACAAATGAAAAAACAGCTAATATTTATAAAAAGTATAAGGTAAATCTTGATAAATTACCAGAATGTAAAGATTTTAAAATTACCTCAGGTAAATATGAAGGTTTATGGACTAGTTTTTTTGTTAAACCATTAGCATATATACTTTTAGTTTTAGGAAGATTTGTTAAAAATTATGGTTTATCAGTAATAATAATCAGTTTAGCAATTAGATTAATTGCCTTCCCTATTACCAAAAAAACAGCTATGCAATCAGAAATGATGAAAAAAGCTCAACCTGAATTAAACCGAATTCAAAAAAAATATGCTAATAAACAAGATCAAGAGTCAATGATAAAACAAAATCAAGAAATGATGGCTGTTTATAAAAAATATAATATAAGTCCAATGTCAGGATGTTTATTTGCTTTAATCCAGTTACCAATATTTATAGCTTTTTTTGAAGCTGTTCAAAGAACACCAGTAATATTTGAAGATAAATTTTTGGGATTACAGTTAGGAACAACCCCATCTGTTGGAATAACAGGAACAACATTTTATGCTTATGCAATTTTAATGCTTTTAATAGCAGCATCAACATTTTTCTCATTTAAATTAAATTCAGCGGGAAATACTGATGATCCAACTATGAAAATGATGCCAATTATGATGTCTATAACGATAATTATTACAGCAATGTTTATGCCAACGGGTTTAGGAATTTACTGGGTTACATCTAATTTATTTACTATAGGTCAAAATATATTAGTTAAAAGGAGTAAAAAAACATATGGAAAAGCATAATTATATAGGAAAAACAAAAGAAGAAGCTATTCAATTGGCTAAAGAAGAATTACAAGAGGTTGAAGAAAATTTATTTATAAAAGAAAAAGAATCAACTAAAGGTGGTTTGTTTAAAAGTAAAAAAGTCGAAATTGAAGTTATAGAAAAACGAGAAGTAGTAAAAGGAATAAAAGATTATTTACTAAAAATATTAAAAGCTATGGGATACAATGTAAATATTGAGGTTAAAAACAAAGATGAAGTACCAAAATATATAATTTTCTCAGATAATGATGCTTTATTAATAGGAAAAAATGGAAAAAATTTAAAAGCTTTATCAACAATAGTTAGTCAATATTTAAACACAGAATTAGGAAAAAATTATAAATTTGTTATAGATGTTAATGAATATAAAGAAAAAAGAGAACAATCATTAGAAAGATTAGCTAAAAAAATTGCCAGAGAAGTTGCTCAAACAAAAGTAGCAGTAAAATTAGATTCAATGAATTCTTATGAAAGAAGAATTATTCATAACATTTTGACTAATAACAAAAAAGTTTACACAGAAAGTGAAGGCGAAGAACCAAATCGTTGTGTAGTAATAAAACCAAAGGAAGATTAATTTCTTCTTTTTTTTACACTATTTACATTTAAATAAAAGAAAAAACAAATAATAAGCATATTATAAATGATAATATTATAGTAATATGGATTAATATGGAAAAAATAAATAGTATATTTAAAATAATTATGATATAATAATGCCGGTAAAAAGGAAGTGGGACTATGAACGATACAATTTGTGCCATTGCAACAGCTCAAGGAATAGGAGCTATTTCAATAATTCGCGTAAGTGGAACAGACGCTATAGAAATAGTGAATAAAGTTTTTAAAGGAAAAGACTTAAGAAAGGTAAAAACTCACAGTATCAATTATGGTCACATTATTGATAATAAAGAAATAATAGATGAAGTCTTAGTTTCTGTAATGAAAGCACCAAAAACATTTACAACAGAAGATGTTGTTGAAGTTAATACCCATGGAGGAATAGCTGCAACAAACAAAGTGCTAGAATTATTGTTAGAAAATGGTTGTCGTTTAGCAGAACCAGGAGAATTTACAAAAAGAGCTTTTTTAAATGGCAGGATAGATCTTCTAGAGGCAGAAGCTGTTATGGATATGATAGATGCAAAAACAGAAACACAAAGGCAAATGGCAGTAAATCAAATAGATGGAAAGACGTCAGCACTTATAGATGAATTAAGGTCAGAAATGGTTCAGGTTATTAGTAATATTAATGTTAACATTGACTATCCAGAATATGATGATGTAGATATAATTACAAGTGAGATATTAATACCAAAACTTCAAAAATTAAGAGAAAGAATAGAAAGAATTTTAAAAGAGTCAGAGAATGGTCGGATTATAAAAGAAGGTATAAAAACATCAATTATTGGTCGTCCAAATGTTGGTAAAAGTTCATTATTAAATGCTTTATTAAACGAGGATAAAGCAATAGTTACCAACATAGCAGGTACCACAAGAGATATAGTAGAGGGTCAAATTTCAATTAATGGGATATTACTTAATATAATAGATACAGCCGGAATCAGAGAAACAGAAGATGTAATAGAAGCAATAGGAGTAGAAAAAAGTTTAAAAGTAATGGCTGAAGCAGATCTTATTTTATTGATGTTAAATAATAATGAAGAATTAACAGCTGATATTATTGATCTACTAAAAAAAATACAAAACAAAAAGTATTTAGTGTTAATTAATAAAGTTGATTTAGAAAATAAATTAGATAGAAGAAAATTATCTATTAAAGAAGATAGAATAGTTGAATTAAGTATAATTGAAAATAAAGGAATAGATAAATTAAAAGATAAAATTATAGAATTATTCAGATTAAATGAACTAGAAACAAAAGATCCAACATATTTAAGTAATTCAAGAAGCATAAGTATCTTAAAAAAATGTTTAAATAAAATAACAGAAATAGAAGATGCAATAAAAAATAATATACCAATTGATATGATTGAATTAGATATTAAAAATATTTGGGAAGAACTAGGAACCATAAATGGTTCAACGTATGAAGAAGAATTATTAGATGAAATGTTTCAGAGATTTTGTTTAGGAAAATAAAGAAGGTGAAAATATGATAGATATTATAGTAGTAGGTGGAGGACATGCTGGATGTGAAGCAGCTTATGCTTCAGCAAAAAAAGGGCATGAAACTTTATTAATTACTAGTAATATTAATAATATTGCTGATATGCCATGTAATCCTCATATAGGAGGAAGTGCCAAAGGAATTGTTGTTAGGGAAATTGATGCCTTAGGTGGAATAATGGGTAAAATAGCAGATAAAACTCATCTTCAAATAAAAATGTTAAATAGCGCTAAAGGACCAGCAGTTCAATCTTTAAGAGCACAAGGAGATAAAATAACATATCCAAAAGAAATGCTAAAAACATTAAAATCACAAGAAAAATTAACAATAAAAGAATCAATGGTAGAAGACTTAATTATTGATAATGATACAGTAAAAGGTGTAGTACTAGAAAATGGAGAAAAAATAGAGTCTAAAATAGTTATTTTAACTACTGGAACATATTTAAAAGCTGACATTTTAGTTGGAAATACAAGAACAAGACAAGGTCCACACGGAGAAAAGCCATCACTACATTTAAGCGATAAGTTAAAAGAATATGGATTTGAAATTAAAAGATTAAAAACAGGAACTCCTCAAAGAATAGATAAAAAGACAATTGATTTTACAAAGACCAAAATAGAGCCAGGAGATAATAAGTACTTAACATTTAGTTTTGATTTAGAGCCACAATATAAATTAGAAGATCAATTACCATGCTATTTAACTTATACAACAGAAGAAACTCACAAAATAATTAGAGATAATTTAAGTAAATCATCAATGTATGGTGCACTAGACGATATTGAAGGAATAGGTCCAAGATATTGTCCTTCTATAGAAGATAAAGTCGTTAGATTTGCTGATAAAGAACGCCATCAGTTATTTATTGAGCCAGAAAGTAGATTCTATGATGATATGTATCTTCAAGGCTTTTCGACATCGATGCCACCAGAAATTCAGGATTTAATGGTTCACTCTTTACCAGGATTTGAAAATGCTAAAATATTGAAGTATGGTTATGCCATAGAATATGATGCAATATATCCTACCCAATTAAAAGCTTCACTTGAGACTAAAATAATAAGTAATCTATATACAGCAGGACAAATAAATGGAACTAGTGGTTATGAAGAAGCTGCTTGTCAAGGACTGATGGCAGGTATAAATGCTAGTTTAAAACTAGAAGGAAAAGAACCACTAATTTTAAAAAGAAATGAAGCATATATAGGAGTTTTAATAGATGATTTAATTACAAAAGGTATAAGAGATCCATATCGACTTTTAACAAGTCGAGCAGAATTCAGATTAATCCTAAGAAGCGATAATGCAGATCAAAGACTTAGAAAATATGGATATCAAGTTGGTTTGATTAATAAAGAACAACTTACTCGTTTAGAATTAAAAGAAAAAAACATAGAAAAATGTCTACTTTGGTTAAAAGAACAAAACTTAAAAATAACTTCAGAAGTAAAAGAAATATTTAAAAATCATAATATTTCTCTTCCTCCAGCAACAATGAATTTTTATCAATTATTAAAAAGACCAGAAATAACAACTGAATTTTTAGAAATTTTTAAAGAAATCCCATATGATAATGAAATAAAAGAACAAGTGGAAATAAAATTAAAGTATGAAGGATATATCAATAAAGCTTATAAGGAAGCAGAAAAATTGTTGAAATTAGAAAAGAAGCAAATACCAGCTGATATAGACTATGATAAAATTAAAAATATTGCTAGTGAAGCACGACAAAAATTAAAAGAAGTTAAACCAGCAACAATTGCTCAAGCAATTCGCATTAGTGGAGTAAATCCATCCGATATTTCAATACTTTCAGTATATTTAAAAAAGGAGTATGGAAAAAATGAATAAAGAAGAATTTATCATAGCTGTTGAAGAACTAGGAATAAACATAAATGAATATCAACTCCAGCAATTAAATAGTTTTTACAAATTATTGAAAGAATGGAATAAAAAAATTAATCTCACTAGAATAATTGAAGAAAAAGAAGTATATTTAAAACATTTTTATGACAGTTTAACTATAAATAAGGTTGTAGATTTAAAAACAGTAAAAACATTGTGCGATGTAGGAACAGGAGCAGGTTTTCCAGGAATTGTCTTAAAAATTCTTTTTCCTAATTTAAAAATAACACTAATAGATTCTCTTCAAAAACGAATTAATTATCTTAATGATGTAATAGAAAAATTAAATTTAAAAGATATTGAGGCAATTCATAGTAGGGGAGAAGATTTTAACAATAAATATGATGTTGTAACAGCAAGAGCAGTAGCTAATATTGAAAAACTTGTTGATTATACCATGCATCTTGTTAAAAAAGATGGAATATTTGTTGCTATGAAAGGCAATATTGATAATGAACTTAATTCTGAAATTAAATCAAAGCTTTCTAGAAGATACCAAATAGTTAATATCGAAAGATTTAGTCTTCCAAAAGAAGAAAGTATTAGAAGTTTAGTAGTCTTAAAAAACAAATAAACATGTATAATAAACATGTTTTTTTTGTTAAAAAAATATTGAAAGACAAACAAAAATAAATTATAATGATAACATAGGGGTAATAAAGAATAGAGGGAGGTTAAAAGAATGTTTCCAGAAGAAAAGGACGAAGTTGTTCAATTATATTTAGATGACATCATTCCCAATAGATTTCAACCGCGTGAAGTATTTGATGAAAGAGCCTTAAAAGAATTAGCTGTTTCAATTAGAGAACACGGGGTTATTCAACCAATTATAGTAAGAAAAGTAAATGGAAAATATGAAATAATAGCTGGTGAAAGAAGATATAAAGCTTCTGCATTAGCAGGACTTACAAAAATACCGGCTATTGTTAGAGATTTAGATGATAAAGAAAGTTCAAAAGTTGCCTTACTTGAAAATCTTCAAAGAAAAAATTTGAACCCAATTGAAGAAGCAAGAACATATCAAAAAATATTAGAAATTGATCAAATGACCCAAGAACAACTAGCAAAAACAATGGGTAAGAGTCAATCAGCAGTAGCTAATAAAATTAGATTATTATCACTACCTGAAGAAATACAAGATTCCTTATTAAAAGAAGAGATATCTGAAAGACATGCAAGAACATTATTAAATATTCCAGATGCCCAAAAACAAAAAGAAATGTTGAAAAAAGTTATAGACAACAAAATGAGTGTTAAAAATTTGGAAGACGAAATAAAAATAATGTATCCAAAAAATAATATAGTTCCAGAAGCACCTCAAGTGTCTAAACCGGAAGAAGTAGTTGCGACAGCTAACGACTTTGTTAATGATAGTCCACTTTTACCAACAGCAGAGATTCCAGAAGATAAATCAAATTATGGAAAAGTGGTAATTGCACCACCAGAAGGGGAGGAGATGCCTACGGGTAAATTTATTAATTATGGAGAAATAGATAAAGAAGAAGAGGAAGAAGAAACATCGCCAAATGGTTTTGAACTGCCAGCCCAAGCACCAACAGTTAATATAAATGAAATAAAAGAAAATGCAACAAATATTAATAGTAACGATGGAAATGAAGCCGACTTAGATAATATGTTAAATCTAAATTTAAACAATATGACTTCTAATGGAGACTTTATAACGCCTGCGGAAAAGATTGTTAAAACTGATCCAGAAGAAAATACAAAAGAACCATCTGACTATTTTCAAACACCAGATTTGTCATCTGTTGGAGTTACTACGCCTCAACAACAACCACCTTCAAGTATCTTTGATTTAAATAATTCACAACCAGCACCAAGCGGAAATTCTGTTGAAGATGCAACAAACAAAATAAGAAATTTAGTAGAAGAAATCAAAAATAGCGGAATAAAAATAGATATAGATGAAATGAATTTTGATAAGTCATACCAAGTTATTATTAAAATTGATAAAGAACAATAAAAAGCGGATTAAAATATCCTCTTTTTTTAATAAAAGCATTTAAAAAAAAGAGAATATTTGATACAATTAATTAGTAAAAGAAAATGGGTGATTATATGGGAAAGGTTATATCATTAGTAAATCAAAAAGGCGGAGTAGGAAAAACAACAACAAGTATTAATCTTTCCGCAGCATTAGCAGAGTTAGGAAAAAGAGTATTATTAATAGATTTAGATCCTCAAGGAAATACAACAACAGGCGTAGGAATAAATAAAGGCGAGATAGATAAAAGTATGTATGAAGTATTAATTGGAGAGGTAAAAATAACCGATGCGATGATTAAAACAAGATACAAAAATCTATATGTCTTACCAGCATCAATCAATTTAGCAGGTTTAGATAATGAATTTAATGAAAAAAGCCATACGACAAAAGGATTCCAAAGAGGAGAACAACTAAAAAATAAAATTGCTGATATAAGAGATAGTTTTGACTTTATTATCATAGATTGTCCACCTTCATTAGGAATAATCACTACAAATGCTTTAACTGCTTCAAATTCAGTTATAATACCTGTTCAATGTGAATTTTTTGCCTTAGAAGGAATTACTCAATTACTAAAAACTATAATGATTGCACAAAAAAGATTAAATCCAACTTTAGATATAGAGGGTGTACTTTTAACAATGTTAGACTCACGAACAAACTTAGGATTTGAAGTAGTAGAAGATATTCGTAAATTTTTTAAAGAAAAAGTATATAATACAATAATTCCTAGATTAGTAAGATTAACAGAAGCACCTTCACACGGAGAACCAATAATAGTGTATGATCCAAAAAGTAGAGGATCTGAAGCTTATTTAAATTTAGCGAAGGAAGTGATTGAACAAAATGGAAATAAATAATCCAACAGAAAATACAATTCCAAAAAGAAGAGCTTTAGGAAGAGGATTAGAGGAATTGTTTAACAGCGAAGTATTAGATTATAGCACAGTAGAAGAAAAGATTGTTAATGAAACACCAAAAGAAGAAATTGTAATGTTAAAAATAAGTGATTTAAGAAGCAATCCTTACCAACCACGAAAAGTTTTTGATGAAACAGCATTAAAAGAATTAGCAACTTCAATAAAAGAACATGGTGTTTTTCAACCAATAATTGTTAAAAAATCTATAAAAGGTTATGAAATAATAGCTGGTGAGCGAAGAGTAAAAGCTTCAGAATTAGCTGGCAAGACTGAAATACCAGCAATTATAAGAGATTTCAATGATACTCAAATGATGGAAATTGCACTTTTAGAGAATTTACAAAGAGAAGATCTAAGCGCAATTGAAGAAGCAACTGCATATAGAAAATTACAAGATACTTTAGCCCTTACCCAAGAACAACTTGCTGAGAGATTAGGGAAGAGTAGAAGCCATATAACAAATATGTTAGGACTTTTAAGTTTACCTCTTGAAATTCAAGAAGCAGTTAATGAAAAAAAATTAACAATGGGTCATGCTAGAGCATTAAGCAAATTAGATAATCCAGAAGAGCAAAAACAATTAGCCAATAGAATAATAGATGAAGGATTAAGCGTTAGAAATATTGAAAATTTAGCAAGTAATCCAGAAATAGAAAAGACAAATCCCCAAAGAATTAGACAGAAAAGAGACAATGAATATAGCTATTTAGAAAATGAGCTAAGTGAAAAATTAGGAACAAAAGTAACAATAAGAAAGAATAAAATAGAGATAAGATTTGTTAATACAAATGACTTAAATCGATTATTAGAATATATGAATATAGAGGTTTAAAATGTTAAATATAGCAAAGTTTCAAATAGATTTAAAAATGATAATTTTGCCATTTGTATATATTGCAATAGGCGTAATAGCCTTTAAATTTCTCAAGAAGATAATTAAGAAAAGCACGAGTAGAAAGAATCATTTAAAGGCAAGTCAAAAACAACGCGTAGATACACTAACTGTACTAATCATTAATTTGATAAAATACATAGTCGTAATTTTAGTAGTTTTATCAATTTTATCAGTATTTGGTTTTAACATTAAATCAATATTAGCTGGTCTAGGTATTGGAACGGCAATCATCGGATTAGCATTTCAGGATTTAGCAAAAGATTTAATAGCAGGATTTTCTATAATTACTGAAGGAGAATATGAAATAGGTGATACAATAGAAATTGATGGTTTTATGGGAGAAGTAGTTTTTATTGGGCTACGAACAACAAGAATCAGAAATTTTAAAGGAGCAACTAAAATAATAGCTAATCACTATATGGATAATATTATTAATTATAGTAATAACAATTCATTAGCTGTAGTTGATGTTTCAATTGCCTATGAGTGCAGTGAAGAAAAAATAGAAAAAGCTTTTGATAGTTTGTTTGCTAGATTAAACGGAAAAATTCCTTATTCAAAAGGAAACTTAGAATTATGGGGTGTAAATGATTTGGCTGATTCTGCTGTAGTTTATAGAGTAGTAGTTGAAACAGAACCAATGAAACAATTTGTAGTAGAGAGATATTTACGCAAAGAAATAAAAAAAGAATTTGATCAAGAAAACATTAAAATACCATATCAACAAATAGAGGTGCATAATGGAAAATAATAATTATGGCTTAGGAACAATAGTAATAATGAAAAAGCAACATCCTTGTGGAAGCAATGAATGGGAAATTGTAAGGGTTGGTGCTGATATAAAAATAAAATGTTTAAATTGTGGAAGAACAGTTTTAATACCACGAGTAGAATTTAACAAAAAATTAAAGAAAGTTAAATCTTAAAGAAAGGAAAATTATGAAGGATAAAAGAAAACTAAAACTAAAGAAATTTTATTTTCACCCAATAACAGTTTTTCTATTTTTAATATTCCTAACTGTTATACTCAGCGGAATATTTTCGGCTTTTCAAATGCAAGCCACGTATAATGTAGTTAATCCAAACACAAAAGAGTTAGAACCTGTACTTATTACAGTTGAAAACATGTTATCATTTGATGGATTAAAATTTATGATTAGTAATGCAGCTAAGAACTTTTTAAGTTTTGGACCATTAGGAATGCTATTATTATCACTTATTGGTTTGACAATTGCTGAAGGAACAGGTTTTATTGAAGTCTTTACAAAAAGATATATAAATAAGATTCCAAAAACAACATTAACTTTTATTATAATCTTTTTAGCAACTATTTCTTCATTGATTAATGAAGTAGGATATGCAATATTAATTCCCTTAGCAGCATTAATATATTTTATAAATAATAGAAATCCAATTCTTGGAATCATAACTGCGTTTTGTGGAGTGGCATTTGGTTATGGTGTATCAATATTTGTTGGTTCCATGGAAGTATCACTGATGAACTATACAAGTAAAGCTGCTTTATTAGTATCAAAAACTCATATTGCTTTGACATCAAATTTGATATTCATAATAGCAGCATCTGTTATATTATCAATAGTTGGTACAATTATCATAGAAAAAATAATAGGTCCAAATGTTGGAAAATATAAAAGAGAAGATGATTTTTCTAAAACAGAACAATATCATCCGATAACAGTAGAAGAAGCAGAACAGCAACAATTAGAGAAAGAAAAGTATGAGAAAAAAGGTCTTAGATCTGCTCTAGTAATGGCCATAATCGTACTTATTATATTTATATATTCATTAATACCTAATCTTCCTTTTTCAGGAATGCTATTAGATATGAAAGAAACAACATATTTAAAACAATTATTTGGAGATAATTCTTATTTTCAAGATGGTTTTTCTTATTTAGTTTCATTAGTATTTATTCTTTCAGGAATTGCCTATGGAATAAGTAGTAAATCAATAAAAAATGATAAAGACATTATCGAAAATGCTAGTAAAAAGTTTGGTAACATAGGTAGTATAATAATATTATTATTTGTTGTATCACAATTTATAGCAGTATTTAGAAAAAGTAATATTGGTATGATAATAACTGCTTGGCTAGCATCACTTCTTGAATATATGGAACTTAGAGGAATTGCATTAATAATAGTAACTATGTTGTTAATTGCTATTGCAAATTTCTTATTAACATCACCAACAAGTAAATGGATGATATTCTCACCTGTAGTAGTACCAATGTTTATGCAATCAAATATTAGCCCACAATTTGCTCAAATAGTAATGCGTGCTGCTGATTCAATGACAAAGGGGTATACTCCTTTGCTAGCATCTTTTGCAATTTATATTGGTTATTTAAATATGTATAATTTACAAAAAGAAAAACCATTTACTATAAAAAATTCGTTAAAACTGATATCACCATATTTCTTAATTATTTCAATCACATGGATTTTATTAGTAGTAGGATGGTACATAATAGGTTTACCAATAGGACCTGGAGTTATGCCAACAATATAAAATGCTCATAAGAGCATTTCCTAAATTGAAATTTCAACCGCACCACTAGGTGCGGCTTTTTGATACAATAA